>NZ_JAKCFI010000004.1:317851-635702 GCF_021412625.1 Myxococcus stipitatus | reverse complement strand
CCGGGTTGGGCTCACACCGCCATGGCAACCAAGAAGACGACCTCGCGCACCTCCCCCACGAAGAAGCCGGCCACGCCGACCCCCGCTGAACTCGCGACGCAGTGGAGGGAGCTGGAGGCCCGACTCGGGGAGGCCCTGGGCCCACGGACCTCCGGGCAGTACCCGAGCGAGCTGGAACCCCTGGCGATGACGTTCGAGCACGCGCCCGACCTGGGCGCGCTGCTCCCCGACGACTACCAGCGCTTCGTCGAGGAGCTGGGCTACCGCTGGGTGAACCCCGGGAAGAAGGGTCTGGCCTTCCTCCCCCCGCGCTGGCGCGTGCAGGCGTCGCAAGGCATGGGCGAGCCGGGTCGCCCGTGGACGGTGGTGCGCGAGGAGCGCGAGGCGGGTCGCCACGACTACCGCTTCGTGATGTTCGCGTCGGAGGACCTCAACGACATCAACGGCTACTGCTTCGGCAAGAGCGCCCAGGGGGATGGGCTCGTGGTCTGGTCCGTGGAAGACAGCCTGCCCACGCTCGAGCAGGGCACCTTCACGGCCTGGCTCGCCAAGAAGCTGGGGGCGCTGGGCAAACAGGCCGCCACCCCGCGCAAGGTCCGCGACGACGCGTTGGGGGACCCGCTCGACCTGCTCCTGGACTCGTATGGCGCGACGGCGACCCAGGCCCGCGAGGAGCGCGCGGCGGCCGTGCTGGCGGGCCATCCGCGGAACACGAAGCACCTCTTCCTCCACACCGCGACGCTGCGCGTGCTGCCGGACATGGTGGGCGAGTTCACGGAGCTGGAGAGCCTGTCCGCGACCGGCGTGAGGCTGGTCCTCCTGTCCAGCGCGCTGGGACGGCTCACGAAGCTCAAGAACCTCAACCTCTCCAACAACCCCGAGCTGACGTCGCTCCCCGCCGAGCTGGCCCGGCTGCAGTCCCTGGAGTCACTCGCCCTGGACGGCACCGGGGTGAAGGACCTCCCCGAGACGCTCCTCCAGCTCCCGAAGCTGCGCTACCTCAACCTCAAGGCCGCGCCGCTCACCTCGCTGCCCGACTGGCTCGGCCGCATGCCCGCCCTCCAGACCCTGGTCCTGCGACAGACGCGGCTCCCCGCCGAGTCAATCGAAGCCCTGAAGCAGGCGCGCCCGGACCTGACCATCGAGCTGTCCACCTGAACCCTGTCCGGATGTGGGAAGCGCGTTCCCAGGAGCGGGCAGGCGGACACCGCCGGACGACGGACCGTGGCTCGCGACACGACGCGGGCCCTCGCTGGCGCGCCCCTTGCTCTCCCGGGCCCGCGCAGACTGTCGCGCGGGAGCCCACATGACCGACTTCCTCCAGGAGCTTCGCCACGCGCTGCGAATGCTCACCAAGCACCCCGCCTTCACCGCCATCGCGGTGGCGACGCTGGCGCTGGGCATCGCCGCGAACACGGCCATCTTCAGCGTGGTGAACGCGGTCCTCCTGTCGCCCCTGCCCTTCCCCGACCAGGACCGGTTGGTGATGGCGTGGACGCGGCTGCCCGCCTCGCCGCGCTGGACGGTGTCGCCCGCGAACTTCCTCGACTGGCGGAGGCAGGACGACGTCTTCGAGTCGATGGCCGCCATCGCCCCGCTCTCCGTCAACCTGACGGGGGACGGCACGCCCGAGCGGCTGCGCGCGGCCAGCGTCTCCTCGAACTTCTTCCAGGTGCTCGGCGTGGCCCCCGCGCTGGGCACCGTCTTCCAGGGCCCGGGTGAGGACACGGGGCCCCGGCAGGTGGCCGTGCTCAGCCACGGGCTCTGGAAGACGCGCTTCGCCGAGGACCCTCACGTCGTCGGGCGCCAGGTGCGGCTCGACGGCCGGAGCTACGAGGTGCTCGGGGTGATGCCGGAGCGCTTCCGCATCCCGGCGCTGGTGCCCGCGGGCGCCTCCCCCACCGACGCGCCGCAACTCTGGGTTCCCGCGCCCCTGCACGACATCCCGCAGTTGGGGCCCGACGCCACGGTGGACCTGAGCCAATCGCGCGGCACGAGCTACCTGCGAGTGCTCGGGCGGTTGAAGCCGGGCGTGTCGCTGGAGCGCGCCACCCAGGTGATGAGCGCCCTCGCCGACACGCTGACCCAGCTCCATCCCGAGACGAACCAGGACTCCGGAATCACCCTGGTGCCGCTGCGGGAGCAGCTCCTGGGCGACGTGCGGCCGGTGCTCTTCATCCTTCTCGGGGCCGTGGGGTTGGTGCTGGCCATCGCGTGCGCGAACGTGGCCAATCTCTTCCTCGTGCGCGCCGCCGCGCGCCGTCCGGAGATGGCGGTGCGGGCCGCGCTGGGGGCGGGGCGCTGGCGGTTGGCGCGACAGCTGCTCACCGAGAGCGTGCTCCTGTCCCTCATCGCGGGCGCGCTCGGCCTGCTGCTCGCCGCCTGGGGGCTGGACGCCATGTTGGGGCTGGTGCCGCCGGAGGTTCCACGGCTGGAGGAGGTGGGCGTGGACGGTCGCGTGCTGGCCTTCACCGTGTGCATGACGCTGGGGACCGGGGTCCTCTTCGGGCTGCTCCCCGCGCTCCAGGCCTCCACCCCGGACCTGAACGGGGTGTTGCGGCAGTCGGGCGGGGGGCGGCTCGTGGGCGGGCACCGCTCGCGCGACGCGCTGGTGGTGGGAGAGGTGGCCCTGGCGGTGGTGCTCCTCATCAGCGCCGGGTTGCTCGTGCGCAGCCTGTGGCGACTCCAGGACGTGGAGCCGGGGTTCCAGGAAGAGGGAGTGCTCACCTGGAGCATGTCGTTGCCACCGGAGCGCTATCCAGACGAGGCGCGACAGGCCGCGTTCTTCCAGCAGGTGGTGGAGCGCGTTTCGCAGGTGCCCGGGGTCCAGGGCGCGGGGGCCATCTCCGACCTGCCGATGGGAGGCGCCAACATCTGGCTCTCGTTGGAGGTCGAGGGCCGGCCGGTGCCGGTGTCGGAGCGGCCCTCGGTGGGATTCCAAGCCATCACCCCCGGCTACTTGCGGACCCTGGGGATTCCGCTGCTCCAGGGCCGCGACGTGGCGACGACGGACACCGCGAAGTCGGAGCCGGTGGTGCTGTTGAACCAGACGGCCGCGCGCCAGCACTTCCCGGGACAGGACGCGGTGGGTCAGCGCCTCCGGCTGGGAGGCGAGGCCACGCCCATGCTCACGGTGGTCGGCGTGGTGGGCGACGTGAAGTACGACGGGCCCGCGAAGGAGGCCCGCCCGGAGGCGTACGTGGCGACCCTCCAGCGCACGTTCTTCTTCACGTCGTTCGTGGCGCGCACCCAGGGCGACCCGGCGGCGGTGATTCCCTCCGTGCGAGCGGCGGTGGGCGAGCTGGACAGGGAGCTGCCCCTGGCCGACGTGCGCACGATGGCGCAGCGGCTGGCGGAGTCCACCGCGCGCCCACGGTTCATGTCCTTCGTCGTGGCGCTCTTCGCGGGGATGTCCCTGCTGCTGGCGGGTGTGGGGCTGTCCGGGGTGATGGCGTACGCCGTGCGTCAGCGCACGCGGGAGATGGGCATCCGCATGGCGCTCGGCGCCCAGCCCTCCGACGTGCTGCGACTGGTGCTGGGCCACGGGATGCGGCTGGCCCTGCTGGGGGTGGGCCTGGGCTTGGTGGGAGCCTTCGCGCTGACGCGGGTCATGGCCAGCCTGCTGTACGGCGTGAGCACGACGGACCCGCTCGTCTTCGGCGCGCTCGCCGCGCTGGTGACGCTCGTCGCGCTGCTGGCCACGTGGCTGCCCGCCCATCGCGCCACCCGCGTGGACCCACAAATCGCCCTGCGGTGAGGTCGACGCGCGACCGCCTGGCTCATCCACGAGGACTGGGGGGCCGCGGTCGAGTCATTGTTGGAGCCAGGCGGGGGCGTGGCGGGTCAGGTCATTCGCTGTCGGGCTCGCCGGATGTGCGTCTGCTTGCGCACGCGACGAACAACGATGAAGCCCAGGGAGAGGGTCGCCACGGCGAAGCCCGCGGGACGCAGCATCGCGCTGAGGGTTCCCGCGGCGCCGACCGTCACCCCGAGCACCGGCAGGTACGCGACCAGGCACAACGGGCATTTCGGGACGAGCGCGGCCATGAGCCCCAGGATCAGCGATATCGCGGGAGCACGCACCGCCAGGCGGCGCTCCCCCCGTGGGCCCGCCTGATGCTCAGGGGCCATACGCGTCCCGCAGGCGAACCCAGTGCATCGGCGACGGCAACCCGTCCTCGTCTCGGCCCTTCGGGACGAGGTCCAGGAGCTGATACGCCGTGTTGACCGGATCGATGCCTCGCCCGTAGGTCCCGTAGGTGTGGAAGACGTCGCCGCGCTCGTCCTTCGAGAAGACACTGAAGCCCGGCATGTCCGAAGCGGAGTGCGGCAGCGGCGCGTAGTTGTAGACGGCCTCGCCACGCGCCACGGCGTCCGCGCGGAAGGACACCTGGAAGTCGTAGTTGAACTCGCTTCCCTGCGATGACACCCACTTGAAGCGCCAGCCCATCCGCTGTCGGAACGCCTGCAGCTTCGGCAGCTCCGCGCGGGAGATGGCGACGAAGCTGACGTCCCGCTGGCGCAGGTGCTCGACGACTCCGTTGAAGGAGTCGGCCCAGAACGAACAGCTCTTGCAGCCGTTCTCCCATTCGGGTGCGAACATGAAGTGGTAGACGAGCAACTGGCTTCGGCCCGCGAAGAGCTGCGCGAGCGTCTCCTTGCCCTCGGGGCCATCGAACACGTAGGGCTCGGCCACGCGCAGCCAGGGCAGGGTGCGGCGTGTGGCGCTCAGCTCGTCGCGCATCCGCGTGAGGGCCTTCTCCTTGGCCAACAGCTCCTTGCGCGCGGCCAGCCACTCACTCCTCGACTCCGTCTTGACGTGTGTCACCGTGATTCCTCCGGTGGGGTGGATGGCCCAGACGTAATCGGCGGGCAGCGCGAGCGGGGAGTAACAAAGGCGACGGGCTTCCCAACACGGAAGGGGTGCCGGAGGATGTGCGTCATGGATGCACTCATCACGGCGGCGGCTCGGGCACTGGGGGAGGGAGACCCCCTGGGTGCACTCCAGCGCGTGGCGCTCCGAGAGGACGCGCCGGCGTTGGCCGTGAGAGGCATCGCCATGGCACAGATGGGGGTGTTCGAGAAGGCGACGCAGCTCCTGCGGCGCGCGGCTCGCGCCTACGGCTCCAGCGACGCCCTCGCGCGGGCTCGCTGCAACGTCGCGGAGGCGGAGGTGGCGCTCGCGTCTCGGGACTTCGGAGGAGCCGACCTCACGCTCGGAGAAGCGCTGCGCACCTTCATTCGCCACGGTGACTCGCGGAACGCGCGCTACACGCGGTTGTTGCAGGCGCGGCGAGCCCTGTTGCTAGGACGCATCGAGGAGGCCGAGCGGGCCGTGGCCGAGCTCGACCTCGTCGGTGCCTCCGCGATGACCTTGGCTGTCGCGCATCTGCTGCAGCTCGAGGTGGCGCTGCGGCGAGGGGCCACCCGTGCCGCCCGCGTCGCGCTCGAACACGCGCGGAGCGCCGCCGGACGTGCGCGCATCCCCTCTCTCGAGGCCGAGGTCGAGCATGCCGCTCGTGTCCTGAGCCTCCCCGCCGCGCGGGTCATCGTCCGGGGCGAGGCGAGACAGGTCGTGCTCGATGAGGTCGAGTCGCTGCTGGGCTCGGGGCACCTCGTCGTCAACGCCTGCCGCCGAACGGTCCACGCGCGCGAGCGCGTCGTGACGCTGGCCACTCGCCCCGTGCTGTTCGGACTCCTGCGCGTGCTGGCCGAGGCCTGGCCTGGCGAGGCCTCGCGAGACGACCTCGCCCGGCACGTCTTCGGAGCGCGGCGCGTGAACGCATCCTATCGCGTGCGCCTGCGAGTCGAGCTGGGCCGCCTGAGAGCGCGGTTGCGCGACCTGGCGGATATCCGGGCAACCCCGTCTGGCTTCGCCCTGGCTCCGCGGCATTCGATGGAGGCGCGGGTCCTCGCGCCGCCCGTCGAGGGAGCGGGCGGCGCCGTTTTGGCGCTGCTCGCGGACGGTGAACATTGGTCGACCTCGGCGCTCGCGCTCGTGCTCGGCGCGAGTCAACGCACGGTGCAACGCGTCCTCTCCTCGCTGGCGGAGGACGGACAGGTCCGCGCGCTCGGCGGTGGCCGCGCGCGACGCTGGGTGGCGCCTCCTGTCAGTGGCTTCACGACGACTTTGTTACTCCCGGCGTCCACGCTCTTCGAGTAGAGCGGGCCACGGGGCGAGGGACGGAGCACGGACATGGACGAGACGCGGAGCGAGGCGGAAGAGATACAGCCAGCGGAGATTCTCCGGGAGTACGGCCCATTCGAGGTCGCCTCGCGCGTCCATGGCGTGACGTATGACGGCGAGAACGTCTGGTTCGCCGGAGGCAAGACGCTTCAGGCCTTCGACCCGGCGAGTGGTGAACCCGTGCGCACCCTCGACGTGCCGTGCGACGCGGGGACCGCTTTCGATGGCCGGCATCTCTTTCAGCTCGGCGAGGGCCGCATCCGGAAGATCGACCCCGCGACGGGACAGGTGCTGAAGACCGTGCCGGCCCCCGGCCATGGCAACCACTCGGGGCTCACCTGGGCCGAGGGGTTCCTATGGGTGGGGCAGTTTCGTGGCCGGGTGATTCATCAAATCGACCCCGAGACGGGCGCCGTCCTGCGCACCCTCGAGTCCAAGCGCTTCGTCACCGGCGTGACGTGGGTGGAGGGCGAGCTGTGGCACGGCACCGCGGAAGATGATTCGAGCGACATCCGCCGCATCGACCCGAAGGACGGTCGGGTGCTCGTCCGGCTCACGCTGCCCGAGGGCGTGACCGTCTCGGGGCTCGAGTCGGACGGCGGCGACATCTTCTACGCGGGTGGGGGAGCGAGCCGCACGGTTCGCGCCGTGAGGAGGCCCCGGCGCCCGCGCCGCTGAGGCCGTGGCGCCCTCCGAGCGTGGCGCGCTCAAGGCGACGGGGCCAGGGTGTACTCGAAGTCGTAGGAGTGGTTCCCCTTGTCGTCGATGATGATCTTCATCGACCCGGAGAGCCCCTCCAGCGCGCCCGTGCCCGAGTCCGGCACCACCGTCACCGACAACGTGTAGGCCCCACGGTTCATGGTCCCCGAGTGCTGGAGGATGAAGCCGCCCTGCCGCCCCTCCAACGTCCCGGTGACGTGCTCCAGCGCGACATAGCCACCCGAGCCGTTGTCCGGGGAGCGCGTGGCCAGCATCTGCCCCTCGCTCGTCGCCTCCAACCCACCATGGAACCGCTTGTCGAGCCGCATGCGGCCCAGCACGGATTGAGCCGCCTCCGCGTCCGGCGCCATGGGGAGGAGCTTCACGTCAAAGGGACCACTCACTCGCTTCGTCATTCCCGCCTCACTCCCGGCTGTCTCGCCGGACTTCACCACGTGTGTTCCCGCGCAGCCCTGGAAGAGCACCGCGCCAGCGACCCAGGCCCAGACCGTCATCCGCGTCATCGCCATCCATCCGCTCCTTGGCAAGCGCGGAAGGGATACGCCGACGCCCTCCTGGGCGGATTGCAAAAACGCGACACCTGGACAGAATCCCGCGCGGTGAGCCGTCCTCGCATCGACGCGCCCCGGGGCGTCCTCCATCGGCCCGCGCCCCCGGGCCGCATCCACCACGAGCGCTTCGCGCCCTCCCCCGCGCTGGAGGCGTTCATCCAGCATTTCTGGACCGTGCGCTGGGACCTGCGGGGAGAGGCACCGGTGGTCGCCCGGACGCTGCCGCATCCCTGCATCCACCTCGTCTTCGAGCGGGGCCGCGCGCGCGTCGTGGGAGTCCAGACCCGCAGGTTCCAACGCCGGCTCCAGGGCCTGGACCACGTCTTCGGCATCAAGTTCCGTCCCGCCGCCTTCCAGCCGCTGCTGCGCTCGCCCGTGTCCCAGCTCACCGAACGCACCGTGGGGCTTCGCGCCGTCTTCGGCCGGGAGAGCGACGCGCTGCGAGACGCCATCCTCGCTCAGCCCGATGCCCGCGAGTGCGCGCGCCTGGCCGAGGACTTCTTCCGCACGCGACTGCCGCCCATGCCCGCGCCCATCGCGAAGTTGAGGGACCTGGTGGAGCGCCTCGCCTCGGACCCGGACATCACCCGCATGGAGCAGGTGGCCGCGCTCGCCGGACTCGACCCGCGAGGCCTCCAGCGGCGCTTCCGCGCGGCCGTGGGCGTCAGCCCCAAATGGGTCTTGAAACGCTACCGACTGCACGAAGCCGCGGAGCTGCTCGCGCGCCCGGAGCCCCAGGACATGGCCGCGCTCGCGCTGCGACTCGGGTACTTCGACCAGTCCCACTTCATCCGCGACTTCAAGGCCGTGGTGGGGCAGTCCCCGGGGCAGTACGTCGCCGACGTGGCGGCCAGCCGGACAGCGGCCCGGTCCCCACCAAGGAAGCCAGCCAATTGAGTTTCTTGTAATTCTTAAATTACAGCTCTCGCTTAAGATTTGCTCAAGATTCACTTCCTACCCTCCCGCGGGCAGTCACGGAGGGAGTGCACATGCACGACGACGAGCGGAGCCACCACCAGGGGCTCCAGCAGGACCTGCGGGTGCTGCGGACGATGGCGGACCGGAGGCAGGTGTTGCGCTTGATGGCGGGCGCCAGCCTCATTCCGTTGATGGGATGTGGTGGAGCGCAAGACGACGGAAGCGCCCTGCCGGGCGATTCGAGCAGCGACGCGACGGCCTGCACGCGCATCCCGGAGGAGACGGCGGGGCCGTATCCAGGAGACGGCTCCAATGGAGCGAACGCGCTGCTGCTGTCGGGCATCGTCAGGCGCGACATCCGCGCGAGCATCGCGGGCGCCACGGGCGTGGCCCAGGGCGTGCCGCTCACCGTCAACCTCACGCTGGTGAACAGCGCGAACGGGTGCGCGCCGCTGGAGGGATACGCCATCTACCTGTGGCACTGCGACCGGGCGGGGCTCTATTCGATGTACTCCGCGGGCGTCACCCACGAGAACTACCTGCGGGGCGTGCAGGTGACGGACAGCGCGGGCAAGGTGAGCTACACCACCATCTTCCCGGGCTGCTACGCGGGCCGCTGGCCGCACATCCACTTCGAGATGTATCCCTCCGTCGCCAGCACGAGCAACTGGCGCAACAAGGTGGCCACCTCCCAGCTCGCGCTGCCCAAGACGAGCTGTGACGAGGCCTACGCGGCGACGGGCTACGCGCAGAGCGTGGTCAACCTGCGCAACATCAGCCTCGCCACGGACAACGTGTTCCGCGACGGCTACGCGACCCAGCTCGCCACGGTGACGGGCAGCGTCGCCACGGGCTACGTCGCGGAGCTGGTCGTCGGCATCGCGCGCTGACGAACCGGGCCGGGCGGGAGGCGCCCCCCGAGCACCTCCCGCCGGCCCTCATGACGACCTGGAGCGGGAGCGCTCCGGCCCGCGCGCTCCCCACGCCGTCACAACCCCAGCAGGCAGAGCGTGTCCAGCTGGTAGAAGTCCGACGGGACGAAGGGCGCCCACGTCTGCCGCACGAAATAGAGGCGGCGGCCGTCCACGCTGAGCGACGGGTGGAACTCGTCCTTCTCCGTGTTCACCGATGGCCCCAGGTTGACGGCCTTCAGCCAACGGCCGCCCACGTTGACGCTGGCGTAGAGGTCTCCCAGGCCGTAGCCCTCCGGGCGGTTGAGCGACGCGAAGATGAGCACGCGCCCGTCCCAGGAGATGTGCGAGTTGTATTCCCAGTAGTCATCGCTGTTCACGCCCGCGCCGAGCTTCTCCGCGGGGGCGTAGCCGGGGCCGCGGCGCTCCGCCTTGTAGACGTTGAAGTCCGTGTCGAAGGTGCCGCTGGCGAAGTACAGCGTGCCGTCCCGGGTCGCGCTGACGTACAGCTCCTGCCGGTCGGAGTTGATGTTCGGGCCCAGGTGTTCGGGCGTGCCCCAGTCGCCGCCCGCGTCGCGGCGCACCACCCACAGGTCCGTGTCCGAGCGCTGCGGGCCCTCGCCGCTCACCGGACGCGCGGACGAGAAGTACACCGTGTTGCCATCCGGCGTGACGAACGGGTCGGAGTCCTGGAACGTGCCGGAGAAGGGAACAATCTGGCCCGGGATCCAGTGGCCGTTCACCTTGTGGGTGACGAAGAGGGCCTGGTAGGGCTCCTCCGCCAGGTCCACGTGGTAGTACGCCGTGTTGCCGTCCCCCGTGAAGGACAGGCGGTACTCGGAGCGCTCCGGCAGCGACACCTCGCCGGGCGCGAACATGTCGCCGCCCGCGGGGCAATGCAGGAAGCGCAGGGCCTCCTCGGACACGGCCTCGGTGCCCACCAGCGCCTCCGACACGCGGGCCGACTCCGGCTCACCCGCCGCGCACGCCATCGACGCCGACGACAGGACGACCGCCAACCCCAGGGACCACGACCTCTTGGAAATGAAGCGATGCATGTGACCTCCCCTTTGACGGAGCCAAGGTTGCTCGGCATCGCGAGGGAGGCGACGGGGATGTGACGAACGGTGGAGGTCCTGGGGCGAGCGGTGGAAGCGAGGGGCGCGAGGCCGCTCAGGAGGGCAGGTCCAGGGCCCGCTGAAGCCGGGCGCGGTAGCTGCGACCGGTGGTGAGCTTCGTGCCGTCCCGGAGGGTGAGCACGTACTCGCCCGGGGGGAGCGGCTCCACCTCCTCGATGCGGTCCATCCGGACGATGAGCGAGCGGTGGGCGCGCACGAAGTCCTTCGGGTCCAGCTTCGCCTCCAGGGCGTTCATCGTCTCGCGCGTCAGGTAGGACTGCTTGCCCAGGTGGACGCAGGCGTAGTTGCCCTCCGCCTCCAGGTAGTCGATGTCCTCCACGCGCAGGAAGCGCATGCGCCAGCCCACCTTCGCCACCAGCTTCGTGGCGTAGCGCTCCGGCGCGGAGGGCAGGCGCTGGGACAAGGCCTCCAGCCGCTCGAGGAGCTCCGCGTCCAGCTCCATGGCCCCGGTGCGTCGGCGCTCGCGCACCCGGGCGAGGCTCTGCTGGAAGCGCTCCCGGTCGAAGGGCTTGAGCAGGTAGTCGAGCGCGTTGGCCTCGAAGGCCCGCACCGCGAAGTCCTGGTGGGCCGTCACGAAGATGACGGCGGGCGGGGGCTCGGAGGCCGTGGCCCGCAGGACGCCGAAGCCGTCCGGCTCCGGCATCTGCACGTCGAGGAGCACCAGGTCGGGGCGCTCCCGGCCGATGGCGGCGACCGCCTCCCTCCCATCCCGACATTCGCCGATGACGGCCATGTCCGGCTCGTCCGCCAGCAGCTCCTTCAGGCGCGCGCGGGCCAGGGGCTCGTCGTCGACGATGAGGACGCGGATGGAGGACGTCACGCCACGGGCCCCGTCCGGAAGGGAATGGAGAGCGTGACCGACGCGCCCCCGCCCGTCGCGCCGCGCAGCTCCATGCGGTGGTCCATGCCATAGAGCTGGACCAGGCGCTCCCGGGTAATCCACAGGCCCTTGCCGTTGCCACCCTTCCGGGCCGCGTCCTCCCGGAGGCCCACGCCGTCGTCGCGGACCTCGAGGAGCAGCGCCTCGCCGGCCTTGCGCGCGGCCACCGTCACCGTCCCTGGCGCGGAGCGGGGCGCGATGCCGTGCTGGATGGCGTTCTCCACGAGGGGCTGGAGCAACAGGTGGGGCACGTGCGCGCCCAGCGCGTCCGGGTCGATGTCATGCTTCACCTGGAGCCGGTCGGTGAAGCGCACCGCCTGGATGTCCAGATAGAGCTGGAGCGTCCGCAGCTCGTCGCGCAGGGGCACCTCCTCATGCGCGGCGTCGAGCGTGCCGCGCAGCAGGTCGCTCAGCCGCGCGATCATCCGCTCGCTCCCCCGGGGGTCCCGGTGCACGAGGGCGGAGATGGAGTTCAGCGTGTTGAAGAGGAAGTGCGGGCGCAGCTGCGCCTTGAGCGCGTGGAGCTGCGCGCGCGCCAGCTGCGTGTCCTTCAGCCGCACCTGCTCCGCGAAGTACACCGCGTGCGCGACGCCCAGGAGGATGAGGTAGATGAACGGGTTGTAGAGCAGCGCGTGCTGGAGCACCTCGCCGTAGGCGGGCGGGGCGGCGTACCAGTGGAACCATGGGTCCAGCGCGTAGATGACGGTGGCGCGGAAGAACGAGACGGCGAGCGCCCCGCCCACGTGCAGCAGCGCGCGCGAGCGCCAGTGGCGACGCTCCAGCGGGAAGCGCAGCGCCAACTGGAGGATGGCGAGGGTGATGGGCGCCCAGAGGATGTTGGCGAAGCCATCCGTGAGCAGCGCGTGCCCCCATGTCACGCCCCGGACGGCGTGCGACTCGCTGGCCGCCGCCACGCCCTGCAACGTCCAATAGGCGAAGGCCAGGGCCCACCACTTCCAGCAACCACCGCGTGTCATGGCGGGGCAGCGTACACGGCGAGCCCCCGTCCGTGACAATCCCGCCCCTGGAGTCCCCTGCCCCGCCGACATCACGGACGGGGACGAGCGCGCACCGCCCCACCCCGCGGACTGTCGGCGGAGGTGCGAAGGGAACGACCCGGACCCCGGAAGACGACCTCCACGCGCTCGCGCCATGGCGACGTGCCGCGCGACCGCGCCCTGGCTGGTGACGCCCCTCGACCGAGCCGGCCGGGACTTCCCTTCCGACATACAACTCAATGACAATAGCACCATGACCATCCACCGCTCGCTCCTCCTGCTCCTGGCCGTCGTCGTCACCGCCTGCGGTTCCTCGGACGAGAAGGTTCCCGGGGGTGGCACGGACGTCCCGAGCGCCGGGCTCGTCGGTGACGCGGGGAGCGTCGACGCGGGCATATCGGACGCGGGCACCTCGGATGCTGGCCCGGGGGACAACCTCGCGGGGCTGACGCGCATCGCCACCGCGGAGTATCAACTCTTCTATCTGGTGGATGGCCGGGTGCTGGGCATCGGCTCCAATCGCGCGGGTCAGCTGGGCGTGGGCCACTCGAACCCGTACAACCAGGTGCCCCCCAAGGACATCGCGCTCCCGGCGGACCTGCGGTTCAAGGACGTGGCGGGCGGAGGCTTCCAGAGCCTCGCGTTGGACACGCGGGGCCGCGTGTGGACCTTCGGGCAGAACCTGTACGGCCAGCGGGGCGACGGGACGACGGTGGACCGGCCCAACACGACGGCGGAGGGCAACAACGGCATCCCCTACCTCGTCACGCAGGACGCCACGGGCGCGGTGTTCGACGACGTCGTCGCGGTGCGCAGCGCGCTCGTCTTCAACATGGCGCTGAAGGCGGATGGCTCCGTGTGGGTCTGGGGCATGTCGGGCACGGCCATCGGGAACACCCTGGGCATCGCGGGCGATGGCGACACGACGGCGCGCAACATCACCCGTCCCACGCGCGTGCCCCTGCCCTCCGGCACCCGAATCACGCGCTTCACCACCAACGACAGCGCCATCTTCGCCATCGACGACACCGGCAAGGTGTGGGCCTGGGGCGGCGCCGGTTCGGCGGAGACGCTGGGCACGGGGAAGTTCAGCGAGTACGCGAAGCCCAACCCGCTCCCCATCCCCGCGCGCGTCAAGGAGGTGGCCGCCGGCGGGAGCCGCTGGGCCGTGGCCCTGGACGAGACGGGTGCCCTGTGGGGTTGGGGCATGCAGGGCACCTTCCTGGGACTGGGCAATCCCGCGGGCGAGTGGTACCCGGTGGCCACGCCGCGCAAGCTGTCCTTCCCGGAGTTCGGCTCCCGCAAGGTCATCCACGTCGCGGCCAGCGGGCACGCCACGCACGTCATCCTGGACGACGGCACGCTGTGGGGCTGGGGCGACAGCGCGATGGGCGAGGTGGGCAACGGGGTGATGCTGGACTTCGCCACCTACCACACGCCCTACCAGTGGGACTGGTCCAACTACCAGAAGATGGTCTTCCGGCCCGTGCAGATTGCCCCGGGCGTGACGTTCAAGGCGCTGCACGACACCGCGCAGTCCTTCTATGGCTACGCCACCGCGACGGACGGGACCGTCTACTCGTGGGGGCGCAACAAGACGGGCGTGCTGGGCAACGGCGTGCTGCCCACGGGTGACGTGGCCAACCGGCCGGACAGCTGGAACGTGGCCACCGCCACGGCCGTGCCCGCGCACGAGCTGACCATCGCCATCCCCACGCCGTCGAAGTAGGCCCGCGCCCAGGCTCAGGGCCGCGCGCACTCCCGGCCGCCGCCCGCGTGATACATCATGTCCTGGTACACGGTCCGCGCGACGATGGGCGTCCTGCTCACCAGCCGCTGCACCGTCTGGCCATTGCGCTGGAGCTCGAAGACCGGCGTCGTGCCCGGCACGAGGGGCACCGAGAACGGCGTCACGCCCGCGCTCGCCACGTCCAGCGTCCGCACGTCGGAGCCCTGGGTGATGACGAGCCGCCCCGGCGCCGCGAGGAAGGCGAGCAGCTCCACCTGATTCCACCCGGAGGGGCCGCCCTTGAGCACCATCTGCGGCGCGGTCTGCTTCGTCGCATCGAAGGGCGCGTCCGTGCGATGGCGGCGGTGCGTGTAATAGAGCGTGTCGCGGAGGATGGTGGGCCGCTGCCCCGTCTTGAACCAGGCGGTGTAGTACGCAATCCAATCCATGATGACGTAGCCGCGCTCCTGGGACGCCGTCATCCAGGACTCGCCGTAGTCCGTCATCGTCAGCAGGCTGACCCAGTCGGCATCTCCTTCGATGGCCTTCTCGAACTGCGTGCGGAACGCCAGGCTGTTCTGCGCCTCCCAGTAGACGCGCGAGCTGTTCCGGTCCCCCGTGTCCTTGTGGCGCACGTCCTCGAAAGCGACGGGCGACATCCACAGGCGGCCCCGCCGGTGCGCCTCCGCGCTCCACAGGCGCATCGTCTCGCCGGAGCTCGCCGGACGGGAGCCCCAGGTCGAGTAGCCGACCGACAGGTCGTTCCACTCCGAATAGAGGCTCGTGGTGGGAGAAGCGTAGTTGTGGAAGGCCCAGTACGTGGTGGCGATGCCCATCGCCGAGAGCCGCGACTGGAGCGCGCTCCAGTACGCGATGGGGTTGCGCTGGACGCCGAAGCTGGAGAGGACGATGGCGCCGTCGTGCCGATAGAGCGAGGGGTGGTTCGCCACCGAGGCGATCTTCGTCGCCACCTGGTCCGGAACGGCGCCCTCGCCGTAGGGGAAGTCCGGGCTGAGGACGATGCGGAACCCGGGGTCCACCGCGAGCGCCGCCGCGAGCATCGTCTCGAGCTGGTTGTTCGCTTCGTTCGACGAGACCTTGTACGGGTGCTCGTAGATGAAGCCGTCCAGGCCGGCGGCGATGGCGCGGCGCACCTCCGTCTCGAAGTCACGCTGACGCCAGTTGCCGCTCCAGGGCGGGCGCGGCAGCGGCCGGTCACGCATCAGCCCGCCGATGGCGCCGTATTCGCTGTTGCGTCCCGTGGGGTCCAGCCAGCTCGACCAGAAGTCCACCGACGGGTCCTTGTTCTCGATGGAGATGGGGAAGATGGGATAGTAGAAGCCGAACACCTTCTTGCGCGCCGCGCGCAGCACGGACGGCGTGGGCATGTCGAACGGGTAGCACGCGGACATGGGGTTCGGGTCGGGCGCGACGGTGGCGCTCAGCTCCAGGTCGAAGCGCATGTCGGACGTGTTCGCCGCGGACTGGTGGACCTCCACCGCGAGCACGTTCGTCCCGGTGACGAGCGCCGCCGGAGATACCGACTGCTCCAACCAGGTGGTCTCCTCCGCCGGCAGCGAGACGGTGGCCGGCGCGAGGGTGCGGTAGCCCACGGTGCCCGCGGGCAGGTTGCTGCGGAAGACCTCCGCGCCGTTCAGGTAGACGATGGCGCCGTCATCCCGCTGGAGTCGCACGAGCAGCGCGCCGACACGCGCCGCGTCCTCCACCGTGAAGCGCTTGCGCAGGTACGTGGTGATGTACTTGCTGTTGGCGTTGGGGCCGTAGGACACCGTCGTCCCCAGGTCCGTCTCCGCGTACCCCAGGGGCGCGGCGCCCTCCGCCCACGCGGCATCGTCGAAGCCAGTCGCGCTCCAGGCCGTGCCCAGGTCCACGCCCGTGTCCAGGTAGCGCCAGGACGCCCCCGTCGGGACGAGCACCGTCGCCAGGGAGGACGCGGCCCGAGCCCGCGGACCGGGGGTTTCGGCGGCCACCATGGGCGCATCTGGCTTCTCAGCGGGCTCCTCCAGACCGCCCGCACACGCGACGGATACGAGCGGTGTGAGCAGCCATGCGACAAGTCGCCCCCTGGAGAACTCCTGCTGTGTTCGCATCGTCGGACCTCGGGGTGCCCTCCATCCCGGACAAGGGCGAAGGGTGTGTTTCCCCAGACATAGCCTCGATTCTCGAGAATCGCGAAAACAATCGAGAGAGGTCCGACGCTGGCGCCTTTCAGCGCAGGATGTTGCCCTCCACCACCAGGTCACCGGCGACGAGCAGACGCGACTGGTCGTCCAGCACGAGGTTGCCCTTCACCTCGACCCGGGCGACGTCGAGGACCCGGTCGTCGCCCTCCGCCAGCTTCAGGCTCTTGGCGAAGACCTTCGGAGTCTCGGCGGCGGGAGTCAGCTTCGCCTTGAGGGCCGCTCGCTTCTTCGCGGTGCTGGCCCTGTCATGCAGGGAAGCGTGACCCAGGAGTGTTTCGAGCAGAGACATTGTCGGAGACTACAAACCGCTCCGCGGCCGAGCGAGCGGAATGACACACCCCTCGCGCATCGGCATCACCGGCGCGGAGGACTCGGGATAGACTGGGGACTTCCGCCCGATGAACGGTGAGAGGTCCGCGTGTCATCAGCCTGGTTCGCCACCCGAGCCCCTCTTCTCGACTTCTGCTCGTCACGCCGGGACGCCCGGTGCCTGCTGCTCGCCTTCTTGGCCCTGCTCTCCTGGGGCGCGAGCGCCCAGACGATGGAGGACCGGGCGCACCTCGGCATCACCTTCGCGCGGGGAACGGCCATCGGCCGGCAGGGCACCCAACTGGACGAGCGCAAGCAGCTCGACCTGCGCCTGCCGCTTCCCCCGGTGTTCCTGGGCCGCTCGGTGCTCATCCCCTCGCTGGGCTACGAGACGCGGTGGATGGGCCTGGAGCAGCAAGGGCCGCTGTCACATGTGTCGGAAGATGCCCTGGGCCGCCAGTTCCACCGCTTCCAACTGGGCCTCACGCTGGTGCGTCCGGTGGCGCCGCGCTGGATGCTGGTGATGGGTGTCACGTCGAACACGCGGACGGACTTCCAGAGCGACTTCGACTTCGGGCTCGACACGTCCTGGGCGGGCTTCGCCATGGCGACCTACCAGATTGGAGGAGACCCGGACGTCCGGCTGACGTTCGGACTCGTCGGCCTGTACCCGTTCGACGTCACGCCGGTGGTGCCCATGGTGGGCTTCGTCTACCGCAAGGGGGCCTACATCGTGGAGGCGGGCCTGCCCCGGACGTCGTTCCTCCTGAAGGTGGGCGACGGGCTGGAGCTGGGCCTGTCCGGCATGTTCGACCAGCAGCTGTTCCGCACGCGGCTGCCGGACGAGAACCAGACGACGGGCGCCCGGTACGTGCGCGAGACGGCGCTGCGCTTCGGCCCCACCGTGAACACGCGGCTGGGGGGCGGCAGCCTGTGGCTCAGCTCCTCCATCGGGCTCGACCTGCTCAACGACTACGCGCTGCTCGACGCGAACCGCGACCGCGTGGACCTGGGCAACGACGCGGGCACCAAGCCCGCGCCCTACCTGCGCGTGTCGCTCGGCTGGCGTCCGCCGCGTCGACCCGCGTCGACCCAGAAGCCCCTGCTGGCGCCGGGCCTCGCGCCGGGGCCCGCGGAGCCGCGGCCGGGCGCATCGCTCGTCGACTGAAGGACGGATGGTGACCCGACCGCCGCCGACATCGCGGCCGGGCGCGTCGCTCGTCGACCGAGGATGTGTGGCATTGGCCGCGCGAAAGCGAGGCGCCCCCCCACTCGAGCCATGGCGCGCGGAGCCTCCAGCCCGCGTTCAGGCCAGGCGGCGCCCCTTGACCAGCTCCAGGCCCAGCGGGTTGCCCCGGTAGTGGATGGGGTCGAGCAGCACCTTGCGGATGCGCCACCCCTCCGCGGTCTTCTCCACGTCGTGGGTGTAGCGCGCGATGATGGTCCACTCCTGCTGGGCGCCGCCCAGGTCGAAGTAGTGGGCCACCTCCGCGTAGGCCATCACCTGGGCCTGGGTGTCGCTCTTGAAGTGGATGCGCACGGTGTTGGCCGTGGCGTGCTGGACGCGGGTGAAGGCGCTCACCGCCACGCGGCCATACTCGGCGGCCACCTCGCGGGTGAGGGTGATGGGCTCGCCGCCCATGAAGCGCGAGTAGTCGGCCGTCAGCTCGGGCGTGAAGACATTGCCCCAGCGGCTCCAGTCTCCCGTGTCCTTGCCGAAGTCGATGGCCTGCCCATACTCGGCCACCAGCTCCTGGATGGCCATCCAATCCAGCACATACGCCAGGTCTTTCTCTCGCATGCCTGGGAGTCTAACCAGATTGCGCGGGCAGGGCGGGCGCGGGCTCCTCTTCCGGCGGCTGGGCGACGACGGTGAGGACAGGGCGGGCGTCCGCGAGGGACACGGTGAAGAGCGAGGGTTGGCCGGGGTCCTCGAACACGGTGGCGAAGTCCTGGGGGCTCAGGCCCCGCACCAGCCGCGCGGCGAAGGTCTCCTTCAAGAGCCGCACGTAATATTCGACGTCGTAGTCCCGCGGGTCGACGCCCGCCTCGGTGTTCCCCACGTCGTCCGTGTCCGGCTCCGGGAGCAGGCCCGCGCGCGAGCCCACCGCGCGGTAGACGCGCAGGTGCTCGCCCACCGCCCAGGACTTCCGGCCGGCCGCGAGCAGCGCCTCGTAGGGCAGCTCGCGGCGGCGCTCGCGCAGGGCCAGGTACTGCGCCGGCTCCTTGGTCAGCCGCACGTTCGCGCTCACCTCCAGCGTGCGCACCTGGCGCCGGCGCAGCGCCATCACCGTGGCGACATAGACGTCGCGCACGCCCGCCACGTCGCCCGCGAGCAGGCAGCGCAGGGCCCGGCGCAGGAAGTCCTCGCCGAAGGGCTCCGCGCGGCTGGAGCGGAACGCCACGCCCTTGAGGTGCAGGGTGCCGTCATAGGACTGGAGCGCGTAGTTCTTCGGTTCGTGCGACAGCATGGCGGCGTAGCGCCCGTCGAACTCCAGCTGCACGCGGCGGGGCAGCAGCGCGGCGACCTCCGACACGACGCGGCGCTCGTCCTCCTCGCGCCAGTCCTCCGGCACCGCGAAGTACACGCCGTCCGTGTCCGCCTCCAGCAGCGTCACGCCCCGCCGGGCCAGCTCCCGGCACAAGAGCGCCAGCACCTGCCGCCCCCGCCGCGTCACCTCGTTGGCCGCGTGCACGTCCGCGAAGCGCGTCAGCCCCACCGCGCCCAGGTAGCCGTAGGCGGAGTTGACGACGATCTTCATCGCCGCCGACAGCGCCTCGTTCTCGTGCCGCTCGGTCGACCCCGGCGCCGCCGCCTTCGCGCGCTTCTTGGCCCCCAGCCGCTGGTCCACCAGCCGGTCCACCAGGGCGAGCAGCGCGCCCAGCCTGTCCCGCTTCGGCCCGATGCGGTATTCGCGCATCAGCGAGGGGTAGAGGCTGGCCACGTCCGCCTTCACCACCCGGTGGGCCACGCCGCTGGCGAACAGGTGCAGCGCCGCGCCGCTGTGCGACGTGCCGTCGCCCTGCTCGTGCGCGGGCAGGGCGGCGCCCGCGCGCAGGTAGGCGCGCACCAGCAGCGGGTCCAGCACGCCCGTGGCCGGCCCCGCGTCCGCCAGCCGCTCGTAGCGGCGGGGCGCCATGCGCGCGAGCGCGAAGGCCGCGCCGCCCATGAGCCGCGCCACGCCCGCCGCCTCCGCCACGTCGTCGTGGGCATAGCGGCGCACCCGCTCCGGGTCCGTCAGGAAGGTCTCGTACACCCGCGCGCCGGGGATGTACTCGCGCTCCGGGCCCGCGATGCCGAAGTGCTTCGCCACCACCTTCAGGCCGTGGCCCGGCAGGTCCCTCGCGGAGAAGTCATGGCGCAGCACCGCGTCCAGCGTGTCGATGAACTCGCGCCCGGGCACCGTGTAGCGCGCGCGCCGCATCGTGTCCGCCTGCCGCTCCGCGCCCCGCCCCAGCGCGGAGCCCCGCGAGGACGGCCGGTGACGAAGCCCCGGCGCCCCCACGCGCCCCAGGGGCAGCGGGACGCGCAGGTGCCGCGCGCGCCGCGCCACGAAGGGCAGGTCGAAGCCGTGCAGGTTGTGGTTCTCGATGACGTCCGGGTCCAGCTGCCGCACCCGCTCCACGAACCGGGTGAGCAGGTCCGCCTCGGCCGCGTCGCCCTCCCCTCGCGCCTCCAGCACCTCCGACTCGCCGCCCGGGCCCCGCACCGCGATGAGGAAGATGCGGTCCTTCCCCGGGTCCAGCCCCGTCGTCTCCAGGTCGAACTGGAGCCGGTGGAGCGCGTCGAAGGCGAGCCCCTTGAAGTACGTGCGGCCGGAGGCGGTGAGGTACTGCTCCTCGGGCGGCAGGACGAGCACGGTGCCCGGGTCCAGGTCGCGCAGGTTGGCGAAGGGCCGCCCCAGCCTGCGCGAGGCCCCCTCCAGCACGTCCGCCGCCAGCGCGCGACCGTCCTCCGCGCGGATGAGGAAGCGCAGCGCGCCCGGCCCCTCCAGCTCCTGGTACGTCACCCGGCGCGGCGCGTGGCCCTCTCGCTCGGGGCGCAGGCGGGGGCCCAGGTGCTCCAGGTCCGCGAGCGACGACAGCAGCAGCCACGGACGGAAGCGCACGTCCTCGCGCACCAGCGCCCCCGTCTCCGGGAGCCGCCGCCAGACGAAGGCGCGGCCGTCGGGCTCCGCCCAGACGGAGACGATGCCCGGTGTCGGGTCCCATCCCCACAGCCACTCGTCCTCCGCCATGCCGCCCATCATGCCCCACACCTTGTCGCGCGCGCGTGTCAGCGGTATGTCAGGTTTCTTCCAGCATGCAACGCACCGAGCGGCTCTTCGCACTCGCCGAGTACCTGAGGGGACGCCGCACGGGCGTGACGGCGGAGACGCTCGCCGAGCGCTTCGGCGTCACCATCCGGACCATCTACCGGGACCTGGACGCGCTGCGCGCCGCGGCCATGCCCGTGGCGGCCGAGCGGGGCCGGGGCGGCGGGTACGCGCTGGACCGCAGCTACAGCCTGCCGCCGGTGAACTTCACCGCGCGGGAGGCGGCGCTGCTCGTCGCGCTGGGGCGCTTCGCCATCGACATGCGGCTTCTGCCCTTCACCGGCACGCTCGACTCCGCGCTGGACAAGGTGCGCGCGGCGCTGTCCACGTCCGCGCAGCGCGAGCTGCTCGACCGGCTCAAGGAGCTGACGTTCCTGGGCGTGCCGTCGCTGCCCAGCAAGGCGGCGGTGCGAGCGGCCATCGAGCGCGCGTGGTTCGAGCAGCAGACGCTGCGCATCACCTACGTGGACAGCAACTTCATCGAGTCCACCCGCGAGGTGCGCATCCACTCCGTGGTCATGGACCGGCACGAGACGCGCCTGGACGCGGCGGACGTCGCCACCGGCCAGCGGCGCCACTTCCGGCTGGACCGCATCGTCCACGCCGAACCGGGCCGCGCCTTCGGCGGCTGACCGCCTCCTCGCGCGCTCCGTGCGCATGCCGCGGCGCGACAAAGACCTCCAGGCGGACCGCACCGCGAAATGCCGCGGCGCGGCAAAGACAGACAGCGAACAGCGACGGGAGAGTGTCCTGATTGACGTCACAATCAGGCTACCATCCCGCTCCCCCCCACCCACCCGCACGCGACTTGGAGGCGAGCAGATGGAGAAGCCCTGGCTGAAGAATTACCCCCCGGGTGTTCCCGCGGAGGTCGACACGAAGCAGTACCAGTCGCTCGTCCACCTGATGGAGGAGTCGTTCAGCAAGTACGCGGAGCGGCCCGCCTTCAAGTGCATGGGCAAGGTCATCACCTACCGCGAGACGGACGCGCTGTCGCGCCGGCTGGGGGCGTGGCTACAGGCCCAGGGACTGCAGAAGGGCGCGAAGGTCGCGCTGATGATGCCCAACGTGCTGCAGTACCCCGTCTGCATCGCGGCGGTGTTGCGCGCCGGCTACGTGGTGGTGAACGTCAACCCGCTCTACACGCCGCGCGAGCTGGAGTACCAGCTCAAGGACAGCGGCGCGGAGGCCATCGTCGTGCTGGAGAACTTCGCCAGCACGCTGGAGCAGGTGGTGGCCAGGACGCCGGTTCGGCACGTGCTGGTGGCGACGATGGGTGACCTGCTGGGCGGCCTGAAGGGCACCCTGGTCAACTTCGTGGTGCGCAAGGTCAAGAAGATGGTGCCGGCGTACAACCTGCCGCGCGCGGTGAGCTTCAAGCAGGCGCTGGCGGAGGGTGGCTCGCGCACGCTGCAGCCCGTGAACGTGTCGTCCGACGACATCGCCTTCCTGCAGTACACGGGCGGCACCACGGGCGTGTCGAAGGGGGCCATGCTGCTGCACCGCAACGTGGTGGCCAACCTGCTCCAGGTGGAGGCGTGGTTCCAGCCGGCCATCAAGGGGCGCAACACGCAGCAGGCGAACATCGTCTGCGCGCTGCCGCTGTACCACATCTTCGCGCTCACCGTGTGTGGGCTGATGGGCATGCGGATGGGGTCGATGAACATCCTCATCCCCAACCCGCGCGACATCCCGGGCTTCATCAAGACGCTGTCGGAGCAGCCGTTCCACATCCTGCCGGCCGTCAACACGCTCTACAACGCGCTGGTGAACCACCCGGACTTCGCCAAGCTGGACTTCTCCCACCTCATCGTCGCCAACGGCGGCGGCATGGCGGTGCAGAAGGCGGTGGCGGACAAGTGGTACAGCTCCACGCGCTGTCCCCTGGTGGAGGGCTACGGCCTGTCGGAGACGTCGCCGGTGGCCACCAGCAACCCGGTGCTCGCCACGGAGTACTCGGGCACCATCGGCCTGCCCATCCCCAACACCGAGATCGCCATCCGCGACGACGACGGCAAGGACCTGCCGCTGGGCGAGCCGGGCGAAATCTGCATCCGCGGCCCGCAGGTCATGGCGGGCTACTGGAACCGTCCGGACGAGACGGCCAAGGTGATGACGTCCGACGGCTTCTTCAAGACGGGCGACATCGGCATCATGGACGAGCGCGGCCACACCCGCATCGTGGACCGCAAGAAAGACATGATCCTGGTGTCCGGCTTCAACGTGTACCCCAACGAGGTCGAGGGCGTGGTCGCCATGCACCCCGGCGTGCTGGAGGTGGCCGCGGTGGGCGTGCCGGACGAGCACTCCGGTGAGGTGGTGAAGCTGTTCGTGGTGAAGAAGGACCCGAACCTCACCGAGGCCCAGCTCATGGACTTCTGCCGCGAGCAGCTCACCGGCTACAAGCGGCCCAAGTTCATCGAGTTCCGCACGGAGCTGCCCAAGACGAACGTGGGCAAGATCCTCCGCCGCGAGCTGCGCGACAAGAAGGTGGCCTGAGGCCCACCGGTGGACGTCTTGGCGACGGCCCGCCCCCATCCGGCGCATGGAGGGGGATGACCTTCGCCGCGACGCCCCCGGGACCGCGGCCCGGCGCCTCGAGGCCGGGCCGCGCCGCGTCACCACCGTCACGCGACGGAGCGGAGGCGCTTCAGCGCCCCCGGGGCCCGGTGGACGCGGGAGCAGGCAGCGCGAGGACGTTGTCGCCGCGCTCCCGCTCGATGCGCAGGATGAACGGGTCGAGGCTCACGTGGGTCGGCCGCGTGTCGACGACGAGGGTCACCTCGGCTGGCCCGTCCCGGACGGCCACCTTCCCCACCGCGAGCGGGGGCGCGCCGCTCGACGGAGGGCCGACATACACGGCCACGTCCAGCAGCTCGTCCATCGCCAGGGGGACGTCCACGCCGCCGCGGCGGGCGTGCTTCGCGGCGCGGACGCGCGCCTTCACCTCGAAGCGACCGTCCTCGCGCGTGGTGACGGTGGCGGACTCCACGCCCAGCTCGTACAGGACGACGTCCTTGAGCCACTGGTCGATGAGCGCGTGGTGCCGGGCGGGCGCCTCCGCGTGGAGCGCGTCGATCAGGTCCAGCGACGTGGCCCCCCTGGCGGGGGCATGCGTGCGCAGCAGGCGCCGCAGGGCGGCGTCCAGCGTGTCCTCGCCCACCAGGTCCCGCAGCGCGTTCATCACCAGCGCGCCCTTGCGGTAGGAGAGGTACGACTGGTTCGTCACCTTGTAGAGGGCGGGCTCCACCTCCCGGGCCGAGGTGCGGTCCGACAGGTAGCGGTCCCGCTCGAACTCCAGCACGGCGTCCAGCGCCCGCTCGCCGTGTTCGCGCGCCAGCACCCGCTGCTCGGCGTACTTGGTCAGGGACTCCACCAGCAGCGTCGCGCCCTCGACCTCGGCCGCGACGAGCTGGTGACCCCACCACTGGTGGGCCACCTCGTGCGCGGTGCGGCGGAGCACCAGGTCCACGTCCGCGTCCGAGGGCTCCGTGAGGAAGCCCCGGTCCTCCACGAAGAAGACGAGGTTGGGCGTCGCCAGCGCGCCGAAGCCCCAGTAGGACGGAATCTCCGCGATGCGCAGCTCGGCGTGGGGATAGGGGCCATAGCGCGTGCCCAGCTCGTCGAGCGTGCGCGTGGACGCCTCCAGGATGCGCTTCACGTTGGAGGCGTGCGCGGGATGGAAGTACACCTCCACCTCCACGCCCCGGTGCGCCACCCGCTCCACCGCGTAACGGGCGGAGGCGAAGGCGAACACGGGCACCATGGGCCGCTCCATGACGTAGTGGAAGTAGCCGCGCCCGCCCTCGCGCCACTGGCGCCGCAGCGTCCCCGACGTCAGCGCCACCTGGTCCTCGTCCGTGGACACCGTCGCCTCGAACGTGACGGCGGCCGGTGGAGGCCGTTGGCGGTCCGATCCCGACTCATCCAGGGCCGGCATGCGCGGCGTCGCGGGGAGCCCCCGGGCCCGCCGCTCCACCGGGTCCCCCAGCTCGTAGGTGTGGCGATAGCCGATGGAGGGGAACGCCTCCTGGAACAGCAGGAACGAGCCGTTCTCCACCACGGACAGGTCGAAGTCGGCGGCTCGCACGCCTCGCTGCTGGCGGACCACCTCGAACGCCAGCTCCGCCTCGCCCCCGGGAGGAAGGGGCCGCTCCAGCTGGAAGCGGTACATGCCGAAGCGGCCGTCGTGCTCCGACAGCGCCGCGCCCCGCAGCGACACGGTGGCGCTCCCCTGCCCGCGCGGCACGGCGACCCACACCGTGTCGATGGGCGTGGAGGCCCGATTCTCGAGCCGGTAGGTCCCGGCCACGCGGTAGCGGGCCTCTCGCGGGAAGAGGTCCACGGACGTCCTCACCGCGACGATGCTCGGCTGGGCCAGGGACTCGTGGACCTTGAAGGCGCGCTCGTAGTCCGCGCGCCACGCCAGCGCCTCCTCCCGCGTCTCGTAGACATTCACCCGGTGGGTGTCGTGGAAGACGGCGCAGCCCACGGCCACGAACGCTCCGGCGCAGGCGCCCGCGCCATACAAGCCAGCGCGCCCCCACTGGCCGGGGAGGGCCCGCGCGCGCCGCCACGGCCCCGAGGGCACGCCCCTTCGCCACAGCCCCACCGTGACGAACGCCAGCAGCGCCGCGAAGGCGCCCCAGTACACCATGAACGCGGAGAAGGACGCGGCCATGGGGCCGAAGCCATTCAGGTCCGTGTGGCGCACCGGCGGCGCGCCCGCGTAGCGCAGCAGTGGATGCGCCAGGCCCAACGCGTCTCCTCGCAGGACGAGCCCGCAGAGCAGCAGGCTCGCCACCATGCCCACATAGCGATGCGGGCTCAGCGTCTGCGCGAGCAGCGCCGCCACGGCGAACAACGCCAGCGGCAGCCCTCCGAGCCAGAGCAACGCGCCGAGGAGCGCCGGCTCCGGGCGGGAGTTCCCCGTGACGAGCGGGTACAGCACGCCCACCGCCGCCGCCGCCCCCGCGAGCACGCCGACCAGCGTCACCAACGCCACGGCCTTCGCGAGGTAGAAGACGAGCGCGGGCGCCGGCGTCGCGTCCACCAGGGCGTCGAAGCGCGCGGCGCGCTCGCGCCAGACCAGCTCCGCGCTGAAGTAGATGACGGTCAGCGAGCCGATGAGGGACAGGGGCTGGCGCAGACAGTCCAGCAGGAGCGCCAACGAGAGCACCCGGCGCGTGCCGTACTCCCCGCCGCTCGCCGCCGCCGCGACCTCCATCCCCGCGATGAACACCCACAGCACCAGCAACGCCAGCAGCGGCCGGCTGCGCGAGAGGAACCCCAGCTCCTGGCGGAGCGCGGACCCGAACGCGGCCAGGCCGGGCGTACCGGGCTCCACCCGCGCCGCCACGACCGCCACCTGGGACGAGTCCTCCCGGGCCTCGCCCGCCCCCTTCCCCGCCCGGGCCGGGGCGCGGAAGGAGAAGCGCCAGGAGACGACGCCCAGCACCACCCCGGCGACGCCGAGCCACAGGAGCCGGTTCCACAGGAGATTGCCCCCCAACACGAGCAACCGGGCGGCCCGCTCGTCGTCCGTCCAGTAGCGGGTCTGCTCGAAGAAGGCGGACAGGCCGAAGGGGTCGAGCAGCGCCGCCCGCGCCAGTGCCTCCGGCCGCTGCGGCGCGGAGCCCGCCATCAGCGGTGAGTCCCCCCACAGCGAGCCCACGAAGTACAACCCGTAGACGAAGACGCCGCCCACGTAGCAGGCCAGCGTGCTCCGGAAGAGCGCGGAGATGGCGAACAGCAGCGACGCGGCGAGCACCACGTTGGGCACCACCAGCACGGCGAAGGGCCACAGGTAGCGCTCGACGTGGAGCCCGTCGAGCCGCGCCACGTCCACCGACACCAGCCAGGGCGCCACCATCAACCCGACCATTCCGGCCGCGAGCACGGCCAGCGCGGCGAACAGCGCCCCCGCGAACCGGCCGGCGAGGTAGTCGCGCTTGGAGACGGAGGTGGTGAAGACCAGCTCCGCCATGCGGTGCTCGGCGTCGCGCTGCACGGTGTTGGCGCAGAACAGGCTGAGCACGAAGAGGGACACCAGCGACAGCAGTCCCAGCGACTGCGCGACGGCGTAGGGCGAGTTGACGGCGAGGTTGTCCGGCCCGTAGCCCGTGGCGACGAACACGCCCCCCAGCCAGAAGAAGACGGCCACCGCGAGCAGGAAGGTGGCCTGGCGCGTCTGGTAGCGCCACTCGAAGCCGATGATGCCCCGGAGCATGCGGGTCCCCTAGGCCACGCGCCGCCCGGACAGGGCGCTGAAGTAGACGTCCTCCAGGTCCGGCGCCACCGGCTCGAACCCGTCCTCCGGCCGCCCTTCCGCCAGCACGTGCAGGCGCGTGCGCCCCGCGTGCAGCCGCTCGGAGAGCACCGGCAGCCGGGCGCGGTAGTCCGCCGCCGCCGCCTTCTCCACCGTCTTGCGCCACACCCGCCCCGCCAGCGCGTCCACCAGCGCCTGGGGCTCGCCCTCGCACAGCACCCGCCCCTGGGACAGCACGGCCATGCGCGAGCACAGCTGGCGCACGTCCTCCACGATGTGCGTCGACAGCAGGACCACGACCTGCTCCCCCACCTCCGCGAGCAGGTTGTGGAAGCGCTGGCGCTCCTCCGGGTCCAGCCCCGCGGTGGGCTCGTCCACGACGAGCAGCCGCGGCGCGCCCAACAGCGCCTGGGCGATGCCGAAGCGCTGGCGCATGCCGCCGGAGTAGCCACTCACCGCCTGCTTCCGGTGGTCATGGAGGTTGGTCTGGCGCAGCAGCGCATGCACCTGCTCGCGGCGCTCGCGCGCGTTCGTCAGCCCCTTGAGCAGCGCCAGGTGGTCCAGCAGCTCCACCGCGGACACGCCCGGGTACACGCCGAAGTCCTGGGGCAGGTACCCCAGGTGCCGACGATGCGCCTGGGGTTGGGCCAGCACGTCGAGCCCGTCGAACGTCACCTGCCCCGCGTCCGGCGACTGCAGCGTGGCGAGGATGCGCATCAACGTGGACTTGCCCGCGCCATTCGGCCCGAGCAGCCCGAACAGCCCCCGGCCGATGGTCAGGTCGATGCCATGGAGGGCCTTCACCCCGTTGGGATACGTCTTCGAGACACCCGCGATTCGGAGCACGCCGGACGCTACGCCCCAGCCACGCGGGCGATTGCACGCGACGGGACGCGGCGCCCCGGACACGCCCGGTGTCTCCCGGGGGGACGACGGCGGCGCGCGTCAGTCGAGCGGACGGACGTTCGACGCCTGCAGGCCCTTGGGGCCCTTCTGCACGTCGAACTCCACCTTCTGGCCGTCCCGCAGGGTGCGGTGCCCCTCCGTCAGGATGGCGGTGTGGTGGCAGAACACGTCCGCGCCCCCGTCATCCTGGGCCAGGAAGCCAAAGCCCTTCGCATCGTTGAACCACTTCACGGTACCCGTCGCCATACGCGGCTTCCTCCGTCACGAGCCTTCACGCTCTCATCAGGCCCGCAGGCGCGAGCCTGGGTCCTGTGCCTAGCGTGGACGGGGAACTTCTGTCGACGGCCCGCGCTCCAGACTATCCACGGGTGAGCGATTGCCCCTGGAAAGCCCGGATACGACGAGGCCCACCACGACGGCGACGTGGTGGGCCCTGACGACTCCCGGGCGCCTCAGTATTCGATTTGAGGCTGCGGACCGGGGATGATGTCGGCGATGTCCGGGTCCACGTCACCCGGCTGACGTTGCGGCTTCTCCGCCTTGGCACGCTTGCGCTCCTCGCGCTTGGCGTCCTTTTCCTGCTGATGCTGCTTTCGCGCCTGCTCCTTCTGGCGCTTCGTCGACCTTCCTTGCATATCGCCTCCCTCCTGAAAGCAAACGGCCCGGCCCCCTCGAAAGAGACCGGGCCACGGGCTGCTGGAGCGATCCGCTCAGCCGACCGGGCGGACATTCGACGCCTGCAGGCCCTTGGGGCCCTTCTGGACGTCGAACTCCACCTTCTGGCCCTCGGCCAGGGTCCGGAACCCGTCGGCCTGGATGGCGGTGTGGTGGCAGAACACGTCAGGGCCGCCATTATCCTGCGCGATGAAGCCAAAGCCCTTCGCGTCGTTGAACCACTTCACGGTACCAGTCGCCATGTGCGTCTTCTTTCTTCCGCGGCAATGAGGCCGCCTCAGGTCTCGAACGTGAGACCAGGACAGCCTCTAACCTGACAAGGGGCCCCTGTCGATCACGAGGGCCTCAAAAATCCGCCCGACCCGCCCTCGGCGGGAAGAACCCCCAGGTCCGCCGAACAATTCTCGCCTCAATCTAACGGCAATGTGCGCATGCCGCCGCCCCTCTGGCGACCCGTCCGACCCTGCGTGCCACCTCCTTCGCGCCCGCCCGGACGCCTTCCGGGCAGGCGCGCGGTGGTGCCCCCATCATGCGTGCCGCCCACCCCGACGATGCGTGCGCCCACGAGGACCCGGGGTGCGTCCAGCACCGAGATGTCGGCCATTCAACCCTGGCCCTGCCCCCGGGGGCGATGGGGGCGGCGGCGCGCGGCGGCCGGCTTCGAGGGGGCCGCGCGGGGCGGGGTGTCCCCCGGCGCCGGCGGCTGGCGGGCCAGGGCCTCCAGCAGGCCCCGCTTGCTCCCGAAGTGGTAGCGCGGCGCGCCCCGTCCCACGAGCGCGCGGCGGGCGACGGCCTCCAGCGTCAGGCCCTCCGGGCCCTCCTCGCGGACCAGCCGCCGCGCCGCGCTCAGCAGCCGGTCGCGCGTGCCCTCCACGTGCCTCGCGCACGGCGGCGCGACGATGAGGTCGAACCACGGCCACCCCAGCATGACGTTCCCCCTTCCCGGGTCATGGGCCCCGCCGCGCGCCGGAAGGAGCCTCCGACGCCGGTCGGCCCGGTTACGTCCCCGTCGTACGTCGCTTGCCCATGTTTCCAACAGTGATGGCTCGTGATTCCAGACATCACGGGAGAAAATCTCCGAAGCCCGCCATTCCCAGGGCCCGGGCCCGCGTGGAATGAAGCCCCCGGTGACTCCTCCAGCCCCTCCACAGCGTCGACGGCGCGGGCGAAAGCGCCCGTCGGTCATGGCGGCCACGTCGCTGGTGTTGGATTCGCGCGCGGGCCGCTCGCTCCAGGCGCAGCTGTCGGAGGCGCTGCGCAAGGCCATCGAGGCGGGCAGGCTCGCGCCGGGCACGCGGCTGTTGTCGACGCGCGCGCTCGCCGAGCAGCTCGACCTGTCGCGCAACACGGTGCTCAACGCGTACTCGCGGCTCTTGTCCGAGGGCTACCTGGTGGGACGGCTCGGGTCGGGCACCTACGTCGCGAGCGAGCTGCCGGAGCGGCCGCACGCGACCCGGCGGGCGCGGGCGCCCCACGCGGGCGCCGCGTCCCCGCCGCCGGACATCTCCCGGCGGGGTCGGGCCATCGCCCAGCTGCCGGACCTGCGCATCGCCGCGCCGGGCATCCCCGCCAGCCAGATGGCCTTCCGCATGGGCACGCCCGCGGTGGACGCCTTCCCGAGTGATTTGTGGGGGCGGCTGCTGCACACGCGCTGGCGCCGCTCCTGGGGGGACCTGCTCGGACGCTCCGAGCCCGCGGGCCATCCGGCGCTGCGGCGCGCGGTGGCGGACTACCTGGCCACCTCGCGGGGGGTGCGGTGCGTGCCGGAGCAGGTCCTCATCGTCAACGGCGCCCAGCAGGCGATGAGCCTGGCGGCGCAGGTGCTGCTGGACCCCGGCGAGTCCGCGTGGGTGGAGGACCCGGGGTACTTCGCGGGCCGGGGCGCGCTGGTGGCGGGGGGCGCCACGCTCGTGCCGGTGCCCGTGGACGCCGAGGGGCTGGACGTGGCGGAAGGAGCGCGGCTGGCCCCCGACGCGCGGCTGGCCATCGTCACGCCCGCGCACCAGTTCCCGCTCGGCGTGGCCATGGGAGAGCCGCGCAGACGGGCGCTGCTGGACTGGGCGGCGCGGGCCAACGCGTGGATCGTCGAGGACGACTACGACAGCGAGTTCCGCTACGTGGGGCGGCCCCTGCAGGCGCTGCAGGGCTTCTCGCCGGACGCGCGCGTCATCTACATCGGCACCTTCAGCAAGGTGGTGTCCCCCGCGCTGCGGGTGGGCTACCTCGTGGCGCCCGAGCCGCTGGTGGACGCCTTCACCGCCGCGCGGCGCTTCTCGGACGGCTACACGCCGGTGGCGGAGCAGGCGGTGCTGGCCGACTTCATCACCGAGGGCCACTTCAGCCGCCACGTGCGGCGCATGCGCGTGCTGTATGGCCAGCGCCAGGAGGCGCTCCTGGAGGCGGCGCGGCGCGAGCTCGGCGGGCGGCTGGAGCTGGCGCCCCTGCACACCGGCATGCACCTGGTGGGCTGGTTGCCGGAGGGAATGGACGACCGCGTCGCCGCCGAGCGGGCCATCCAGGCCGGGGTGATGGTCATGCCGCTGTCGGCCTTCCGGGTGCGGAGCACCGGACGCGGCGCGCTGCTGCTCGGCTACGCCGCCGTGCGCGAGGAGCGGATGGCCGACTGCGTGCGCCTGCTCGCGCGGGCCCTGCGCTGACGCGCGCCGGGTGGCCCCAAGTGGCCCCATCCACCGCGGTGGAAGTGGCCCTCGCGCCCCACGGAGGCCCCGGTTACTTCACCGGCAACCCGGAGGACCTGACGTCCTCCCCGAAGAAGGATTCGACCATGGAATCACAGCGCTTCGACGTCGCGAAGGTGGCCCCCGGCATCTATTCCGCCCTCCTGGGCCTGGAGAAGTACCTGCACCAGTGCGGCCTGGAGGAGCGCCTGCTGCACCTCGTCAAGCTGCGCGCCTCGCAGGTCAACGGCTGCGCGTACTGCATCGACATGCACTGGAAGGACCTGCGCGCGCTGGGCGAGACGGAGCAGCGGCTGTACGGCCTGGACGCGTGGGAGGAGAGCCCCTACTACTCCGACCGCGAGCGCGCGGCCATGGCCTGGACGGAGGCCGTCACGCGCGTGACGGACGGCCACGCCCCCGAGGCCGTGTACCAGCAGGTGCACCCGCACTTCACGGACAAGGAGCTGGCGGACCTGACGGCGGCCGTGGCCACCATCAACGCCTGGAATCGCATGGCCATCGCCGCGCGGGTGGAGCCGGGCACCTACCAGTCGCCCAAGGCCGCGCAGAAGGCGGGCTGAGGCGCAGTCGACGCGCCGCGCGCGACGCACTAACGTCCCGCGCACCATGGCAGACACCCGTCAAAAGTCCGCCCCCGCGCGCTTCTCCGAACGAGAGGCGGCGGACATCATCCGCGACGCCAGCACGCGCTCCCTCGCCGAGCGGGAAACGGACCGCTCGCTCACGCGCGAGGACCTGCTCGCCATGGCGCGGGAGATGGGCGTGAGCGAGTCCGCGCTGAAGGACGCGCTGGCGGCGCGGGCGCGCAAGGCGAAGTTCCGACGGCAGACGCACCGCGCCCTGTTCGGGCTGGCCACCCATGGCCTGAGCTACACCATCGTCATGGGGGGCCTGACGCTCATCGACCTGACGACCGGGCCGGAGTGGTTCGTGCAGTTTCCCGCCATCAGCTGGGGCATCGGGCTGGCGTTCCATGCCATGGCCACGCTGATGGGAATGGCCAAGCGCATGACGCTGCCCGAGGACCCGTAGTCCCCGCCGGGACGCTCAGCCCTCCGGCGGCCGGCGCGTGTCGGAGGCGAACAGCGCCTGGAGCAGGTCCATCAGCCCGGGCCAGGCCTCCGCGCCCAGCCACAGCCCGTCCTGGACGTGCTCCACGGCCATGACGAGCGAGGCCTGCTCGAAGCTCCTCGCGGACACGAGCCCCTCGGCGGGCAGGCGCCCCTCCACGGTGAGCACCTGGCCGTTCCACGTCAGGCCGGGGGGCAACAGCCGCTCCGCCACCGCGCGCAACCCGGCCCGGCCCGCGCCCGCGCGCAAGACGCCCATCACCAGCGACGAGGCCGCGCGCGACTCCTCCAGCTCCACCGCGCCCGGCGTGCGCAGCCACAGCCGGTAGCGCCCGGCGGACAGCTCCACGCGCTCCAGTGTCGTCTCCACGCGCACCTTCCAACCCTTCACCGACAGGCGCACGTCGTAGACGGCCTCGCCCGCCGTCCATTCGCGCAGCTCCAGGTGCTTCACGTTGCGCAGCAGCTGGCGCACCACCGCCTCCACGCGCCCGTGGGACAGCCGCAGCCGCCGACCCCCCACGTCCACCGCCACGTCTCCCGCGAGCCCGGTGGGCAGCCGCCGGGCCCACTCCCGGGCCCCCTCCAAGAGCTTCATCGCCAGCGACTGACCCGACATCCACGTCCTCCCGGAGCGGCCACCGTCCGACCCTCCCGGGCCGCGTGGCGCGGGGCGGAGCATGCACCGGAATGCCTCCGCGCGGCGCTCGTCTCGCGGGGAGGGCGCGCGCCCGGCACCCCGCTCAGGGAGCGAGCGGCGGGAAGCGCCCCGCCTCCCAGTCCGCGAGCCGCGCCCGGCCCTCGGCCACGCTGTCCACGACGAAGTTCCACCAGATGACGAGCGGCTCCGGCAGCGGCTCGCCGCCCAGCACCACGGCGCGCCCGCCCTGGGTGGAGTACAGGCTCAGCACATCGCCGCCCTCGTCCAGGTGGGCCAGCACGCCACGGGCCACCGGGGTGCCGCCCACGGCCACCTCGCCGTCGGCGACGTACAGGGCGAGCGCGTGCGCGGGGTTCACGGACAGGGACACGCGCGCGCCCGCCTCCAGCTCCACGTCGAGGTACGTGAGGGGATGGAAGGTGGGCACCGGGGAGACGTCCCCGTCGAGCGCGCCGGCGATGACGCGCACCCGGGCGCCCTCGGACTCGCGCAGGGGCAACCGCGACGCGGGGACGTGCGCGAAGGCGGGGGCGACCTGGCGCTGGGCCGCGGGCAGGGCCACCCACGTCTGGATGCCGTGCAACGCTTGCGCGTCCGGGCCGGTGTGCACGTCCTCGGCGTGGACGATGCCTCCGCCGGCGGTCATCCAGTTCACGTCACCCGGGAGGATGTCCTGCACCGTGCCCAGCGAGTCGCGGTGGCGGATGGCGCCGGAGAACAGGTACGTCACCGTCTGGAGCCCCACGTGGGGGTGGGGGGGCACGGACATCGTCTCGCGCACGGCCGGGGCCGGGCCGAAGTGGTCGCAGAAGACGAAGGGGCCCACGCGCCGCAGCTCCGCCCGGGGCAGCGCCCTGAGCACGTGGGCGTCTCCCACCAGGGCCGTGGACTTCGCCGGGAGCTGGTGCGCCACCTCTCTCGCCTTCGAGGCGGCCCCCACCGCCGCTGACACTTCCGTCCGCATCTCGAGTCTCCTCACCACCGTCGGGGCCCCGGGGCACCCGCCCCCACCAGTATCCCCCGACGCTCGGCCGTCGCGGTAGGGCACCCCCGGAGGCGCCAGTGGACGCCGGCGCACGGCGGGCCGCATCACCCGTCGGGGGGAGGTCGACCGGGACACGCGGAGGGGAATGCGGCGACCGGGGTCGCGCAGGGGTGGTACGGTGCCGCCCGTGGCCCTGTTCGACGGAACCGACGCGCGGGTAGACCAGTTGGAGCTGCCCTTCAACGAGTACGGCGTGGACCCGTACGGCATCTCCAAGAAGCACGTGAAGGAGGCGCTGCGCGTCTTCGCGTTCATCTACCGCCACTACTTCCGCGTGCGCTGCCACGGCGCGCACCACATCCCGGCGCGGGGCCGGGGCATGCTGGTGGGCAACCACTCCGGCGGCGTGGCCGTGGACGGCGCCATGGTGCTCACCTCCACCATGCTGGAGATGAACCCGCCCAGGCTCGCGCAGGGCATGGTGGAGCGCTTCCTCCACAAGTTCCCCGTGTCCTCGCTGTGGGCCAGCCGCACCGGGCAGTTCACCGGCCTGCCCGAGCACGCGCGGCGCCTGCTGGAGGACGACCGGCTGCTCATGATCTTCCCCGAGGGCGCGCGCGGGACGGCCAAGCTCTACAACGAGCGCTACTCGCTGGTGGACTTCGGCACGGGCTTCGTGCGGCTGGCGCTCCAGACGCGCTCGCCCATCATCCCCTTCGCGTTCCTGGGCGGCGGCTCCGCCATCCCCACGGTGTTCAACGCCTACACGCTGGGCAAGCTGCTGGGAATCCCCTACGTCCCGCTCACCCCCTACCTGCTGCCCGTGCCGCTTCCGGTGCAGCTGGAGATCCACTACGGAGAGCCGCTCGTCTTCCGGGGCACCGGAGACGAGGAGGACCATGTCATCGAGGGCTATGTGGCGAAGGTGAAGGAGCGCATCGCGGGGCTCATCGAGGTGGGGCGGGCACAGCGCCATCAGCGCGCGTCGCCCAGGAGGCTGCTGCCGTGAGGGTGCTCATCCCGGGAATCGCCGGCGGCATCGCGCGCAAGCTGGCGCTGCGGTTGAAGAACGCGGGTCATGACGTCGCGGGCGTGGACATCCGCCCGTGGGAGAACGCGAAGGAGTCCGGCATCGAGGTCTTCCGGGGGGACGTGCGCAAGCGCGCCGCAGAGGACGTCTTCCGCCGCTGGCGCCCGGAGGCGGTGGTCCACATGGCCACGGTGACGGCCTTCACGGTGCCCGGCGCGGAGCGTGGCCGCATCAACCTGGACGGCACCAAGGCCGTGTTCGACCACTGCGCGGCGCACGGCGTGAAGCAGGTGCTCTTCGTGGGGCGGCACACCTTCTACGGCGCCGCGCCCGACTCGCCGCTGTACCACTCCGAGGACGAGCCTCCGCGCGCGCTGGAGTCCATCCCGGAGCTGGCGGACCTGGTGGCCGCCGACCTCTACGCGGCCACCGCGCTGTGGCGGCTGCCGGAGGTGACGACGGCGGTGCTGCGGCTGCCGTACACGCTGGGCGCGCCGGGCACGGGCACGCTCGCCTCGTTCCTGAAGGGCCGGCGCGTGCCGCTCGTGCTGGGCTACGACCCGCTGTTCCACGTGCTCCAGGAGGACGACGTGGTGACGGCGCTGACGCTGGCGCTGGAGAAGAAGGTGCGGGGCATCTTCAACATCGCCGGGCCGCCGCCCATCCCCCTGTCCGTCATCGTCCGGGAGACGGGGCGCATGGCCGTGCCGCTGCCCGCCCAGCTGCTGTCGCTGCTGCTCGGCCGCGCGGGCTTCCCCCGGCTGTCCACGGGCGCGCTGGACCACCTGCGCTACCCCATCGTCGTGGACAACCGCCGGTTCCTCGAGGCCACCGGCTTCGAGTACCGCTACAGCGTGGCGGACACCTTGCGCATCTACCGCGAGGCCGCGCCCGTCCCCACCCAGGGCCTGTAGTCCTTCCGAGCCCGGGCCCGGCTCGCGGCCCGGCCTCGCGTCCCCCTTACGCCATGACGCCCGACGGCTGGCGTCTGTCTGGCCCCAGCACCGGTCGAGACAGACCCGGTGGGTGCGCCCCTGTATGCCATTGAATGGTGGACGCCAGGGGGTGACTTGCCAGGCCATGAAGCGAAGGCGCAGGCTCCCACCTCAGGACGACGGGTCCCCGAGGGGCGACCCGGGGGGAGCACCGCGTGTCGCCGCTCGAGGACACAGCACTGTTGGAGGCGCTGGACCGGCACGCGCGGCGGCGCTCGCAAGGCGTCCCCACGCTCACCGTGCTCGTCGGGGCTCCCGAGCGGGCGCTCTCGCTCTGGACGCGCTGGGTGCAGCAGCGGGGCGTGCGCGTCGCCGTGGCCCAGGGCGACGAGCCGCGCTCCATGGTCCGCGCGTGGGCCACCGCCCTGTGCGCGGAGCGGGACCTCGCGCGCGACGCGGAGGCCTTCATCCTCCAGTCCCAAGCGACGCGCCCCCGCCGCGCGCTCCAGTTCGAGGGGAAGGGCGCGCACGAGCGCCGCGTGCTGCTGGAGGGGCTCACCCCGCCGACCGGGGGGTCGACGACGTGGGAGCTGTGCCGCTACCTGCTGGAGCTGCCCGCCGCGCCTCGTGACGGAGCGCTCGCGGAGGCGGTGGAGCACGCCATCATCCGCGACCCGTTGGAGGCGCTCCAGGACCTGCTGACCATCGTCCCCAAGGGGCAGGCACCGGCGCTGCGCCTCCCCACCCACGCCACCGGCTTCCGCGTGCTGCGCGCCCTCGCCTCGCTCGCCACGGCCGCCCCCCGGCTCACCGCCGTCTGCGTGCTGTCGCCGGAGGCGCTCGCGGAGCACCTGCGGCGCGACGAGTCCACCACGCTGGCCCTGCTGCGCGAGGGGCGTCTGGACGTGCTGGAGCCGTCCGAACCCCGCGCGGCATCCTCCCTGGACGCCGCCGTGGCGAAGACGGTGGAGTGGCTGCGCCAGGACGGCCCCCTGGCGCCGCTCGTGCCGAAATACCAGAAGGCCGCGCGCGCCATCGCCGCCGCGTGGGAGGAGCCCGAGCGGCGGGCCCGGAGCGAGGCGGAGGCCCTCCTCTTCGACGTCCTCGAACACCTGCCGACGACGCGCGGGCGCTTCAAGCTCAACGCCCCGCTCGACCTGGGGGACGGACGTCAGCCGCTGGAGGTGGACCTGCTGTGCCGCGAGCTGCGGCTGGCCGTGGAGCTGGACGGGTTCCACCACTTCCGCGAGCCCGACCGCTACCGGAGGGACCGGCGCAAGGACCTCGACCTCCAGCGCGCGGGCTACTGGGTCGCCCGCTTCCTCGCCGACGACGTCGTCGCCCGGCTCGAGGACATCCTCCGGACCCTCGAAACGATGATTGCCGCCCGGCAGGATGAGTCCTCCGGGCAGGAGGCACCGCATGGACGCCGCTGACGAGAGACTGGCGGGGCTCGCCCTGTCGTGGCTGTTCACCCGGGGCGCGCGCGGCGACTCGCGCGCGGAGCTGGAAGCCGCCCTGCGCCCGCTCGTGGAGCACCGCTTCTCCCGAGCCGAGTGGAAGGCGCGCGCCCAGACGCTGGTGGAGGGCCTGCTCGGCGACGGGCTGGTGGAGCCCCGCGGCCGCAGCCGGCTGGCGCTCTCCGACGCCGGACGTGCCCGGGTCCAGGCGTTCCTCCAGGTGGAGCCACTCCCCAAGAGCCTCACCTGGAAGAGGCTCAAGGCCACGTACCTGCTCGCGCGCGGCCTGGGGCTGCCTGCCAGCCGCGCCGTGCTCACCCGGCTCGCGAAGGCGGACGGCGTCCGCACCGCGGTGCTCCGACGCCAGCATCCGGACGTCGGCTCGGACGAGCTGTCGCTGGCGCAGCTGCGGGACCGGCTCCTGTGGCGACAGCTCGGCGTGGAGACCGAGCGGCCCTTCTCGCTCTCCGCCGTGCAGGCGCACCTGCTCGGCCAGTTGCTGGAGACGGAGGCGAGAGAGCCGCGTCGGGCCCTGGACCAGCTCGTGGCCCGCGCGGCCGGCAGCACGCGCGTCGACGCCGAGGCCCTCCGGCAGACGCTGCTGCGACGCTGGCTGCTCCCCGACGCGGAGCCCACGTCGCGAGACGCCACCCTCGCGCCCCGGGAGGACGCCGCTCGCCCCACCGTGGAGGACTTCTCCGAGCGCGTGCTCGCCGTCGCCCGCGCCCTGCCCACGGGCCGCTTCGGCCGCGACAAGGTCTTCATCTCCCACGTGTGGCGCGCCCTCCAGCCCGAGTGGAGCGACCGGGCCGCCTTCGACGCCGCGCTGCTGGAGGCCAACCGCAGCCAGCACCTGTCCCTGACGCGCGCGGACCTCGTGTCGGCCATGGACCCCGCGGACGTCTCCGAGTCCGAGGTCCGCTCCTTCGGCGCCAGCTTCCACTTCGTCGTCGTCTGACCTCCCGCCCCAGGAATCCCCATGTCCCAGGACGCGCGACTCGCGGTCTTCCTCTCCGACGACGGTGAGGTCTTCAGCGGGGTCCAGCAGGGCCAGAACCTCTGGCAGCCGGACCCCTTCGACGTGGAGACCCTCAACGCGCCCGCGCGGCGCGCCTTCCAGCGCCTGCTGGCGCGCGCCTCCGCCGCCACGCGACCGGACTCGGGCAAGCTGCTGCTGCTCCTGGGAGAGTCGGGCAGCGGCAAGACGCACCTGGTGCGTGCCTTCCGCAATCACGCGCACGGGCAGCGCAAGGGGTTCGTCGGCTACATGCCGATGACGGTCGACGAGTCGAACTACGACCGCTACGTCCTGAACAACCTCATCTCCTCGTTGGAGCATCCGTATGACCTCTCCGGGGATGACGACAGCGGGTTGATGCGGCTGTCGGACGCGCTCATGGAGCACTGCCGGAGCGCCTTCGCCCCGCTCATTCCCGACGAGAAGGTGCTGGAGGAGGATGAACTGCACGGCACCATCCACTCGGTGGCGGACGAGCTGCTCGCGGATGCCCGCTTCCGGAACGTGGACGTGGACGTGCTGAGGGCCCTGCTCTACCTCCAGCGCAAGGACCCGCGCATCACCCGGCAGGTCTTCCACTGGCTGCGCTGCGAGGAGCGCTCCGCCAGCGACCGCAAGCTGATTGGCGAACTCGTCCCGCGCACGGCGGACGACGCGCACAGCCGGATGGTCGAGCAGCTCGGCAGGGTGATGGATGCCCTGGGACATGCGCTGGTGGTGTGCGTGGACCAGGTGGAGGACATGAGCGACTTCGAGCAGCGCTCGCAGATGGAGACCTCCTTCCGCCGGGCGATGGCCAGCCTCATCGCCATCACCAGCAGGGTGCCCCGCGCGGTCGTCGTCGTCTGCTGCCTCTCCGACTACTGGGAGAAGATGCGTCCCCAGCTCCTGCTGCCGATGATCGACCGCATCGAGAACGACCCGGAGCCCGTGACGCTGGAGCGCACCGTAACGGCGGCCGTGGCGAGGGACATCGCGGCCCGGCGCCTGCGCGAGCTCTACGTGCCACGCGGCGCGACCTTCGACCCCACGGACCCCACCGCTCCCTTCCCCTCCGCGGGCTTCGAGGCCCTGGCCGGACAACGCCCCCGGGACGTGCTGAACGCCTGCCGTCGCTACCGGGAGCGCGCCATCCAGGACCAGCGGCTCCCCTCGGAGTTCCCGCTTCCGGAGACCCGTCCGAATCCGCTGCCTCCGCGGACCGTCCGGCCTCCGGTCATCGAGGACGTCGAGCAGGAGTGGATCAACTTCCGCGCGCGCTTCACGCCCGAGGTGCCGGTGGAGCCCGCGGACATCACGGCCCTGCTGGCCTGGGCCGCTGGCGTCAGCGGAGAAGAGCTGGGTGGGACGCAGCGCTTCACCGTCGAGCCCAGGAACGACGAGGTCATGGATGTGGGCGTTCAGCCCCACGGCGAGAAGTTCGTCGTCTCGCTGTGCGAGGGAAACCCGCAGGGGGGCGCCCTGGCGAGACAGCTGGGCAAGGCGCTCGAGGCCTCGGCGGGGCGCACGCCCGTCATCGTCCGGACCTCGGAGTTTCCCTCGGCCTCGGCCAAGAAGGTCACGGAGCAGCTCACGCTGCTCATCAAGAAGGGCGGTCGCCGGGTCGTCGTCGGCAACAGCGAGCTCCGAGACCTCGTCACCCTTCGCGAGTTCCGTGTCCAGAACGAGACCAAGCCGGCCTTCCAGGAGTGGAGTCAGACGCTCCGCCCCGTGACGCGGATGAAGGCCGTGGGAGACCTCCTCGGACTGCACCTCCGCCACGCCGCGCTCGCCGCTCCTCGCGTCGCGGCGATGCCCGAGCCCACCGGCCCGACTCCCATTCCCCAGAATGGGAAGGGAGCCTCGACGCGACAGACCGCCCTCTTCAACGACGCACAGGTCTCCGGCCCCGCCTCGGGGAAGAAGGCCACCAGGAGTCCAACTCCGTCCCGTCGCGACAGCACGGCCTCTGCCACGATAACGGTCGCGACCGCCGCCACGGAGACCGAGGCCGCCGACCCTGGTGAACTCCGCCTCTCCGTCGCGGCCCCCATGCTGTCCTCGTCGTCACCCGTCAGACCCACGTCCCCCACCGTGGCGGCCGCGCCGCGCCGGGAGCAGGTGCTGACCACGGGAACAGGTCCACTCGCCCCGGCCACGCTCCAGACGCTCCGATTCGACGAGGTCACGGGCGCGGAGCGACCACCATCCCCGGGAGTCCCTCCGAGCAAGACGCCCCGATTCGACGAAGTCACGGGCACGGACCGACCGTCTTCCACAGCGGCCCCCCTGGAAAGGAGTGCGCTCCCGACCGTACCGGGACTCAAGCCCCGCGTCCTCACACCGCCCAGGGGCACTCCCGTCCCACGGGAAGTCCTCACCGGCCCGCTGCGCCTGGGCATGACAGAGGGCCTGCGCTCCCAGCCCGTCCTCGTCGACCAGCTCGACCTGACTCGGCACAGCGCGTTCCTGGGCGGCACGGGCAGCGGCAAGACGACGCTCGCGCTCAACATGCTGGAGCAGCTCCTGCTGCGCGGCATCCCCGTCATCCTGGTGGACCGCAAGGGCGATCTCGCGGCCTACGCGCGACCGGAGTCTTGGGACGAACCACTGGAGGATGCCGCCCTCATCGAGCGAAGGCGACTGCTGCGCGAGCGCGTCGACGTGGCCCTCTACACTCCGGGCCGCTCCGACGGCAGGCCCCTCGCCATTCCCGTCGTGCCCCACGGCCTCGAAACGCTCCCCGTCGAGGAGCAGGAGCAGGGCGTCCAGCAGGCGGCCGACGCCATCGCGGGCATGCTCGAATACAAGAGCAGCCCCAACGACAAGGCCGCTCGGGCGCTGCTGGCTCAGGCGCTCCGGCTCCTCGTGCAGCAACCACTCGGCCACGAGCTGACGCTGGAGGTGGTCCAGCAATTCGTCGCGTCCCAGGACTCGGCGCTCCTTCAAGAAGCGGGCGGCCTGTCGGCGAAGACCTACGACAAGCTCGCCATGGACCTGGAAGTGCTGCGCCTCAACCTGCGCTCGCTCCTGAACTCGGGCGGAGAGCGCCTGGACCTGGACGAGCTGCTCGGACGTGGCGCGAGCGGCGTCCCCGGCCGTACGCGGCTGAGCATCATCAGCACCAAGTTCCTGGGGGACAACAACCGCATCCTGTTCTGGGTGTCCCAACTCCTCCTGGAGACCCATCGCTGGGCGAGCCAGCATCCCTCCGGCCAGCTCCAGGCGGTCCTGCTCTTCGACGAGGCGGACCTGTACCTTCCCGCAACGAGCAAACCCGCCACGAAGGAGCCCATGGAGAGCCTCCTCAAGCGCGCGCGGTCGGCGGGCGTGGGCGTCATGCTCGCGACCCAGAGCCCCGGTGACCTGGACTACCGGTGCCGGGAGAACGTGCTCACCTGGAGCGTGGGCAAGGTCAAGGAGGAGAACGCGCTCAAGAAGCTCCGCCCCATGTTCTCCGAGGCCCGCGTGGACGCGGACGCACGGCTCCCCTCCCAGAAACAGGGGCAGTTCCACGTCCTGCGCGACGGGAAGGTGGAGCAGCTCAAGGCCGACCGTTCGGTCATCCGCACGGTGCAGCTCTCCGAGGACGAAATCCTGCGGCTCGCGCGCGCCACGCGTCCACCGAAGCCAGGAGGGCCTCGCTGAAGTGCCAGTCCCGCGCCGTGGGGCTTCCTGCTAGGAAGCGCCCGGAATGAGTCCCCCATCCCTGCTCGACCGCGCACGCTTCGAGGCCCTGGTGTCCCAGGGCCACAACCAGGTGCCCGTCATCCGGCGGCGGGAGCTGGGCGCGTCGCGGCCCACGGACCTGCTGCGCGCGCTGCCGGAGGGACCTCGGTTCCTGCTGGAGAGCACCCGGGTGAGCGCGGAGGGACGCTATTCGTTCCTGGGGACACGCCCCTTCCTCCGCTTCACGGCCAAGGGCCCCCAGTGCTTCATCGACGGGCGGCTCCAGGACGGCGCCCCGCTGGACGTCCTGCGAGCGCTGCTCGGGCGCTGGCGCGGCGTGAGGCTGCCGGGCCTGCCCCGCTTCCTCGGTGGCGCGGTGGGCTTCTTCGCCTACGAGGCCAACCACTACTTCGAGTCCCTCCCCCATCACCCTCGCGACGACCTCCAGTTGCCGGACATCGCCCTGTCCTTCGTGGACACGTTCCTCGCCGTCGACCACCTCGAGGGAGCGCTGCTCCTGGTGGCCACGGGTTCGGACTGGGACGACTGTTCGCGCCGACTGGACGAACTGGAGTCCTGGGTCCACCGCGCCCGGCCCACGCCACGGCCGAGCCCGCCCACGCCGGATGCGCCGCTCGCGCCCTGGCGCTCCAACTTCACCCAGGAGGACTACCTCGCCGCGGTCGAGCGGGTGCGCGAGTACATCCGCGCCGGAGACACGTACCAGGTCAACCTCTCGCAGCGGCTGGAGGTGGACTTCGCGGGCGAGCCGCTCTCGCTCTACGAGACGCTCTGCGCCACCAGCCCCGTCCACTTCGCCAGCTACCTCGAGGGGGACGGCTTCCACGTGGTCAGCGCCTCCCCGGAGCGGCTGGTCCGCGTCGAGGACGGGCTCGCCATCACCCGCCCCATCGCCGGCACGCGAAGGCGGGGCACGCCCGAAGAGGACGCCCGCTTCGTCCAGGAGCTGCGCACCAGCGAGAAGGAGCGCGCCGAGCACGCGATGCTCGTGGACCTGGAGCGCAACGACCTGGGCCGCGTCTGCGACTACGGCTCCGTCCAGGTGCGCAAGCTGATGGACATCGTCGAGTACGCGCACGTCCTGCACATCGAATCCGAGGTGACGGGCCGGCTCGCCTCGGGCGTCGGTCCGCTCGACGTGGTGGGCGCGCTGTTCCCCGGCGGGACGATCACCGGCGTCCCCAAGATCCGCACCATGCAGCTCATCACCGAGCTGGAGCCGCACGCGCGCGGGCTCTACACGGGCTCGCTCGGCTATCTCTCCTTCACGGGGGACCTGGACCTGGACATCGTCATCCGCACGCTGGTGGTGAAGGGCGGGCGGGCCTACGCGCAGGTCGGAGGCGGCATCGTCCACGACTCGCAGCCGCGCCAGGAATACAAGGAGACGCTCAACAAGGCGCGCTCGCAGCTGCTGGCGCTGTCCGCCAGTGGGGGCCGCGAGTGATCCTCCTCATCGACAACTTCGACTCCTTCACCTTCAACCTCGTCCAGGCGCTCGGGGCCCAGGGGGCGAGGCCGCGCGTCGTCCGCAACGACGCCCTCACGGTGGCGGACATCGAGGCCCTCCGGCCTGAACGCATCGTCATCTCCCCGGGCCCGGGCACACCGGACGACGCGGGCGTCTCGCTCGACGTCATCCGCGCCTTCGGAGGACGGGTGCCGCTGCTCGGCGTGTGCCTGGGACACCAGTGCCTGGGGCAGGTCTTCGGCGCGAAGGTGGTGCGGGCGCCCGTGCCCGTGCACGGCAAGACGGCGGAGGTGGAGCACTCGGGCCAGGGGCTCTTCGAGGGGCTGCCTCGCCCCTTCACCGCCGCGCGCTACCACTCGCTGGTGGTGGAGCGGGAGAGCCTGCCGGAGTGCCTGGAGGTGACGGCCTGGCACGAAGGGCTCATCATGGGCATGCGGCACCGGGAGCTGCCCGGACTGGAAGGCGTGCAGTTCCATCCCGAGTCCTTCCTCACCACCCACGGGCCCCGGCTGCTCGGCAACTTCCTGGGCGCGCGGCGCTAGAGAGGGAGGCGGGATGTTCTCCACGGTGGCGGTGAATGGCGAGGTGAGACACTGGGAGACGCTGCGCCTGGGCGACTTCGCCCAGGGCTACTTCTTCGGCGCGGGCTTCTTCACCACCTTCCGCGTCGAGGCGGGCAGGCCCCTGTTCCTCGGCCGTCATCTGGCGCGACTCGGTCGCAGCCTCGCAGCCTTCCCGACGACGGTGCACGCGCCGCCGCCCCACGTCCTGCGCGAGGACGCCGTGAGGGAGTCGCTCCGTCACTGCCTGGAAGCGGACGCGGCGCTGGGCGTGGACTTCACCGGCGTCGGCAAGCTGGCCGCGAGCGATGGTCAGCTCCTGCTCACCTTCCGCTCCTCCGCGCCCGACACCGAGCGGCTCCAGCGCGAGGGACGCATCATCGAGGTCGCCGCGCCCGGGGCCTACCGACACGGCGACCCCATGCCCAACCACAAGGGCCTGTCCTACTTCCGCCAGTACAGCCTCATGGCCGACCTGCCCCTGCTCGGCAACGAGGTCGGCCACGCCTGCGAGCTGCCCACCGCCAACGTCTTCTTCCACCTGGGGGACGTGCTGGCCACGCCCCCGCTGGGAGCGCCGTGCCTGCCGGGCATCGTCCGCGAGCTGCTCCTCGAGGCGGGCCATGTCGGCGACCTGCCCGTGGTGGAGCGGGACATCCGCATCACCGACCTGGTGGACGCCAGGGCCTGCGTCTTCACCAACTCCGCGGCGCTGGCCGTCGGGGTGACGCGGCTGTTCGGCAAGGCGCTCCCGGACAGCCTTGCACTCGCGGTCCGGGTCCGTGAGGACGTGAAGGCCATGGCGTCACGCGTGGAGTGAGGCAGATTCACGCGCCATGCGCCGCTCCCTCGTCACCATCCACCGCTGGGCGGGAAGTCCGGAGACCGATTTCTACCCGTGGCTGGGACAGCAGGTGCTCACCCCGCCCGCGCTCTTCGACGAGGTCCTCACGCCCAGGATGCCGGAGCCGGGCACGCCCACCATCGAGCGCTGGGTGCCCGCCCTCGCGAACGTCCTGGGCCCCATCCCCTCCCCCTCCACCGTCCTCCTCGGCCACAGCGTGGGGTGCCAGACCCTCCTCCGCTACCTCGCCTCGCTGCCCGAGGGGCACCGCGTCGAGGGCGCCCTGCTCGTGGCGGCCTGGTTCGAGGTGGACGCCCCCTGGAGCGCGGTGCGCCCCTGGCTCGACACTCCCATCGACCTCGCGCGGGCGCGCGCGGCGCTGGGCCGCTGCGTCGTGGTGCTCTCCGACAGCGACCCCTTCACCACCGACTGGCGCCGCAACACCCGGCTCTGGGAGGAGCGCATGGGCGCGGAGGTCGTCGTCGTGCCCGGAGGCCGGCACTTCAACAACCCGCGCGAGCCCGCCATCCTGGATACGCTGCGCACCCGCTTCGGCCGCCCGCGGCCGGGCTGAGCGCCGTCACACAGGGAGAAACCCCAGGCCCTCGCGGACCTCCTCGGAGCGCAGCTCGCGCCACGCGCCCTCGGGCACGTCCAGCGACAGGCCGCCCACGGCCTCGCGGTGCAGCGCCAGCACCGGATGGCCCACCGCCGCCAGCATCCGCTTCACCTGGTGGTGGCGCCCCTCCGTCAGCGTCAGCTCCACCACGTCCAGCGCGCGCGAGCGCGCCTGGGCCGGGCGCGTGGGCCCATCCTCCAGCTCCAATCCATCCCGCAAGCGCTGGAGCGCGGCCTCGCCGGGGTGCCCCACCACGCGCGCCACGTAGCGCTTGGACAGGTGCGTCTGCGGCGAGGTGCCGTGCCGCACCAGCCGCTCGTCGTTGGTGAACAGCAGCAGCCCCGTGGTGTCGCGGTCCAACCGGCCCACCGCGAACCACTCGTACCCGAGCAGGTCCTCCGGCAACACGGCGCGCAGCCGCTCGAACACCGTGCCCACGCCCTCCGGGTCCGAGCCATGCACCACCGGCCCCGCCGGCTTGTGGAACATCAACACCCGCGACGCCGTGGCCAGCACCCGCGCCCGGCCATCCACCTTCACCTGACTTCCAGAGTGCACGGGGGCAAAGGGCTCGCGCTCCACCCGGCCGTCCACCTCCACCCGCCCCTCGCGAATCGCGGCCTCCGCGTCCGCGCGAGGCAGGACGCCCGCGCGCCCCAGCGCCCGCGCCAGCCAGTCCGAGCGTCCGTCCGGCGAAGGCGCGGCGCCGCCCCTGCGCCTCGCCGCCTCCAACCACCGGGGCGTCTTCTGTCCACGCGCCATCCTCTCGCCTCCTCGCTCCAGCATCCCGACATCCCATGTCTACCTTGGGGAGCCAACGAGCACGCGGCTCCAGGCAGGCGGACGTCACGGCGGCGCCATTTGACTCCACCCGGCCCGCTCTGCCATTGCGCCGTCGTGGCCGTCCCCCCCGAAATCGCCGCCTCGCTGCAACACCTGCCGCCGCCCCCCGGTCCCGCCGTCGCCTTCGCGCTGCGCCTGGGAGAGGCGCTCCACCGCTACGGCACGCCCGCGCACCGGCTGGAGGGGCTGATGCAGCGCGTGTCCGAGCGGCTGGGCATCGAGGGGCGCTTCTTCTCCACGCCCACGTCGCTGTTCGCGTCGTTCGGCCCGCCGGAGTCCTTGCGCACCAGCCTCATCCGCGTGGAGCCCGGGGACATGGACCTGGAGCGGCTGACGCTGCTGGACATCCTCGCGGACGACGTCATCCACGCGCGACTCACGCCCGAGGAGGGCGCGCTGCGCGTGGAGGCCATCCTCGCGAGCCCGCCGCGCTTCGGGCCGGCGCTCCAGGTGCTGTGCTGGGCCCTGGCGGGCGGCGCCGGGGCGCGCCTATTCGGCGGTGGACTGAGGGAGATGGTGGTGGCCACGGTGAGCAGCCTGCTCATCGGCATGCTGAGCGAGCTGACGCAGCGCCAGCCCACCACCGCGCGGGTGCTGGAGCCGGTGGCGGCCATCCTCTCCTCCGCGCTGGCGGTGCTGGCCGCGAGCGTCCTGGGGCCGCTGCAGGTGCAGGTGGCCACGCTGGCGGGCCTCATCGTCCTGCTGCCCGGCCTGACGCTGACGGTGGCGCTCAACGAGCTGGCCACCCGCAACCTCATCTCCGGCACCTCGCGCCTCACCGGCGCGGCGGTGGTGTTCCTGCAGCTGGGCTTCGGCGTGGCGCTGGGCAGCCGGCTCTCCGTGCTGCTGCCGCCGCCCGCCATCCTCCCGCCCGCCGAGCCGCTGCCCTCCTGGACCCAGGGCGCGGCGCTGGCCATCGCGGGGCTGGCCATCGGCGTGCTGTTCCGCGCGCGCCCTCGGGACTGGGGGTGGATCGCCGCCGCGGGGACGTTCGCCTTCACCGGGGCGCGGTATGGCTCGGAGGTGCTGGGCCCGCAGATGGGCGCCTTCGTGGGGGCGCTGCTGCTGGGCATCGGCGGCAACGTGCTGGCGCGGCTGCGCAACAAGCCCTCCGTCACCATCGTCGTGCCCGGGCTGATGCTGCTGGTGCCCGGCAGCGTGGGCTTCCGCAGCCTGTCGTCCCTGCTGGAGCGGGACGTGGTGGCCGGCGTGGACACGGCCTTCAACATGCTGATGGTGGCCGTGGCGCTGGTGGCGGGCCTGCTGTCCGCCAACGCCCTGGTCCCGCCGCGCAAGGTGCTCTGACTCAGCCCTGGCGGGTGAGGTACACGGCCGCCAGCGCGAGCAGGAAGTACGGCACCAGGCCGCCCGCGCCCGCGTAGTCCTTGGCCATGCGCTGGCCGAAGAACAGGCACACCAGCGCCACCGCGGACACGAGCGCGCCGAGGAAGGCCAGGAACGCGGAGCCGGTGACGACGAGCGCCACCACGCCCGCGGCGCTCAGCGCGCCGGCGCAGACCTCCATCAGGGTGATGACGCCGAGCATCAGCGGCACCACGCCCCGCAGGGGGCTCTTGGAGAAGTGGCCCGTGAGCCAGCCCAGGTTGCCCTTCCAGTCCACCACCTTGTCCAGCCCGGACTGGAGGAAGAGGATGGCCAGGAAGGTGGCGCACAGCGCCTGGAGCAGCCACACGGTGAACTGGGTCGATTCGAATGCCGGCATGGCGCGGCACTCTAGCCGCCCGGCGGGCGGGCCCAAGTCTTCTGCGCCGGAGGGCGAGCGGGCGGGCCGGGGGGCCTCCCGCCCCTTCCCTTCCACCGGACCGGCCCTAGCTTCACGCGCATGGCTTCCGAGCAGACCGCCCGCCGGGTGTTCACGGGCCTCATCCTGCTGTCCATCCTGCTGATGGCGCTGGTCATCCGGCCGTTCGCCAAGGGGTTCTTCCTGGCGGCGGTGCTGGCGGGGGTGCTGTATGGCCTGCACGCGCGGCTGACCCGCAGGCTGCGCGGCCGCAAGAACGTGTCGGCGGGTCTCATCTGCACCGCCGTCATCCTCGCGTTGCTGCTGCCGGTGGGGGGCCTCACCGCGTTCGTCGTCGCCGAGGTGACCGAGGGCGCGCAGTTCGTCGCGAGGACGGTGCAGCAGGAGGGCGTGGAGGGCCTGGTGCAGAAGCTGCCCGGCCCGGTGCGCAAGGGCGTCGAGCGCCTCATGGAGCGGCTGCCGGTGGAGGAGGCCCACCTGGACGAGACGCTCCAGCAACAGGTGAGCAGCCGGGGCGGGACGGCGGCGCGCGCGGTGACGGGGGCGGTGGCGGCCACCGGCTCCATCGCCCTCCAGACGGTGATGATGCTCATCGCCCTGTTCTTCTTCCTCACGGACGGACGGGAGCTGGTGCGCTGGCTGGAGAGCGTGTCGCCGCTGCGGCCGGGCGAGACGTTGGAAATCATGCGGGAGTTCCGCAGCGTGTCCGGCGCGGTGCTCGCGTCCTCGCTGGCCACCGCCGGGGTGCAGGCGCTCGCGGCCCTCGTCGGCTTCCTCATCGTCCAGGTGCCCGCGCCGCTGTTCTTCGCGGGCGTCGCCTTCTTCATGGCCCTCATCCCCGCGGTGGGCGCGGCCATCGTCGTGCTGGTGGCCGCCGCGCTGATGTTCTTCAGCGGACACCCCTGGGCGGCGCTGTTCCTCGCCGTGTGGGGCACGGTGGTGGTGGGCCTGGTGGACAACATCGTCAAGCCGCTGCTGGCCAAGCGCGGCATGCACCAGCACGGCGCCATCGTCTTCTTCGCGCTGCTGGGGGGACTCGCGGCGTTCGGGACGGTGGGCCTCTTGCTGGGCCCCCTCATCGTCGCCTTCTTCCTGGCCCTGGTGCGCATCCACGAGCGCGACTACGGCCGCAACCACCCGCGCCCCGACAGCCCTCCCACGCCCGGTCGCGCGCCGCCGCAGGAAGCGGACGCGGGGGGCCCCCGAGGTCCCCTGACCGCGGGCCCGGGTGAGCGGCACTGAGGGACGACGGGCCCCCGGGAGCGGCTCGGACGCCGGGCTCCCGGGGACACGCCGCGCGACGTCAGAACGCCGCGCCGCTGGCGCGCCGGCCCGGCGAGGACGACAGGCTCGACAGCGTGGTGTGGAGCACGAAGGACGCGCCGGCGGAGACGTCCGGGCTCCGGTTCGCGGACACCCCGTCCGTGCCCGACACGGCGGACGACAGCGTGGCGCTGTCCACCACCGTGCCCGACGCGTTCTTCACCGTCACCGTGTCACCGCTGTTGCCCAGGACCAGGGAGCCCGTGGACGCGGCCACCGCGCCCGGCGTGCCGGAGGGGATGCCCGCCGCCCCGCCGAACACCACCACCACGCCGCCCGCGGCCACCGTCGTCCCGGCGGCGAAGGTGTGCCGCACGCTCGTCGCGTCCGACAGCGTCCACCCGCCGATGCTCACCGCCGCCGAGCCCGTGTTGACCAGCTCCACGAACTCGCCGTTGGTGTCCGAGCCGGGCTCGTTCACCAGCACCTCGTTGATGAGCAGCGTGCCGGTGCCGCCGGTCGTGGCGGTGATGGTGAAGGCCCCGTCGCTGGTGTCGGTGGTGGTGGCGCTGGCGGTGTCCGTCACGCGCACGCGCGCCGCGGTGCTCGCGGTGGACGGCAGGGTCCAGGCCAGGCTCCCCGCGGAGGCGGAGACGCTGGAGGCCAGCGTCGTCCAGGTGCCGCCGTCGAGCGTGTACTCCACCTTCACGGTGGAGACGCCGGAGGCCGTCCAGGTGATGGTCCGCGCGCTGCCCGCCGTCCAGCTCTCCCCGCCGTTGGGCGACGTCACCGTCAGGCTGGAGGAGACCGTGTCGCCGGGGACGAGGAAGTCCTTGATGACGGCCATGTGCTGCATGCCGGAGGCGCCGCTGTCGGTCGACAGCGCCGGGGACAACTCGGAGATGGGCGAGTACACGCGCGTGTCCGCCACCAGCCCGTTGGCGAACGAGCTGGAGCCAATCACCACCGCCGTCTGGTAGGCGCGCAAATCACCGTCCACGAGCACGTGGTCGTAGGGCGAGCCGCGGCTCGCGTTGGTGTTGGTGTTGCCATTGCGGTCCGCCGGATAGGGGCTGGCCGTCGACACCACCTGGGCGAACGTGGTGAAGCACGCCTCGCTCCGGCTGCCGGTGTTGAAGTCCCCGCCGATGACCAGGTAGTCGGCCGCCGGGACCTTGGACTTGATGAAGTTGACCAGGCTGGTGGCCTCCGAGTTGCGCGTGCTGGCGTTCGAGGTCAGCAGGTGCACGCTCACCGCCCAGAGGTCCTTGGGACCGGGGATGTCGATGCGAGCCCACGCGAAGTCGCGGTTGGTCACCTGCGGGTCGTCCCACTCCCCCGACTCGAGGATGGGCCAGCGGCTGATGATGCCGTTGGGAATCTGCGCGCCGGCCTCCCGGTAGTACGAGAAGCCCGTGCCGAACGCGGTGTCGACGAACGCGCGGATGTCCGCCGCGGAGTCCGTCTTGTAATTGAACTCTTGAATCATCACGACGTCGGGGTCGGTGCCCTGGAAGATGCGGATGCCGTGGCCCGGGTCGTAGTCCTGCCCCGTCCCGCTGGAGAGGTTGGCCGCCATGAGGCGGACGCGGACGCTGGCGAGCGAGTCCTCGCGCGCGTCCAGCAAGACGTCTTGCGTGGAGAGCTCGACACCGCCTCCACAGGCGGTGAGCACGAAGGCGAGCGCGGCGGCCCAGGGACGCCACGACGGGGGTACGACACTCGAGGAGACCACGGTGGTTCGCACGATGTCCGGTCCTGCTCCCAGGAGGGGAGCCGTTGAGGGTCGGCAGCAGACTGCGGGATGGGTGGCCCGGACGGTGGCGCCCGGAGACCACGCCCTCAACTTACCCGGGGGCCGCGTGGACGCGTCGCATGAAACACGATTGAAACAGGACCCGCGCTACGAGGAGAGCGCCGCCGCGGTGGACATCGCGACGAACACGTAGCGCAGACCCTTGCCCAGCGTGACGAAGACGAAGAATGGCAAGGGCCTGACACCCACCACGCCTCCGGCGATGACGAACGCGTCGCCCACCAACGGCACCCACGACATCACCAGCGCGGGCGCGCCCCAGGTGCGCAGCCGGGCCTCCACGCGGGCCATGCGAGGCCCCTCGCTGGCGCGGCGCCGCGCGTACCAACGCCCCAGCGCGCCACCGCCCCCGCGGGCCACCCACCGCCCCAGCACATAGAGCGACAGCGCGCCCAGCACGTTGCCCACCGTGGCCACCCCCGTGGCGACCCAGGGCGAGGCCCCGCCGTAGATGAGCGCGGCCAGCAGGGCCTCGGACGGCACGGGCACCACCGACCCCGCGAGCACCGCGACGAGGAAGAGCCCTGGGAGTCCCCAGGCGACGAGGAGGGTGGTATCGGGCATGCGGGGGTGGGCGGAAGGCGCCGCGTCAGTGTGCCACGACCACATCCCCGACCCGAGCGATTCCCGCCGGGGCCCGCATCCCGGTCCATGTGGGGGCGGGCGGGCGGCCCGGTACGCGCGCCGGCCTCCGGGAGGGCCCGGGCGCCGCACCTTTTGCGCGCCCCCTGGGGGATGCGCACGAAATGCACCGACGCGGGGCGGCGACGCTCGGGGCACGAGGGAGCGAGGGCGGCGGCGCGGCCCTTGCTTATGGCCTGGGGACATCACCCCCCACGCGTGAAGGACCTCCGAGACATGAGCAGCAGCGGCCACACTCCCGTACCGGGCCTCAGCAACGACCTCCGAATCGTCCCGGTGGAGATCGCCCCCGAGACGTTCTGGGTGGGAAAGCGGGAGCCCGGAAACATCTTCTACGCCAATCCCTATCTCCGACGCTTCCGTGGGACGGACGCGAAGACGCAGCGCGCGTCGGAGTTCAACCTCCTCATCGACCCGGGCTCCAGCAGCGACTTCTCCACCATCCACACGAAGGTGACGTCGCTCATCGGGGGAATGGAGCGACTGTCGGCCCTCTTCATCAACCACCAGGACCCGGACGTGGGCTCGTCCGCGAGCATCATCTCCGCGCGCTACGCGCCGCGGGCGGGCATCCTGTGCTCGGAGGACACCTGGCGGCTCATCGTCCACCAGAACCTGCCGCGCCACCGCTTCATCCCCACGGAGAAGTTCGCGCAGGGGCTCAGCGTCCCCACCGGCCACAAGCTGCTCCCGGTGCCCTCGCCCTTCTGCCACTTCCGCGGCGCGGTGATGCTCTACGACCCGCAGACGCGCGTGCTCTTCACCGGCGACCTCTTCGGCGGCCTCACGGACGCCAACGCCAGGGGCCTGTGGGCGGAGGAGTCCGACTGGGCGGGCATCCGCGCCTTCCATCAAATCTACATGCCGGTGAACGCCGCGCTGGCGAGGACGGTGGCCGCCATCCGCAAGCTCACCCCCGCGGTGGAAATCATCGCCCCCCAGCACGGCCGCGTCATCCGGGGCCCGCTGGTGCACCAGTTCCTGGAGCGGATGGAGCGGCTCCAGGTGGGCCTGGACATCATGGACGAGGCGCAGGACCGCACCCACCTCCAGGCATGGAACGCGGTGTTGGATCGGGTGATTGGACTGGCGCGCGGCTACCTGGGCGACTCGGTGGACGTGAAGCTGGGCTCGAGCACGGAGCTGCCCGACACGGCGACCTTCGAGAACGGCCGGCTGGTGGTGAACAGGCTGGGCAAGTGGACCGTGGAGCACGTGGTGGACCTGCTGTGCAAGGGCGAGCCCCCCGAAATCGCGGGCCCCATCATGGTGGAGGCCACCAGCGCCGCCGCCGAATACAACCTGCCCACGCCGCACCTGGACATCGAGGGCGCGGGAGCGCCGTCGCACATCTCGCTGCTGGACCCGTGACGCGCGTCGCGGAGCCGACGGACACCGAGGGAGGGAGTGGGTGGCTTCGACGGAAGAAGACTCCGGTGGAGTGATGTACCTGGGCACGCCACCGGAGCCCAGGACGCGGGAGGCGCCGCAACACCCCGCCGCGCACGATGACCACCCCTGGGGACCCGCGCCGGTGACGCCACCGCCGGCCGTGTCCCTGGCGGACACGCTGCGCCCGGTGACTCCCGTGTCGCCCCATGGGACGCTGCTCCAGGGCATCGTCACCCCTGGCCCGCCCTCCTCCCAGGCGCGGGGGCTCGTCCCCGGACAGCTCGTGGCCGCGCGCTACCGCGTGGAGCGCTGGCTGGGCGCCGGGGGCAGCTCGACGGTGTACGAGGCCACCGACCTGCTGCTGGGGTTGCGCGTGGCCCTCAAGGTGCTGGCCACGCCCCACGCGGAGCCGAGCACGGTGGCGCGCTTCCGCCAGGAGGTGGAGCACGCCCGGGCGCTGGAGCACGTCAACATCCTGCGCGTCTTCGACGTGGGCCTGGACGGCGACCGCCACTTCCTCACCGTCGAGTTCCTGGAGGGGATGGACCTGCGCCAGCGGATGCTGGAGCGCAGGCCCACGCTGGCGGAGGCGCTGCGCTGGCTGACCCACGCCGCCGTCGCGCTGGAGCACGCGCACGGGCGCGGCGTGCTGCACCGGGACGTCAAGCCCGCCAACCTCTTCATCACCCGGACGGGCGTGCTCAAGCTGATGGACTTCGGCCTGGCCAAGAGCACCCACGTCGCGGGGACGACCACGCAGGGCGCGGTGCTCGGCACGCCGGAGTACATGGCCCCCGAGCAGGTCATGGGCAGCCCGCCCCTGTCCCCCGCGACGGACCTGTACGCCCTGGGCGTGGTGGCCTACGAGCTGTGCACGGGCCAGCTCCCGTTCCGCCACACCGACCCGGTGCCGCTGATGTTCCTGCACGTGCAGCAGCCGCCCGTGCCGCCCCGCACGCTCCGCCCCGGCCTCCCCGAGCCCTTCGAGCGCGTCATCCTGAAGCTGATGGAGAAGCAGCCGGAGCACCGCTACGCGAGCGCGGGGGAGCTGCGCTCCGCGCTCTCGAAGCTGTGGCCCTTCGCCCTCAGCGAGGTGGCAGCGAGACGGTGACCAGCGGCGTCCGGGCCGTGGGCGGTCTCGACACGCGCAGGTCCAGCCCCGGCCGCTGGCACAACAGGACGGCGCCGGGGCCCCCCGGGTGGAGGAAGTAGAGCGAGCGCGGGAGCCGGAATCCCTCCGGGAGCGACGGGTCGCGCTCGGGCCGGATTCGTCGGCTCGTCGCCCACGAGGCCACCACCGGACGCCCTCTCAAGTGGTAGCGCACCGTCACCACCACGCGGTCCACCGTCTCGCTCTTCCACTCCAGCGCGAGCCGCTCGCCGGGCACGCGGACCTCGTCCAGCAGCGTCAGCGCCGTCTCCCCCGCGAAGGCCGTGGCGTCCACCTTCGCCCCTTGCAGCGACTCCTTGAAGCCCACCTCCAGGCGCGTCGTCCCGGGCGCGACCTGGAACGTGTACGCCATGCGGCCGGGGCGCTCGTGCGTGCTGCCCACGTCGTCGTGGAGGCGCACCTCCCGCAGGAGCACCGGCTCCCCCGACCGGAACTGCTCGAAGTCCCCGGGGGCCGCGAGCGCGGGGGCCTCCGCGGGGAGCACCACGCGTTTCCAGCCCGGCGTGTCGTCCACCAGCGACCAGCAGGGCACGGGCGCCGCCGCCAGCCACAGCGTCCCCAGCCCGGGCAGCAGGGAGGTCATCTCACGACCTCCCGGAGGCGCGACGTCCCGTGCCCGCGCCTCGCGCCGTGGCAATCCCTGGCGGGCGCTCCGCCCTCGTCTTCGTCTCGGCCATCGTGCCCCTCCCACGTCCGTGAATGGCGTGTGGGGCACGCGCGCTTGCATCTCGACGGCCAGTCTCCTGGCGCCCGAGGTCTCGCGGGGTTGTCGCCGCTCGCGCCGGGGCGGGTGTGCAACGTCGCGCACACACCGACGACCTGGCTGCACGGCGGGGCGGCGCTCAGGACTCCGTCAGGGCGGCCTTCCCGGGAGCCAGCAGGAACAGGCCCAGCGCCACCACGGCGGCCAGCGAGCCGGCCAGGGCGAACTGCGCGGCGAAGTGGCCTCGCGCCAGGGCCAGGGCGGCCACCGTGAGCGAGCCCCCCAACAGCCGCGTCGCATAGAGGCTGCTGGTGACGATGCCCCGGTGATGCCAGGGCGCGCGCGACTGGGGACCGATGAGCGACGTGCTCGCGGCCGGCCCCAGGCCCATGCCCAGCACCGCCAGCGAGGCCAGCGCGGCGAGCGTGCCCAGCTCCAGCGCGGCCGTGAGCGCCAGCAGCCCCGCCCCCGTCGCCGCCACGGCGAAGCCCACGCCCGCGCTCAGCCGCATCCCGCCGCGAACCAACAGCTTCACGCCGAACGACGACCCCACGGACCAGCCCAGCAGCATGGGCAGCAGCGCCACGCCCGCGACGATGGGCGTCTGTCCCCCCTTCTCCGTCATCCACAGCGGCACCCACGCGGCCATGCTGTAGAGCAGCGCGCCACCGGCGATGCCTCCCGCGACGCCGCACAGCACGGTCCGGTCCGTCAGCAGCTCCATGGGAAGGAGCGGCGCCGTCGAGCCGCGCTGCTGACGCACCAGCGCCGTCCCCAGGGCGACCGCGCCCGCGAGACACGCCCACCGCAGCCCCACCTGCCCCGGCTCCAGCGAGAACAGCAGCAGCGCGGCCGAGCCGCCAGCGAGCGCGGGGCCCCAGCGATCCAACCGCACGTCCGCGCGGCGCGGCGGGTCGCGGTAGGAGAAGTAGAGCAGCAGGGCCGCGAAGAGCCCCACCGGCACGTTGACGAGGAACACCCACCGCCACGAGGCGTGCATCACCAGCCAGCCGCCGATGAGCGGCCCCACCGCGTTGCCCGCGCCCCAGGCGCCGGTGAAGAGCCCCTGCACCGCGGCGCGCTCCCGCAGGGTGTAGAGGTCCGCGCTGATGGTGAGCGTGGTGGGTTGGAGCGCGCCCGCGCCCAGCCCCTGCAACACGCGGAAGGCGATGAGCCCCTGCACGGAGTCGGCGAGCCCGCACAGCGCGGAGCCCACCAGGAACAACCCCATGCCGGCGAAGAACACCGGCTTGCGGCCCAGCCGGTCCGCCAGCTTGCCGGAGATGAGCACGCCCACGGTGGACGCGAAGAGGAAGGCGGAGAAAACCCACGAGTAGAGGTGCTGTCCGCCCAGCTCGCGGGTGATGGTGGGCATGGCGCTGGTCACCACCGTGCCCTCGAAGGCGCTGACCACCAGGGCCAGCAGCACCGCCCCCGTGGCCATCCGCCGAGCCGCTCCGGGCTGGGTCGACGCCACCGGTTCCACCGTCACGCCGCTTCCGTCCATCGCCCACGTGTAACCGGATGGTGCCCATGCGAAAACCGCAAGTTCCGCATAGACTTCTTGCGAGTTCCGCATGACCCACGAACAGCTCCAGGCCTTCCTCCGCGTCGCCCAGGAAGGCCGCCTCTCCACCGCCGCGAAGGGGCTGGGCCTGTCCCAGTCCGGCCTGTCCCGGCAGCTCCAATCCCTGGAGGCCGAGCTCGGCACGCGCCTGCTCGTCCGCACGCCCGCGGGCACGGTGCTCACGGACGCGGGCGAGCGCTTCCTGCCTCACGCGCGCCGCGCCGTGGATGCACTCATCGCCGGCAGCGCCGAATTGGGGCGCCTGTCGGGGACACCGCGCGGGCAGGTGACGCTCGGCACGTTGCACACGGTGGGCGCATACCTCCTACCCGACATCATCCCCTCCTTCGCCAAGGAGTACCCGGAGGTGCGCCCCCGGCTGAGCGAGGGCATGGCGGCGACGCTGGAGGAGGCCGTGGCCCGCGGCACGCTGGACCTGGCCATCGTGTCGCTGCCGGTGCGCCACGCGGACCTGGTGACGCAGAAGCTGTGGGAGGAGCCGTTGATGCTGGCGGTGCCTCGCGGCCACCGGCTGACGAAGGCGGGCGGGCCGGTGGCGCTGGCGGACGTGGTGGAGGAGGCGTGGGTGGTCATCCCCAGCATGAGCGGCACGCGCGCGCTGGAGGCGGCGTGCGAGGCGCGCGGGGTGACGCCCAGGGTCGTGCTGGAGACGGACAACGCGGAGGCGATGCGCCGCATGGTGGAGCAGGGCCTGGGCATCGCGCTCGTCCCGGAGCTGATGGCGCGCAAGCACCCGTCCTACCGGTTCGACGCCGTGCCCCTGGTGAGGAGCGGGCTGAAGCGCCAGGTGGCGCTGGTCCACCGGGGCGAGGGCTATCTCACCGCGGCGGCGCGCGCGCTGAAGTCCTTCATCGTGGAGACGGTGCGCGCGATGCCGGAGCCCTGGGGAACGGGCAAGCGCGGCGCGGCCACCACCGGGACGCGGGGACGCGACAAGCCATCCTCGGTGTGACGCTAGGCGTGGGGTTGACACTTTCGCGACGGCTCCGCGTCACCGCCTCGCTCGCCACGAGGCTTGGCAGTCGCGGCGGAACCCGCGAAGGGTGTCCGCACCATGTGCCCAACCCTGTCGAAGCTCTGCATCAGCGTGGTGCTCGTCGCGGTCCTCCAAGCCTGTCGCACCGAGAGGGGCGCGCGTCAGGAGGCCGCCCCCGACGAGACCACCGAGGGCATCCGCGTTCCGCCGGGGATGGGGCATTACTGCAGCATGACCTGGCCCGACAACGCGTGGGCGCTGGCCTGGGAGCCCTCCACGGGTTCGGACCCCTGCGGGAACCTCCGGAGCCAGTCTCCCGGAGGCAGCGTCGCGCGCGCCGGTCTCTACTCCGCCGAGGGCATGAACAACGTGGTCATGCGGTGCGAGGGGGGCGTCGGCATCTGGAAGGGGGTGGGCGCCACGCCCCTGCGCATCGCCTTCGACAAGGCCAAGGAGTACGACTTCAAGGGGTGCGTGTTCACCGCGGCTCCGGACGCGCTGCCCATCTTCGATGCGCCCTTCCCAACGAACGCGCCGAAGCTGTCCCACGGCACCGGCTTCGACTTCGCGCAGGGAATCCCGCTCGAGGTCGCCGACTACGGCCAGTCGGGCTCGGCCCAGGCGACCATCGTGGACCACCTGGGCCGCGACCAGTCGAACAGGAATGCCGTCGACAACCACGACGGCCATGACTGGGGAATGCGCCTGGGCACACCCATCCTCGCCGTGGCGGACGGCATCGTCATGCGCGCCAGGGACCGGCTGGTGCCCTGCGACTCCCCCGTCCAGAAGGAGGTCTACCTCCAGCACACCGTCGGCTCAGGCGAATACGAGGAGCGGTTCGTGAGCTACTACGCCCACTTCCATGCCTACGTCGTCGTGACCGGGCAGCGCGTCAGGAAGGGACAGGTCATCGGCTATGTCGGCAGCTCGGGATGCTCGAGCGGCCCCCACCTGCACCTGGCCGTGACACGCCTGACGAACACCGCCGCGGAGTACCGTCGCGACTACGACATTCCACGCAAGGACCACCCGCCCATGACGAGCAACATCGAACCCTATGGCTGGGCGGCGCCGGAGGGCTTCGACCCGTGGGCGTGGCGGTACCATCCGCGCGGCGCGCTCAGCATCAACCTGTGGAACCCCCAGCGAGCGCCCATGAACCCGAACTTCTGATTCGGGCGCGCAAGATCCTGATAGCGGCCCGCGCGCGGCCCTCTCCATGTTGCGGGCATGAGAACGCACCTCGTCTCCTGCCTGCTGCTGCTCGCCTCCGGCTGCACCCACGCGCCCCCGCGCGACGACCCGGCCACCCCCTCCGGTGCCGTCGCCGCGCGCCCCGAGGACGTCTCCACCATCGACGGGGTGATGCGGGCCTTCTACGAAGTGGTCAACGTCGCGCCGGAGGCCCCTCGCCAGTGGGCCCGGGACAGGACGCTGTACAGCCCGTGGATCCACTTCGTGGCCATTGGCAAGGAAGTAGAGGTGTTCGACCACGCTCGCTTCGCGGCGGCCACGGAGCCGCTGCTCCGCGCGGGCTTCCGGGAGTGGGAGGTCCACCGGACGGTGCGGCGCTACGGCGACATCGCGCACGTGCAGTCCACCTACGAATCGCGCAGCGGCCCGGGCGAGGGCACACCCGGCCGGGGCGTCAACTACCTCCAGCTCTACTTCGACGGCACGCGGTGGTGGGTCACCAGCGTGGTCTGGCAGACCGAGGACGCGGCGCACCCGATTCCCTCCGAGCTATTGCCCGCTTCCCGTCCGTGAGCCCGTCCGCCATCCTCGCGGGATGAACCAGGACTGGGAGCCACCGTGCCCGCTCCGTCCGCTCGTCACGACGCCCGAGCTGCTGGTGGGCGAATGGGCATGCGCGGGCGGACACGCCGCCGCCCGGTGGCGTGAGCAGGCCCGCTATCACGAGCTGGACCTGCTCCAGACCGGCAGCCACCTGCGCACGCACGGCCGCCAGCGCAGCGTGGTGGACCCGACCACCGCCGCCGTCAACACGCCGGGCAACGAGTACTGGATGGAGGCCGCCTCGCAGAGGCCTCAGCGCGGCACCCTGCTCCTGCTCCGGGGCGCCCTGGCGGAGGAGTGCGCCTCCCGGGAGGCCCCTCGCACGCGTCACGTGTCCGCCAGCGCCGCGCGCCTGCACTTCCAGCTGCTTCGCGCCCTCGACCCGCTCGCCCGGGAGGAGACGGCACTGGCGCTGGTCCACCATCTCCACGCGGAGGGCCGCGCCCCGCCACGCGGCCCGCGAGCCATCTCCCCCGCGTGGCGCCAGCTCACCGAGGAGCTCCAGCACGTCATGGCCACGTCCTTCACGGAGCGGCTGACGGTGAGCGCGCTGGCGGCGGCGACACGGACATCCCCCTTCCACGCCAGCAGGGTCTTCCGCGCGGTGACGGGCGAGACGATGCACGCGCACCTCAACCGGCTGAGACTTCGCGCCGCCCTCTTCGAGCTGGAGCACGCGTCGGGCCGCCTCACCGACGTCGCGCTCGAAATGGGCTTCTCCTCCCACAGCCACTTCACCCACGCCTTCCGGCGCGAGTTCGGCTGTCCACCCTCGGCGCTGGCCACCCCTCGCCCTTGAGGTCAGAGCGAGTCGAAGAGGTCCTCGACGAAGTGCCACCAGTCCCAGGGGTCGTCGTCGTTCGTCGAGCGCGTCGTCGACTTCGGGGGAGGCGCCGACCGCGAGCCCGACGCCTCCCGTGCGCGCGGAGGCGTGACGGACGGGGGAGGAAACCGCTCGGCGCAGCGGCCACACGCGAGGCCGGGAGCGACGCGCTGACACTGGGTGAGCGCGTAGCGGTCCTTGCAGCCCACGCAGACGAACTCCAGCCGGGGGAGCTCCTTGCGCGCGGCGCCCTCTCGCGTGGCGCGGGCGAACTGGGCGTCCGCCACGTAGTTGCCGCCACAGTCGATGCAGGCCAGCAGCTCACAGGCCCCGAGCCGCGCGAACCACAACATCCCCTGGCAGCCAGGGCACCTCGCGGCGGGCTGCTCCCGCGTCATCTCCAGCGTGCCCTGGGAGCCCGCGACGACGCCCAGCTCCCCGGCGTCGAACCACATCGCCTTGCAGGCGAAACACCGGTCGAGCGGAACGCGGTCCGCGAAGAGCGGCTGCATGGGGACGTGGCAGGAGGGGCAGGGGCGAACCGACATCCCGGGGAGTATAGGGCGCCCGACGGTCGACGGGGCACGGCGCGACAGGCCTTCACCGCGGGAGCAACTCGACCCGGATCTCCAGCTCCACCTCGCCGTCATCCTTCCAACGCGGCAAGGTGAACCAGAGCTCCGCGGCTCCGGACACGGTGTGCCGGCCATTCGGGAGCAGGTTCATCCGCTCGGACTGGCCGTTCACGCGCAGGGCGAAGGGACTCTCCGGCATCGCGAGCACGACCACGGGGCTGGAGGGCTTGCCCTCCACCGCGCGAACCTCGACGTCCCTTGCCTCGGGCAATGTCTCATCACCTGCTCCGGCCCCCCATGTGGCCCGAGCCGACAAGGCCCCTGGCGAGCCGCCGAGCCCGGACCCACCTGACGAGATGAAACAGGGAATGCGGCCCCGCGAGGGCCGGTGGCTGCCGCCTACCGCGCCCGTCCCGTCGTCGTGCGCGCGGCCTTCGCCTTCTTCGGCGTCGGCGCGGGGGCGTCCTCGGCGGGAGCCCGGAGGGAGGCGGCCTCCTCCTTCATCACGTTGGCCTCCTTCCGGTAGTACCGCCGGAGATGCTCCTCGAGGTAGCGCCCCGTATGGGACGCGGCGGTCTCCGTCAGCGTCTGCACGGGCCCCGCGAAGACGACCTGTCCTCCCCTGTCGCCGCCCTCCGGCCCCATGTCCACCACGTAGTGGGCCTGTCCAATCACGTCGAGGTTGTGCTCGATGATGATGACGGTATGCCCCGCCTCCAGCAGCTGGTTGAACAGCTTCAGCAGGTGGCGGATGTCCGCGAAGTGCAGCCCACGCGTGGGCTCGTCGAAGACGAACAGGCACCGGCTCTTCTTCTGGCGCAGCAGCTCCGCCGCCAGGTTGAGCCGCTGGGCCTCTCCACCCGACAGCGTCACCGTCGAGCTCCCCAGCACCAGGTAGCCGAGCCCGAAGTCCCGCAGGTACGTCAGCGCCTGGACGATGGAGGCCTCCTGCTTCGGCGTGAAGAACGCCAGGGCCTCCTCCACCGACAGGCTGAGCACCTCGTGGATGTTCTTCCCGTTCAGCCTCACCTCGAGCACGGGCTCCTGGAACTTCCGGCCGCCGCAGTCGTCGCAGACGACGTACTCGCTCTCGAAGATGGACATGTCGATTTCGATCGACCCCTGCCCCTTGCACGTCTCGCAGCGCCCTCCCGCCACGTTGCTGCTGAAGTGCGTCTTGTCGAAGCCCTTCTTCGAGGACTCCGGCAGCGAGGCGAACAGGTCGCGGATGGCGTCGCTGATGCCCAGGTACGTCACCAGCGTGCTGCGGCTGGAGCGCCCGATGGGCTTCTGCTCGACGTACACCACCTCGTCCAGCTCCTCGAGCCCCTTCAGGGACGCCCCCACGTCCCGCTTCGCCGCCCGCGCCGTGAACACCCGCAGCGCCTCGTCGCGCAGCGAGCCGATCAACGAGCTCTTGCCGGAGCCGGACACCCCCGTGACGCACGACAACGCGTTGAGCGGGAAGGCGACCTTGGCCACCTTCAGGTTGTTGCGCTGGAAGTCCGTCATGGACAGCCAGCCCCGCAGCTCCGGCCGGCGCGCCAGCGCGAACTGGCGGTTCTTCATGCACGCGGCCGTCTGGGAGCGGGGATGGGCCATCATCGCCTCGTACGTCCCCTCGAAGACCAGCTCCCCGCCCCTCGCGCCAGCGCCCGGGCCAATCTCGATGAGCCAGTCCGCGGCGCGAATCAGCGTCTCGTCGTGCTCGATGACGATGACCGTGTTGCCCAGGTCGCGCAGCCGCCGCAGCGTCCCCAGCAGCTTCACCGTGTCGTGCTCGTGCAGGCCGATGGTGGGCTCGTCCAGCACGTACATGACGCCGGTGAGGTCGGACGCCACGTGCTGCGCCAGGAGCAGGCGCTGGAGCTCACCCCCGGAGAGCGTGTTCACCGCGCGGTCCAACGCCAGGTGCCCCAACCCCACGTCCTCGATGTTCTTGCACTGCTTCTGGATGGCCTGCGCCACCTCCCGCACCTGCGCCGGGAACTTCCCGCCCTGGAGCCGGGCGACCAGCTCGCTGATGGTCATGTGCTGGAAGTCGCCGAAGCGCAGGTCCCCCACGGTGGCGGCCATGGACTCCTTGCGCAGTCGGCCGCCCTCGCAGGCCGCGCAGTGCGCCTCGCCGATGTAGCGCTGGAGCGCCTGCTGCCGCGCGGGCGACGAGGTCGACTTGTAGAGCCGCTCCATGTACCCGAGGATTCCGTCGTACGAGCAGTCGTTGGTGACCTTCTTGACCTGGATGCGGTAGACCTTCTCCGTGCCACGCAGCACCAGCTTCTTCTGCGCGGGGGTGAGCTTCGAGAAGGGCACGTCCATGCGGATGCCCTCGTCCTCGCACATGGCCTCGAAGATCTTCCGCTGGCTGGGGATGCTGAACGTCCCCGGCTCCGCGTTGTCCCATATCCAGGTCAACGACTTGGACGGGTCCGGCACCAGCAGGTCCGCGCTGAACGACGGCAGCTTGCCCAGGCCGTTGCACGTCAGGCACTTGCCCTCCTTGCGGTTGGCGCTGAACTGGCGGGGCGTGAGCGGCTCGGCGAAGCAGCCGCAGTCGTCGCATTGCAGCTTCTTGTTCACCGGGCGCAGGCACGCGGGACACACGGGCGTGCCGCCGCGCGCGAAGAACAGGCGCATCAGCCCGTCCATGCCGGAGAGCGTGCCAATGGTGGAGCGGGGATTGCTGAGCCGGTTGACGGACTGCTTCAGGGCCACCGGGGGCTGCGTGCCGCTGACGCGCTCGACCTGGAAGTCCCCCTCCCCCATGTCGAACGAACGGCTGGACAGCGCGCCGATGTAGAGCGACTTCGAATAGTGGAAGAGCGTGTCGATGACCAGGGATGACTTCCCCGAACCCGATACGCCCGTCACCACCACCAGCTTCCCCTTCGGGATGGAGACCGAGAGGTTCTTCAGGTTGTGGGTGTTCACGCCTTCCAGACGAATGACTTCACTCGACATCGCGACTGTCCTCCGGGAACCGGGCTCAGCAATCCCTCAGCGACTCGAAGGCGCGCTTCTCCAGCTTGCCAATCTTCTGGAGTGACTCCACCAGCGGCTCGATGAGCGCCTCCGCCGTGGCCCTGCGCCCATCCGCGCCCAGCGACAGCAACTGCTGCCCCAGCGCGCTCCACACCTCGCCGCTCTCCGCCAGCGTCCGGGCCGCGTCGCCATAGACACCCTGGCCGGTGGCCTCCCCCACCGCCGTCAGGAAGCGGGCGAGCATCGGTCGGAACAGCCCCCCGCCCGTGCCGAACAGTTCGATCTGCCGCCCCAGGTAGACGAGCTGCCGCGTCAACGCGTCGCACTCCACCTGCCCGCCGCGCAGGTCGACGTCGACCACCTCGCCCTGCTTGGACTCGGGCCAACGGCGCGCGGCGTCCTGTAACATCTTGATGCCCGGCAGCCCGAAGTTGCGCAGGTCCGGGTGCAACACCTCCCGGCAGATGTTGCGCACCGCCACCGGCCCCACCTTGTCCAGCTTGGGCTCGCCCCGGGGCGCGTTGACCACGTAGCAGCGGTTCTCCGGGTTGATGGGCGGCGACAGGCGGCTGGAGCGCGCGCGCACCAGCTGCTCGGCGTCCACCCACTGCGGCTGCGCGAACGCCGGGTCGGAGACCTGGAAGCTGCCCCTGCCCGCGTCGTAGCCGACGACGTTCACGAAGTAGCCCCCGAACGACACCCGGCCCCGCAGCTTCCAGTAGTCGAGCTGGCCGATGTCCAGCCGCGTCACCACCACCTGGCGCTGCTCCAACAGGGCGATGAGCGGCGCGGCGCCCGCGTCCTTGTGCTGGTCCACCTGGATGCCCATCAGCCGCGCGGCCTGGAGCGGAAAGAGGGTCTGCTTGCCCACCACGATGTCGGGCTCGCCGTTGGGCGAGGCGAAGTAGGACAGGCCGAACGCCCCATCCAGGCCGAACAACACCGCTTCCTCAACCTCCGTCCCCAAGGCCCGCAGGATGTTCCGCTGACAGGCCGACTCGCAGTGCAGACCCTGCTGGTGGCGATAGCGCTCCAGGACACTCGAGGCATTCATGGTCAGTGCTCCAACGTCATCAAGGACTTCCGTTGCTTCTCGTCCAGCCGCTCGATGGCGTAGCGCAGTGTGTCCCGATGAATCGTCCGGATGTGTGTCTCGAGGAATCCCACCACCGCGTCGCGGTGGTGGTCCGTCGCCACCTTCAGCAGCCAACCCACGCTCTTCTGGACGTAGGGCTCCGGGTCTCCCAGCAGGCGGCGCGCATTCCCGAGGATGTGGTCGAGCGGGAGCCGATACGTGGTCGAGCCAATCTTCCGGCTCACGAACTTCACCAGTGCCACGTTCGCCGCCCGGCGGCACCACGGGGACGGGGACTCAGTCCAGTCCTGAATCCTGTTCAGCGCGTCGACCCGGGAGAGGAAGAACGGATAGGCCACCGTCAGACAGAGGTCGTCGCACTGTGCCCAGTTCCGGACGTAGTGCTCCAACCAATAACGGAAGCGCCCCAGCAGCGCCTCGTCGTAGGAGCGCTTCACCAGCTTGCGCAACAGCGCGAACCCCAGCAGCACCTCCTCGTGATGGAACGCCCGCGCCAGCACGCCCTCCGCCAGCGCGAGCCGCGCCTCGGGCGTGACGATGCGGTGCTCCGCCACGAAGGCGTCCGCCAGGACGCGCACGCCCGCGTTGGTCACCCCCAGCGCGTGGATGTCGCCGGGGAAGTAGCGACGCATCGACTCGGCCACGCGGGGGTCGGCCTCGGTCCGCAGGACAGCCAGCAGCCGCTCCACCGTGGCGTCCGGAGCCACGTCGAGGCCCCGCCTCCGCGGCGGGAGCACCGCCGCCTCCCGCGCGCCATGTCCCCGCGTCACGAGCAGCTGCCCGCCGCGCCACGCGCCTGGGCGACCGTGCGGGAGAAGTCCCCGCTGGCCTTCAGGACGGGCAGCTTCGCCTCGGAGGTGGACTCGTCGGCCTCGCCCCAGACCTCCAGGCGCGGCAGGCCCTTCATCACGTAGTTGTATTCTTCGTGCATGTCGCGCACGCGCTTGATGACCTCCACGGAGCGGTCCACCAGGCGCTGCCCCTTGAGCCCCCACCACAGGTACCAGTTCTTGTGACGCAGGTAGGCGTCACGGACGTAGTCGAGAGTCCGCGGGTCCGCCAGCGTGTCCGGCTCCACGTAGAAGGTGGGGATGAACATGTTGTGACCTTCCGGGATGATGCCCGCCTTGATGGCCTGCCGCTGGAGCTTCGTCTTGCTCAGGATGCGGATGCCCAGGTTCGCGTAGATTTGCGCGGGCCGCAGGTACTTCTCCGTGAAGTCGATGGAGTCGCGCAGCGCCTTGGGCGACTCCCCCGGCCCTCCCAGGAAGACACAGTGGGTGTGCTCCAGCTTGCTCTTGGTGAAGAGCTGGTCGATCTCCACCACCCGGGCCATGTCGAAGCCCTTCATGAGCTGTTCGAGCGCCTCGTCGGTGAAGGCGTCCGTGCCCAGGTCCACGCGGATGCAGCCGGCGCGCTCCAGCAGGTCCACGAATTCGGGAGTGATGGCGTTGGGGGTGAGCTGGCAGTACCAGGGCACGCGGAGCTCCGCGCGAATCATCTCCGTGCAGACCTCCATGGCGTAGTCGAGCGGGTAGTTGAACGTCGCGTCGACGATTTCGAACTCCCGCACCTGGGGGTTGTCGCGCATGGCCCGCTTGATTTCGTCCACCACCTGCCGCGGCTCCTTGAAGCGGTTGCCGCGCCCCTCGGTCTTCTTGATGATGCAATACGAGCAATACATCTTGCAGCCACGCTTGGTCTGGAGCGTCTCGATGGCGGGCTGGTAGTCTCGCGTCAGGTCGCTGGCGGCGGCGACCGTCTCCTCGAAGTAGCGCGGGTCGTAGACGCTCCGGTCGGGCTCCAACCGCGTCACGTCCACGGTGCCGGAGGGCGGGTTGAGCGCGAGCCTGCCGTCCCGCAGGTAGCACAGGCCCGCTATCTGGCCCAGGTCGCCCAGCCCCGACTCCAGATAGGACGCGAGCTGGACGATGGCGTCCTCCCCCTCCCCCGCGATGCCGTAGTCCGGCCGCGCGTATTCGAAGAAGGAGCGGGGCTCCACGGAGAAGCCGCTGCCGCCAATCACCACCTTGGCGGAGGTGTACTTGCGCACCGCCTGCACGATTTTGTGCGTCATCGGCCCGAAGAAGATGGGGTCGATGAAGGTGAGGTTGTCGAGGTTGCGGACGGCGACGCCCACCAGGTCGTAGTGCGTCTGCTTGAGCTTCTCGCAGACCGCCTTGAGCTCCCGGGCCTCCCACAGCAGGTCGAGCACGTGGACCTCGTGCCCGGCCGCCTTGAGCGCGGCGCTGATGTACGCCATGCCAATGGGGAGCGCGGGCCTGGGCACGCGAATCTTGTTCGTGGAAATCAACAACACGCGCATGGGGTCCTCCGCTCCGTTTGCTTCCGCTAACCCAGGCGGGCCACGGGCCCGGCCCGAGGCTCCCGCCAGTACGTCTGGGGCTCCAGGTCCCCCAGCAACGAGCGCTCCTTGCGGTACTTGCGCAGGCGGCGCACGTCCAGGTCGAGGGCTCGCATGCCCTCGTCCCGCTCCATCACCAGCAGGTGCTCGTCCCCGTCGACGAAGTCGAACTTCTCCTGTTCGAGGAACAGCGGGTCCGCCAACACCTCGCTGCCGCCCATGTAGCTGAAGCCCGCGAAGGTGTTGGAGCCGATGCCGGAGACGAAGAGCAGGTAGCTCTGCGTCTCGATGACCCGCGCCGGCAACAGCTGCCGGGTGACGTACGCGTACTGCTCCGGAATCAGCGCGGAGCAGACGATGATGTCCGCGCCCCGGCGGTACAGTTCGCGCGTGGCCTCCGGGAAGTTCAGGTCGTAGCCCTGGAGCATCCCGATGCGGCCCACGGGTGTGTCGAAGACGTCGAAGGCGTCCCCCGTGTCCAGGTACTGCTTCTCCAATTCGAAGCAGTGGACGCGGCGGTACTTGCCAATGAGCTCGCCCGTCGGCCCGATGAGCACCGACGTGCTGTAGTGCGCCTCGCCGTCCTTCTCCAGCAGGCCCGCAACGATGTGTACCCCGCCCCGCAGGGCCAGCTCCCCCAGGCGGGCGGTGCACTCGCCCGGAATCGTCACCGCGACGTCGGACACCTCGAGGATGTTCCCGGAGGTGAGGAACGCCTCCGGCAGACAGACGAGCTGGGCCCCCTCGTCGATGGCCTGGAGGACGTAGCGCTCCGCCCGCTTCATGTTCCCGGCGCTGCGGCTCAGCTTGCACTCCAGCTGGATGACCGCCGCCTTCACCGTCCCGACGGATTCCATGGCCGGCTCACAGGCTCAGGGAGCGGGAGGACACGATGAGGCCCAGGTCCTCCTCGTAGACGTGCCAGTCCGGCAGCCCCGCCTCGTTCAGGAGCTGTCGCACGTCCTCGGGGGAGTACGAGGCGCCCAGCGCCGTCATGAAGTCCTTGGCCCCCTCCTTGAGGAACTGGAGCACGAAGGTGATGTGCCCCTCGTCCGCCAGCCGGTTCATGTCCTCGATGATGACGATGCCGTCCGGCTTGCAGATGCGCTGGCACTCCTTGAGCGTCTCCACCGGGCGCTTCCACATGTGCAGCGACGAGAAGGAGAACACGATGTCCGCGGACTGGTCCGCGAAGGGCAGCTTGCTGAGCTTGCCCAGCTCGAACTCCACGTTCGCGCGCGTGTTCGCCCAGACGGACAGGTTGAGGTTCTCCTCCGCCACCTCCAGCAGGTTGCGGTTCTCCTCGATGCCGGACACGGCGATACCCGGGTGCTTCCCGCCGATGTACAGCGACAGCAGGCCCGTGTTGACGCCGACCTCGACGATGTCCGTCATCCCCTGCTTGATGAGCTCGAGGATGCGCCGGGCCGGCTTCTGGTAGGCCATCAGCGCGGACTTGCGCATGCTCAGGTCGTACTGGCGCACGCCGTTGATTTCGGAGAACGGTTGCGACTCGGGGACGCGCTCACGCAGGTTGTACATGCTTTCCATTTCGGGGCTCCTGCCTCAGCGGGCGGCGACGTTCTTGAGGAACGGGGTGATGTCCGCTCCCAGGTGCTGCGGGAAGCGCTTGAACTCGTCCGAGTAGAAGGCCTTCGAGATGTTGTCGAGGAAGTACCAGCCCTTGGGGCCGGTCACCTCCAGGCCATGCTCCGTCATGGTGACGAGCCCCTTCTCCTGCAGGTCTTCGATCTCCCGCTTGAACAAGGTGGCGAAGTCCACGCCGTGCAGCTCCTTGAAGCGCTTGCGGTCCACGCGCGAGGCCTTGACGCCCAGCACCATGGCGCGGCGGATGGCCTCCTCCTTGGAGATGTGCTGCCCCATGGAGATGGGCAGGCGGCCGGAGTTGACGATGTCGATGTAGCGGTCGATGTTCGGCTCGTTGAAGTACCAGTGCTTGCGCAGGTGGCCCGTCGCCGTGGGGCCCAGCGGGATGATGGGGATGTCCTCGCTCCACGACAGGTGGCCGTAGCGCGGCTGGAAGCCGGGCTTGGCGAAGCAGTCGCCGTAGTAGCCCTCGAAGCCGTTCTGGGTGAGCTTCCGGGCCGCGAACAGGAACATCTCGTCCACGACATCCTTGGAGGGCACCGGCGGCAGCTTGCGCCGCTTGGTGCTCACCTGCGCGAACTCCATGTACGTGTAGAACGAGACGCAGGTGACGCCCAGCTCGATGGCCTTGTCCAGGCTGTACTCCCAGCTCTCCATCGTCTGGCCGTTGAGGCCGTGCATCAGGTCGATGTTGACGTTCTTGAAGCCCGCGTCCTGCACCAGCTTGATGGCGTCCATGATGAGCTGCGGGTCACCCGGCCGGCCGATGTCCTCCAGCTCCTGCTTCACGAAGGTCTGCACGCCCAGGCTGATGCGGCGCACGCCCTTCTCCACCAGCGTGCGCGCCTTCTTCTCGTTGATGTCCACCGGCGTGGTCTCGATGGACAGCTCCACGTCCGGGCTCATGTTCAGCTCGCCGAAGAGGTGGTCGAGCATCTCCGCCAGCTGCTTGGAGGAGAACGACGTCGGCGTGCCGCCGCCGATGTAGCCCAGCGTGATGCGGTGGTCCTTGATGTAGGGCCGCCGGGCATAGTTGGAGATCTCCAGCTTGAGCGCGTCGAGGAAGCGCTGGGTGATGCCGGAGTCCGTCTGGTGTTTGATGTATGGGCAGGAGAAGCACAGCCGGTTGCAGAAGGGGATGTGCACGTAGATGCCCATGGGCGACTGCGTGAAGACATCCTCCTCGCGGATGGCCACGTGCTTCGTCGGGTACTGGCGGACCCATTCGTTGTCCCGCTCCGGGTACTCCTTCCAGAAGGGAAGACTGTGTTTCGTCATATGCGCTCCTTGGGTCCGACTTCGGGGGTGTGAGGTGTGCGGGTCAGTTCGGCGACGATTTCGGCGAGGGTGGGTTCGTAGCGACGGACGGAGTTGAGCCGGATGCGATGCCTCGCCAGCATCGCGACGGCGCGGGGAAGGGGGTCGCCGCCGTCATCCGCGCAGTAGAGGCGCACGCGCTCCGCCCCGCGGTCCACGCGCAGGACGAAGTCGCCCTGGGTCGCCTCGGCGTGGAGGGCCTCCTGGACGCGCGCGGCGTCCGAGTCCGGGTCCTGGAGCCGCAGCTCCAGGCAGTGCGCGTCCGCGCGGGAGGACACCAGCGCCTCCACGTGGGCCAGGGCCACCTGTCGGCCGTCGCGCAGGACGAGCGCGTGCTCGGCGAGCGCCCTCACCTCTTCCAGGTGATGCGTGGCCACCACCAGGCTCATCCCCCGGCCCTTCAGCTCCCGGATGAACGCCAGCAGCGTCTCGCGCGTCGGCGCGTCCAGGCCGCTCGTCGGCTCGTCCAGCACGAGCAGGTCCGGCGCGTGGGCGATGGCGCAGACGATGTGGATCTTCCGCTGGTTGCCTCCGGACAGCCGCGTGGCGGGCTGGTCCTCGTAGGGCGCCAGCCCCGCCAGGCGCAGCAGGTCCTCGTAGCGCTCCGCCCCCACCCGCCGCATGCGCAGCTGGTGCCGCACGTAGTCCCCCACCGTGAGGTCGTCCGGCAGGCCCTTGAACTGCTGGACGAAGCCCACGCGGGTCCCCAGCTTGTTGAGCCAGCGGCCCGACGACGTCCCGCGGACGACGACCTCCCCGCTGTCCGGCCGGGTCAACCCGGCCAGGATGCGCAGCAGCGTGGACTTGCCGGCGCCATTGGGCCCGATGAGGGCCAGCCCCTGTCCCCGCTCCAACCGGAAGCCGATGCCCTCCAGCCGGAAGGCGGGCCCCAGCACCTTGCCGAGCCCCTCCACCCTGAGCACCTCGAGCGTGTCGTCCAGCACGGCTCACCCCCTCTGCACGCGGCGGCGGAAGACAGCCATGGCGCCCACCACCGCGACGAGCGCGTAGACGGCGGACAGCCACAGGCTGCTGGTGATGAAGCGGGAGGGCTGGCCCGTCATCGCGTCGCGCAGCACGTCGATGTTCACCGACAGCGGGAGCCGGGCGAGGACGGGCCCCAGCCGCCCGAAACCCTCCACCGGGAAGAACACCCCGCAGAAGTACGTGAGCGGGACGATGACGACGTTGGTGAGCAGCGAGAAGGACACCTCCGTGGTGAAGGTGGCCACGAGGATGCCCAACCCCGCGAAGGCCAGGCTCTGGGTGAGCATCCCGTAGACGAGCAGCGGGAAGGATTCGACGCGCACGTCGAAGAGCGCCAGGGCCAGGCCCATGCTCAGCAGGAACTGCAGCGCGCACTTGAGCACCATGCCCGACAGGCGCCCCACCACGAAGCCCGCGAAGGACAGCGGCGACAGGACGATGTCCTCGATGGTGCGCCGCTGCCGGTCCACGATGACGGCGTAGCCAATCGTGTACGTGCAGCTGAACATGATGCCCACGCCCAGGATGCCCGGGAAGATGAAGGCGAAGTAGTTGCCGCCGCTCCCCTCGAAGCCCGGCATGCGCGCCGCGCCGAGCCCGAACGAGAGGATCATCGACACCGACGTCAGCAGCGTGGCGACCACCACCAGCCGGTTGCGGAAGAACTGCACCAGGTCCAGCCGGACCAGGTCCACCACGCCGCCCAGCCAATCCCAGGCACTGGAGACCGCGGACGTCATGTCGCACGCTCCAAGCCCCGGCCCGGGGCGTCGACGAACAGGCGCGTGTAGTCCTCCCGCAGCGGCAGGGCCTCGCGGCGCTTGCGCAGCTCCCGCAGGTAGAGCGGCGCCTGGAGCACCACCTCCCGGGTGCCCGCGCGCGCCAGCACGTCCGGCGTGCCCTCGCCGTCCCCCGGCTCCATCGTCCCGTCGACGATGAGGCTGCGCCCCAGGTACTCCATCATCGCCAGCCGGTTGGCGCCCAGGCCACTGGCGAACACGAAGGCGCAGGTGTTCTCCGCCGCCCGCGCCCGGCACAGGCCCTCCACCCCGTGCGCGTAGCGGGCGAAGAGGTTGGCCACGCAGACGAGGATGTCCACCCCTTGCGCGAAGTAGCCGCGGCACGCCTCCGGGAAGCGCAGGTCGTAGCTGACGACGAGCCCCAGCCTCCCCAGCTCCGTCTCGATGACGCGCCCCCCTGTCCCCCGGGAGATGAAGTCGGACTCGCCCTCCCACACACAGGCGCGGCGGTAGCTGCCCGCCAGCCGCCCGTCCTGGTCGACGACGACCGCGCTGTCGAAGACCTCCCGCCCCCGCGACTCCAGGAGCCCCGCGCAGACGACCACCTTCAGCCGGCGGGCCAGCGCCTGGAGCGACTGGACGATGGGGCCGTCCAGCGGCTCCGCCATGCGCTTGACGCTGGGGAAGTTGAGGCCCGTCGCGAAGGTGGCGGGCAGACAGACGAGGTTGGCGCCCCGGGCGGCGGCGTCCTGGACGAGCTGCGTCGCCGTGGCCAGGTTCGCGTCCCGGTCGTCCTGGATGACCTTGAACTGGATGACGGCGACGTTCGTCGCCCGGCCCTTGAACAGGCTCATGGGCGCGCCCTCCACCGCAGGGCGTGCGACACCAGCGCCAGGCCGTCCTCGCCCTCGCCGAAGCGCGTCACCGTCCACTCCCCCGCCCACTCGCGGATGATGACCTCGAAGGCCGCGGTGTGCGTGGGCAGGTTCGCGTCGTGGTAGATGATGGCCCGCGTGCACTCCTTGAGGAGCATGAACGCGGTGATGGAGCTGCTCGTGCGGTGGTCCCCGTCCACGAAGGCGACGTCATACGAGCGCGTGGGCACGAAGACGGGCACCTCCGGGTCGCAGGCCCCCGGGCGGGTGCTCTCGTCGCACAGGTCGCTCGTCGTCACCGAGTACGCCTGGTTGTTGCGGCTGCCGAAGTACGCGCGCGTCTTCGTCACGCGCTCGCGGAAGGGCGACACCATCACGTCGAAGATGGACTCGGTGTCCACCACGCCGTCCGACAACCACGGGTCCACGCACTCCACCTGGGCCTCTGGCAGACAGGACAACAGCCAGCGCGTGCTGACGCCGCAGTAGCTGCCCACCTCCAGCACCGTGCGGGGAGCCAGCCAGCCGAGCAGCGATTCCAACCGGGCCGCGTCCTGCTTCTTCAACGACGTCTGGAGGATCAGGTCGGCCGCCGTGGGGTAGCCCATCTGGAACTCCGTGGTCATCGACTTGAAGCGACGCTTGCTCGCGAGCGTGGGCTCGAGCGCGGCGATGGGTCCATGCATCGTGATTCCCTCTCAGTCCGTCCCGCAGGAGGCGAGGCCCAGCTCCGCCATCGCGCCGTCCAGCGCCTCGACGAACGCGTCGATGACGGGGCGGGTGACGTGGGCATTGACCACGAGACGCAGACAATCCGAGTAACGCTTGGAGATGGAGATGATCCAATCCCATTGCTCCAGCAACTCCATCACCTGTACGGCAGCGGGCAGGTCGACGATGACGATGTTCAGTTCAGGAGGGACGCGCAGCGAGTGGCCGCGCGCCTCCAGCCGCTCCACCAGGTAGGCCATGTTGTCGTAGTTGGTGCGGGTGGCCTCGAGGAAGCCGTCCCAGCCCAGGTGCTCCAGCACGGCGTAGGTGGCCAGGGCGGCGCCGCCGGGCCGCGTGCCCAGGAAGGTGCGGTGGGTGGGCGTGCGCGCGAAGAACGACTCGAGGCTGATGAGGGATTGGAGCGCCGGGTCGCGGAAGAAGATGGCGCCCGCCGGCACGTTCACCAGGCCGTACTTGTGCGGGTCCATGGTGATGGAGGCGACGCCCGGCAGGGAGAAGTCGAAGCGGGGCAGCGGGCGGCCCAGCTCCCGGGCGAACGGGATGATGAAGCCGCCCGTCGCCGCGTCGACATGGAGGTAGAGGTCGCGCTCCACGGCGAGCCGGCTCAGCTCCTCGATGGGGTCCACCGAACCGAACTCGCTGGTCCCCGCCGTGCCGATGAGGGCGATGGTGCGCTCGTTGACGAGCGCCTCCGCCGCCTTCACGTCCATGCGCAGGCGCGCGTCCACCGGCGCGATGCGCGGGGTGATGCCCAGCAGGTCGAAGATCTTCTGCACCGAGTAGTGCACCGTCTCCGCGGCGATGACCTCCGGAGGTCCGGACAGCCCGCCCCGGCGCTGGGTGGCGAGCTTGCGCGCCACGTACAGCGCGAGCAGGTTGGCCTCCGTGCCTCCGGACACGAGGCTCCCGGCGCACGACTCCTTGCCGAGCAGCGCCCCCATGAGCGCCACGGCGCGGCGCTCCAGCTCATGGGTGCCCCGGAAGATGCGCACGTCCCCGAGGTTGGTGTCGAGGCCCTCCTGGAACACCTCCGCCGCCAGCGGGTGCGGGCGCGTGCAGATGGAGTTGAGCACGCGCGTCCAGGGGACGTCCTTCTCGCGCGACGACTGGATGGAGGACAGGACGTCCTCCCTGGGCAGGCCCTTGCGTCTCATCCCACACCTCCTCGTCAGGCGGCCTCGGTGGAGCGCGTGGGCGCCGTCGCCAGCGGCGCGTACAGCTCCGGCCTGCGGGCCCACAGCCCGAACCAAAGCGTGTTCTTGAAGGACAGGTCGGCCTCGCGCTGGAGCGCCATGGTGTCGTCGGCCCACTCCGCCGTGAGGACACCGGGCGCCTCGTCCGCCTGCGCGACGAGGCGCTGGGGGAGCGCGAGCGTGCTGCCCCCGCCCACCGTGCTGGCGAAGGCCACGGCGACGCAGTGGAGGGTGGCGAGGCCCCAGATGGCCGCCTTCTTCGACTCGCGGTTGCGCGTGCCCAGCGCGCCCGACACGAGCACGAGGTGCGCGCCGCGCAGGCTCTGGATGCGCGAGGGCTCCATCACCCAGAAGTCGTGGCCGAGCAGCAGCCCGACCCGGCCCTTGTCCGTGTCGAGGAGCGGGAAGTCCGTCCCCGTCACCGGCGCGCCGCCCTCGTGGGGCCGCCGCACCGTGGCGCAGACGCGGCCCGTCCGGTCCAGCACCCGCGCGACGTCCACCACCCGGCCCTCGTGGTGCTCCAGCCAGGAGCCCGTGGCCAGATACACCTCGCGCTCCCGGGCCAGGTGGGTGAGCACCTCCAGCGCGCGCCGCGCCCGCTCCGGGTCCGGAGGCGTGCGCGCGGGGTCGCCGAGCACGTGCTGGGGCAGCACCACGAAGTCGGTGCCACGGGTGATGGCCTGACGCAGCTCGCGCTCGACGGACTCCAGGGTCGCGCTCGCGTCCGGCAGCCACTGGTTCTGAAGCACTTGCACTCTCATGGGGACTCGTCTTCCTCGCTCATCGGGGGTGTCGCGCGCGGCCTACCGGGCCGCCGTCGGCGTGGTCTGCGCCATGCTCGTCCGCGTCTCCGCCACCAGGTCCCGTCCCTGGCCGACGAAGGCCTCCAGCACGCCGCCGTACGCCTCCGGCCGGCGCAGCCCCAGGCCCTGCCACGTGTCGTCGTCCGCGTGGCGCTGGCGCAGCGTGAGGACGTCCAGCGCGGGCAGGTCCACCACCAGCGAGTCGGGGCCATCCTCCGCGCCCCGGGCCAGCAGCCCGGCGGGCGTGGCGGCCAGGCTCGTCCCGGCGAAGGCGACGCGAATCTGGCGCCCGCCGCGCATGCCGGTGATTTCCCCCACGGGGCTGGCGTAGACGAGGTTGACGCAGTTGAGGAACGCGGTGGCGCGGAAGGCGTTGACCATGGCGTCCAGGTTCTGCTTCAGCGAGCCCCCCGGGATGAACACGGTGTGAGCCCCCTTGAGCGCCAGCATCCGGATGGTCTCCGGCACCCAGAAGTCCGAGCAGACGGCGATGCCCAGCCGCCCGAGCTCGCAGTCGATGACGTCCACGGTGTCGCCCGGCCGGCACACCACGACCTCGTTGGCGAAGGCGTGCACCTTGTGGGCGCGGCCCACGATGTCGCCGCTCCGGTCGAGCAGCACGGCGGTGTTGCAGTACCCGCCGTCCGGCAGCTCCTCCACCATGGAGCCCAGGAGGATGTGGACGCGGTGCTTGCGCGCCAGGGCGCGGAAGAGCGTGGTGACGGGGCCGGGGATGCGGGTGTCGGTGACGCCCTTCAGGCCCGCCTGTCCGGGCATGTACCACGCGGGTCCGAGGAAGAACTCGGGCAGACAGACCAGGTCCAGGGCGGTGCCCTGGCAGATCTCCTCCACCTGGTCATAGACGAAGAAGACGTTCTCCGTCGGGTCCGCGCGCCACTGCGTCTGAACGATTCCGACCTTCATGGGTTGCTCCTGGACGTCGCGCTCGGGCCGCTCCGCGACTGGAGCGCGCTGCCCGGCTTGGACGAGTTGTCGATGCGGTCGAGCCACCGGGCCTCGTCCTCGACGACGAGGGTGACGCCCACGCCGAAGCGGGCCCCCAGCCGCTGCTCCAGCGACGCGACGACCTCCGCGCGCGCGCGGCCCCGGCCCTCGCGGACCGCCTGGGAGAGCACCACGCGGACGCGCAGCCCATCCTCCTCCCACGCGACGGAGAAGTACGGCTGGATGTCCGGCTCCGACAGCAGCGCCTCGTCCAGCTGGTGGAAGTACGCCGTGCCCATGCGCGTCTGGAAGGTGTCCGTGACGCGCCCCAGCTGCTTCACCACGCGGAAGGGGTTGCCGCAGGGACACTTGGTGCTCATCTCGCGCAGCAGGTCGCCCGTGCGGTAGCGCAAGAGCGGCATCGCCCGGTGGGCCAGCGTGGTGAGCACCAGCTCGCCGGGCTCGCCCGGATGCACCGGGGCGCCGCTGTCCGGGTCGATGAGCTCGGCGTACAGCCGGTCCTCGCACAGGTGCAGCGCCTGCCGGCCGCACGGGACGGCCACCGCCAGCGCCTCCGTCATGCCGTAGTGGTTGTAGACGCGCGCGTCCCAGGCGCGCGCCAGGTACTCGCGCCGCGCGTCCGAGCAGTGCTCGCCCACGCAGATGATCTTCCGGACCTGGAGGTCCTTGCGGGGGTCCAGGCCTCGCTCGCGCGCGAGCTGGGCCAGGCGGATGGCGCGCGTGGGCGCGCAGAAGAGCGCGGTGACGCCATGGGAGCGCATCAGCTCCAGCGCGCGGGGCCAGGGGCACAGGGTGTTGTTGGTGCCCACGGAGATGACGGCCGCGCCCAGCAGCTCCGCCACCCGGTCGATGTCCGCGCCCACGTACGTCAGCTCGTACGGGACGGCCACCGCCAGGGTGTCCTCTTTCGACAGCAGCGTGGCCCAGCTCATGGCGACGCTGAGGTTGTTGGTGAGCCAGTCGTCGCGCGTGACGTAGCCCGCGCAGCGGGGCCCCGTGGTCCCGGTGCTCTCCGCGTAGCGCACCAGCTCGCCTGGGGGCGCGGCCAGCATCCCCAGCGGATAGGCCTGCTGCAGGTCCTGCCGGGTGGTGAAGGGCATCATGGACAGCGGGTCCAGTTCGTCCACCGCGCGCCAGTGGGGCGCGGTCCGGTAGAAGGGGCTCTTCTCCAGCGCGTGGGAGACGGCGTCCTTCAGCCGGGCCACGCGCTCGCCGGGAGACAGCCGCCGCGCGCCGGTGACCCGGCCGAGCAGCGCGCGATGCTCGAGGTAGTGGCGGCTGACCGGCTCTGCGTCGGGTGGGGCGTCCACGGCCGCGATGGCCCCCTGCTCCAGTGCGCTCACGAGAGGAGCTCCTTCACCTTCGCCTCGCAGGCCGCGCGGTCGAAGTAGTGTTCGTAGAGGGCCGTGTGCGTGCGGACGACGTCGCCGCGGTTCCAGTACTCGTAGAGTTCCTGGCGCAGGCCGAAGCGGTCTCCCACCAGTTCGAAGGCCAACCGGAACAGCTTCGCCTTGAAGGCGACGCCCACGTCCTTGCCCTTCATGTACTGGTCCAGGTACGGACGCAGCTCCGGGTTCTCCAGGTCGCGCTGGCTGGGCTGCATCACGATGCCGGACCCGCCGATGACGCGGAGGATTTCGGTGATGCGCGACGAAATCTGCGCCGCGAACGCGTCGAGCGCGAGCGTGGAGCCCGGGGCGATGAGCCCTCCCACCGTGGGCTGGGGCTCGGCGTTCATCGCCACCAGCCCCAGCCGCACCAGCTCCACGTAGGAGGTCAGCTCGCCCAGGCGGCTGGCGACCTCACGGAACTGGTTGACGCCAATGGCCTGGGACACCAGGGAGGCGACGCCCAGGAAGGTGCGCAGCCGGTGGTAGAAGCGAATCTGTCCCGTGTAGAGCGACCACTTGTTCACCTCGTGGAAGCCCCGGGCCGCGGTGGCCGTGTCCTCGAGCAGGAAGACGCGGCTCATGGGGACGAAGACGTGGTCGAAGAACAGCATCGCGTCCTGCTCGTCGAAGCGCGACGAGAAGGCATGGTCGAAGTGGTTGTGGCGCTCCCCGTGCGACTCGCGGCACAGGAGCTTCAGCCCCGGCGTGGCGATGGGCACGGCGAACCACGCGACGTACTCCGGCTTGGCGCGGGCGTAGAACGCCGGGGACAGGTAGACGAGGGCCTCGTGGCAGTAGGGCGCGAGCGTGGCCAGCTGCTTGGCGCCGTGGACGACGATGCCGTCGGGCCGGCGCTCCACCACCCGCAGGGCGTACTCCGGATGCTCCACCGGGCTCGAGGAGCGGTCGATCTGCGGGTCTCCCAGCGCGTGGGTGAGCGCCAGGTCGTGCTCGCGGCAGTAGCGGTGGTAGCGCTCCGCGTTCTCCCCGAAGCGGGGGTCCACCTTCGCCAGCTCGCCACGGAAGTCGTACAGCCCCACCACGACGTTGGCCATGAAGTCCGGCACGCGCGCGAGCTGGCCGTGGCTGCGCTCCATCCACAGGTGGCTGTTGCGCCACTTGCGGTTCAGGTCCTCGACGGTGCGGGGCGGAAGGTAGGAGTAGCTGACCAGGTGGTCGTGGTCCGGCGAGCGCCACAGCATCTGCTCGCGCGTGGCCGCGTCGTGCTGCGCGTCGTACAGGCCGGCCAGCGTCCGCAGCGCGCCCGCGAAGGAGGGGTGCCGCGTGACGTCGACGCGCTCGCCGTCGTACCAGACCTCCCGCCCGTCCCGGAGGCTGGCGACGAAGTCCTCGCCGCGCCACGCGCCGCGCGCGCCGGCGGTGGACAGCGCCCCCTCCCGGTCCGGGACCCATCCGCTCCGCGCGGAGGACGGCGGCGGCTGGGATTTCAGAAGCCCCTGTTGCATGGTGACGTCCCTTTCATCCTGGGTGCGGCGATGGACCGAGGCCCGGGCCTCAGGGCTTCCTCACCGGGTGCTGGGAGCGGAACGGGCAGAACTCCTTGCCCTGGACCTCCGGGAAGAAGTCCCGGGTGATTTCGCCGGTGAGGCTCTTGAGGAAGGTGTCGAGCGACGTCGCGCTCCGGTGGTGCGCGGTGAGCGGCGCCCGCTCCTCGGTGCCGCCGAGCTTGAGCTCGCGCGCCTTGTGCAGCCGCTTGAGGGAGGGCTGGGCGTTGGCCGTCTCGCGCATGCGCATCACCGTCTCCAGCCCGTCCGGCACGCCAATCATCGACTTGGTGCCGCCGCTGCCCAGGCAGTTGCGCGGCATGTGCAGGTGCTCGTGGCGCCACTCCTCGTGCAGTTGGTGGAGCCGGAACGCCTCCGCCAGGAGCGAGTGCCGCAGCCACGCCGGCGCGCTCTCGTGGCGCCGCAGGGCGAGCTCGCGCGCCCCCTCCTCCACCCGCTGGCCCCCCCGCGTCGTCCAGGCCTCCAGGTCGTTCCACAGACAGGAGAACAGGTCCCGGAACATGTGCTGGCGGATGGCCAGGGAGTGGATGCCGCTGGCCGGGCCCAGGTTCTCCCGGAAGAAGTGGTACTCGGTCGTCGCCAGGCACTCGACCATCACCCGCTGGGATTCGATGACGGCGCTCAGCAGCGCGCGGGCATAGGACAGCTGCTCCACGGCGTGGCTGAGCGCGTCCGCGCGGAAGTGGCGGATGGCGGCCTCGACGTGGTCGTTGACCTCGTCGCACAGCAGCTCCGGAATCTGGTGGAGGCAGACGAACTCGCCATAGAACGTCTCCCCCGCCAGGGAGGCCGTCTTCACCGCGGACGCCAGCAGGATGCCGCCCACCGCGTCCTCGTACGGGGGCATGCCCGGCTCGGTGGGCACGGCGAACAGGTCCGACTCCCACTTCGTCCCGTCGTGGGCAACGAGCCGCAGGCTGTGCAACAGCGAGAACAGCGCGTCGTCGTGCGTGCCCTTGCCCAGCGAGAGCTTCACCCGCTCCAGCCCCCCGCCCGCGCAGGAGCCCAGCAGCACGGAGTCCATGCGCTGGATGGCCTCGACGTAGCCCCGCAGCGCGGAGGAGCTCTGGATGCTCATGGCCTCCGCGGGCTCGTCCTCCGGCGCGCCCGACGGCGTGGCGCGGGCGTGGAGGATGCGCAGCTCCGTGGCGGTGTTGCCCAGGCGCCGGAGGATGGTGTGCAACCCCGTGAGCCAGCGGGCGAAGACGGACGCGCGGGCGGGGTTGCCCCGGGCGACGTGACAGCTCACCCGGTCCGTCAACCGGGTGAGGTTGAGCAGCGCCACCTCCGCGCCCTGGAACACGGTGCGCACGGCCGCGTTGTAGGAGGCGGGGGGCAGGTTTCCCTGCCTGCGAGCGGCGGTCAGGGAGGGGATGTTGTGGAGGATGTCATAGCTTTCGGCAATCCTGCCCAGCGCGTTGCACTGGGGGCTGGATGTCTCGCTCGACTCCGACTGGAGTATTGGCTTTTCCATGCGTGTCCCCGCCCCGTGAGGGTTGGTTCAGCCAGGACCGGACTGGCGTTGGAATTCACTCCCCCTGGGTGGGGGGAGCCGCGTCGCCGTCGTCACCGATGCATCGGCTGGGACAGGACTCGAGTGCGTCGATGACCTGCGACAGTTCGTCCGCGTTCCGCGGCTGTCGGCGCACGTAGTGGTATTCCTCTTCCTCGTTGCAGGCGAAGTTGTTCGGCGCGAGGTCCTGACATAACTGGCAGTCGATACAGCTGCTATCGACATAGAATCTGCCGGGCGCGTTATCCGGTCTGCGTGTCTTCAAGTCAGCCATTGCGCCACCCCCTCATCCTTCTTGCTAATCAATGAGAAAGCTCTTCATCGTGGGTTTGACGGCCGAGCGGATGGACTGCTCGAAGGCCTCCTCCGACATGAGCGTGAAGGAGGCGGGGATGCGGTAGCGCCCGTCGAGGTCGGCGCGGATGGCGTCGCGCACCCGGTCCGTCATGTTGTTGGCCGTGAGGCCCACGAGCAGCTCCGCGTCGCGGGCCTTGAAGGCGAAGTAGAAGGGCGCCTCGTCCAGATGGGACATGATGACGTCCTCGAGCTGGAGCTGGCTGATGGGCGTCTGGTTCACCAGCACCCGGTCGGCCAGACGCCCGTGGTGGCGCAGCGTGCGCAGGGCGCTGCCACAGGGGCAGGGCGTGTCGTCGATGCGACACAGGTCCCCGGTGCGGTAGCGCACCAGGGGCATGGCCTCCGCCCGCAGGGAGGTGACGACGAGCTCGCCCACCTCCCCGGGCTCCACCGGCTGGCCCGTCTCCGGGTGCACCGCCTCGAACCAGGAGCGGTTCTCGATGAGGTGCAGCGCGTCGTGGCGGCAGAACATGCCGAGCGTGTTCGTCTCCGTCATGCCGTACATCGCGTGGCTGCGGGCGCCCCACACCTGATGCAGCTTCTGGCGCTTCGCGGGGGAGGCGCCCTCGCCGGCGAAGAGGACCTTGGAGACCTTGAGGTCGCGGCGCGGGTCCAGGCCGCGCGCCCGGGCGACCTGCGCCAGGTAGAGGGCGCGCGTGCCCGAGCAGACCAGGGTGGTGACGCCCGTCTCCCGCAGGAGGTCCACCATCCGCTCCGGCGGGCAGAACTGGGTGAGCGCGCCGAGCGCGACGACGGTGCAGCCCACCAGCTCCAGCGAGCGGTCGAGGTCCTGTCCGACGCCGGCCAGCTCGTAGGGCACCGCCACCGCCGCCACGTCGTCCGCGGTCAGCACCTGCTTGAGGAAGTGGGCGACGGTGCAGTTGTTGGTGATCCAGTCCCGGGCGGTGAAGTACGCGGCGATGGACGTGCCCGTGCTGGTGCCGGAGCTCTCCCCGAAGCGGGCGACGTCCCCGCGCGGCACCGCGAGGAAGTCGAACGGGTAGCCGTCATGGAGGTCCTGCCGCGTGGTGAAGGGCAGGCGCGAGAGGGCCGCCACGTCGCCGTGCTCCGTCAGCGCCCGGGCCGTGTCGGCCAGGCGCCGCGCGTAGAAGGGGGAGCCCTGGAGGGCGTGGGTGACGGACTCCACCAGCGCCCGCTCCCGCCAGGCCCGCAGGGCGTCGCGGTCCATCCGCAGGACGCCCTCCACCTCCGTCGCCACGGCGGCGCGCCAGTCCAGCAGCTCCGCCAGGTGGGTGCCCAGCCTCTCAAGCTCGGTGGTCATGCCCCACCCTCCGCGCGGTCCGTTTCGCGCCGCGGCGCCTGCCTCGGGTTGCCTCCGCATGGAGCGCCTCCATCGCGTGCTCCTCGTCGTCCGCCAGGGCCGCCAGGATTCCGGCGGCCCTCTCCAACAGCTCCGGCTTGCGCTTGACGCCTGCCGCGTCGAGCAGCTGCGCGACCTCCGTCCAGCGGCGGGCCATGTCGTGGTAGCGGACGGCGGCGTCCTGGTAGGCGGCGTTGCCGGTCAGCGCCGCGCACTCCTCCAGGAACCGCGCGTACAGGGCGCGGAAGTTGCCGCCGCCGGTCCCCGCGCGCTCCATGAGGGTGGAGAGCGTCCGGAGGTTGCGCGTGGGGTGGTCCAGCGTGTCCAGCCAGCGGGGCATCAGCTCGCTCGTCTTGCGGATGCCCTTGAACCCCATGTTCTGGATGGGGGGATGGAGGAAGACCTCCGCGTTGCTCGCGATGGCCTGGGGCACGAGCGCGCCAAGGTCCGGGAGCCGGGAGGGCGGCGTCAGCGTGAAGGACAGGGCCTTGGACGACATGGGGCCGCGGTAGCTGCGCGCGTCCGCCAGGCTCTCCAGCGACGTGGTGTGCACGCCCCGCTTGTTCTGGGTGTCGACGAGGTAGACCTGCCGCTCGTCGTAGCCGTAGCAGGACACGTAGTGCGCGGCGAAGTGGAAGTCCTCGTGGCAGTAGTCGAGGAAGTAGCTGTCGAGCTTCAGCCCGACCATGCGCCCCGCGTCGATTTCGTCGGTGAGGTGCTCCCAGGCCTTGCGCTCGGAGTCGGACTGCTTCGTGTCGAGCTCCAGCTCCAGCGCCTCGGCGACGTTCTGCGTCAGGCTGTCCGGCCGCGTCCGCCCGCCGATGAAGGGGTACTCCATCGAATCGGTCTTCCAGTAGACGTAGTTGAGCCCCCGCCCCAGGCCGAAGACGAAGGCTTCGGAGAAGTCGAGCCCGTGCTGCCTCAGCAGGTTGACCAGCGTGGTGGACTCACAGTGCTGGCCGACGAAGGGTTTGACCTTGAGGACCGTCATTCACGCGACCTCGCTGGACGCGGGCTGCCCCTGGTGGACCAGCTCCACCACGCGGTGGTTCCGGTTGTTGCGCACGTGGCCGTAGGTGTGGCCGAGCGCGTCCCGCTCCGTGAAGGCGATGGCCTCCAGGTTGGCGTGGCCCAGGGCCAGCTGGTCCAGGGCGACGCGCACCGCGTCCTCGGACTTGATGGCCAGCGCCAGGTGGGACATGAGGTCCACGCGCTCGCGCGGCGCGCGCGCCGTCCAGGTGCCGTAGGCGCGGCAGCAGAACATCTCGATGACGAAGCCGTCGTCGAGCGTGACGGAGTACCACCAGCCCGGCGTGCCGTACTGGCGGGGCGCGATGTACGAAGGCCCCATGCTCGCCTCGCGCAGCGCGCCCTTCGCGAGCAGCCGCTTCAGGAAGTCGAACCAGTCGAAGACGCGCGAATCCTGGTCGTAGTCCCCCAGGTAGAAGGCCACGTGGTGGACGCCCTCCACCAGGTCGTGGACGCCGCGCCAGGCGCCGGAGTCCTCGCCGCAGAACTCGGCGAGGAACGGGCCGGTCTCCACGCTCCTCCACGCGGCGGCTTGCACGAGGATCTCCGCCCACGTCATGCGGAAGCGGTCCTCCCGTGGGAACGGCAGCGGCGTGTGTTCGTTGGGCTCACCGACATAGAGTCTCGGTCCCGCGCCTGGTCGCATCATGTCCTCGTGTCCTCGCGCTACTTGGTTCCCGTCAGGTAGAGCCCCAGCTCCAGCTCGCGCATCGCCGCGCCGCGCAGCGCGCTCGCCTCCACCAGCGCGCGCAGCTCCTCCAGCGTGTAGGCGGAGCGCACGGAGCTCATGAAGCCGGCGCGCATCTCCACGTCGATGTTGACGCGCATGAAGGTGAGCGCCTGGCGGTCCAGGTCCCGCCGCAGGTCGATGATGCAGAAGCGACCGCCCGGCCTCAGGACGCGGTGCACCTGGTCGAGCACGACCGCGGGGCGGCTCCACTCGTGCAACGAGCCGTAGCTGAAGACGCAGTCGAAGCGCCCCTCCGGGAAGGGCAGCGCCAGCGCGTCGCCCAGGCAGAAGCTCGCGCGCGCCTGGAGGCCGTACTCGGCGCGGTTCTTCTCCGCGTATGTCACCATCTCCGGGGAGATGTCCAACCCCACGAGCGAGGTGTCGCGCGTCGCCTTCAGCCACTCGAGCCCGAGGTAGCCGGGCCCCATGCCCACCTCCAGGGCGACCCCGCCCGTCAGTCCCTGGGCGACGAGCAGGTCCACCTTCTCCTGGAGCCAGCCCCGGTCCCGGATGTGGCGCTGCATGAGGTCATAGCGGTGGGCGATGAACTCGCCCTGCTGGCCGTTGTCCGTCTCCGGGACGCGTTCACGCAAGCGGGCTTCAAGGGACACGACGGGAGCCTCCCAGCTCGAGGGTCTTGTGCTGCGCCGGGGCCGCCTTCGAAAGGGCGACCCGGAAGCCGCGCAGGGGCGTGCTCCCCATGGCGGGGTCGCGGTCTTCCGTGCGCGTCAGCGCGTTGATGTTGGAGCGCAGCGCTTCGGTGAGCGTGGCGGCGGCCGGGTACCACCAGCAGGAGTCGACGTAGACGACGTCGGGGGCCACGTCCCGGGACAGGCGCGCCTCGAACTCGACGCCCCACTCCCGCCCGGCCGCGTGGACGAACACGCGCTCGCCTTCCGTGACGCCCTCGCGCTCCGCGGCCTCCGGATGCAGCGTGAGGAGCGGGCGTGACTGGCGACCGTGCAGCGCGGGCACCTGGTGGTATTCGGAGTTGTAGAAATAGGGCGAGTGCGCGCTGGTGAGCAGGTACGGCAACCGCTCCGCCGCGTCGTCTCGGACCGGCTCCGGGACGTACTCGGGCAGGGGCGCGTACCCCATCTTCTGGAGGCCGACGTGGAACAGGCTCAGCTTCCCGGAGGGCGTGCGGAAGCCCTGCTCCCGGTACTTGCGGTAGCGCTTCTGGTTCGGGATGAAGCCCACGTCCCGGAAGCTCTCCCAGGTGTGCCCCAGGCCCCTGAGCTTGTGCGCCAGCGCGTCCTGGAGGGAGGGCCAGAAGTGCGCGCCCAGTCCCAGGCGCGCGGCCAGCTCGAGGATGATGTCCTCGTCGGACCGGCTCTCCCCCACCTGCGTCAGCTTGCGGCGCGCCCCGACGTAGGCGTTGAACTCGACGACCTGGTCGCGCTCCAGCCAGCTCGAGGTGGGCAGGACGATGTCCGCCATGCGCGCGGTCGGCGTCAGGTACAGGTCGCAGACGACGAGGAAGGGCAGCCGGGAGAGCGCGCGGTGGACGCGCTCCGTGTCCGCCTGGGTCGCCAGCAGGTTGCTGCCGAAGACGACCATGGCGCGCAGGGGGTATGGCGCGTCGGTGAGGAGGGCGTCCCAGACGGCGTCCGGGTGCGCCCAGCCCGTCATGGACAGCACGCGGTGGCGCTCGCCGCCCAGCCGCTTCGCCTGCTGCGCCTGGGGGAGCAGCTCCGTCAGCGGGAAGGTGCGGCGCCCATCCACGGCCATGGGCTCCCAGATGACGTCTCCGCCTTCCGCGTCGAGGTTGCCGCAGAGGGCGGACAGCATGAAGACGGAGCGCAGCGTGTCGAAGGCGTTGCGGTTCTGGGAGATTCCCGTCCCCGCCTCGATGGTGGCCCGCGCCGCCGTCGCGTACAGGCGCGTGGCGCGCAGGATGTCCTCGGCGGCCAGCCCCGTGAGCCGCGACGTCGTCTCCAGGTCATGGGCCCGGACGTGCGCCCGCAGCGCCTCGAAGCCCTGCGTGTGATGCTCGACGAACGGGGCATCGAACCAGCCGTTCTCGATGACCAGGTGGAGCATCCCGAGCGCCAGCGCGCCGTCCGTGCCCGGCCGTATCTGGAGCCAGCAGTCCGCCTGCCGCGCCAGGGCGGTGCGCAGCGGGTCCACGACGATGAGCTTCGCGCCGCGCTTGAGGGCCTTGGCCAGCTTGATGCCAATCACCCCGTCCGAGTGGGTGTGCAGCTTGTTGCTCCCCCAGGCGAGGATGGCCTCCGGGTCCCCCTCGTAGTCGCTGAAGGTGAAGCCCCCGAAGGTGAGGATGGAGGCCATCACCCGCGGGTAGAAGCAGACGTGCGCGGGCCCCAGCACGTTGGGCGTACCGAACGTGTTCGCCAGCCGGAACACCCACTCCTGGTAGTTGCGGTCCGTGCCCTGGGCCAGGACGACGGACTCCGCGCCGTATGCGCGCTTCGCCTCCAGGAGCGTGTCGGCGACGACGTCGAGCGCCTCCGTCCAGGAGATGGGGACGAAGTCCGTCCGTCCGTCCCGCGTCACGCGACGCAGGGGCGTGGTCAGCCGCTCTCCCCCGAGCAGCCCCAGCGCCGCCTTGCCCTTGGCGCAGAAGAAGCCCTCGCTCACCGGGCTGGCCTCGTCGCCCCGGATGTCCACCGGCACGCCGTGGTTCAACGTGACGATGGCGCCGCACCCGCCGTGGCACATGCGACAGACCGTCTTCACCTCGGTGACGGCCGGGGCGGCGCTGGCGCTCCGCGAGACGCCGGAGGCCCCGGGCGGAGGAGCCGCTGGCGCGCGCGCCGCCTCGAGGAGCCTCGTCATGGCCCGGGTCTCCAGGTCCGCGAGCGCCAGGAAGCGCTGGCTGGCCTTCGCCAGGTGCGACGCGTCCCCGGTGCGCCCGTAGGTCATCAACCCGTCGATGACGACATCCCAGTCCTGGACGATGCGGTCGAAGTCGGCCACCGCGTCGCGGAACACCGGCTTGTCGAAGCGGCGACCGCCCTCCGCCAGGAACTCGCGATACAGGCGCCGGAAGTTGGCGCCCCCCGTGCCCGCGAAGCGCCAGAAATGGGCGATGCCGCTCACCACCTCGCGCGGGTCGTCGAAGGCGTCCGACCAGCGCGCCATCGCCATCGCCACGCGTCGCATGCCCGAGGGGCCGCAATCCACCGGGCGCTCCGCGAGGAAGTTGCCGGCGCACTCCCGGATGGCCGCCATCCACGTGGCGAGCGGGATGGCCCGTCCGGCGTCGCCGCCGCTCGGTGAGGGGGGGAGCCGCTCGACATACATGGAGAGGTTGCGAGACGCCTGGAACCCCTCTCGCGAGTCACGCGCCTTCTCCAGGTGTTCGAGCGACACGCGGTGCTCGCCCCCCTGCTGCGCCGTGTCCACCACCAGGGCGCTCCCCGAGTCCAGGCCATACAGGGCCACGTAGTGGGCGGCGAAGTGGCGGCGCGTCTTGAAGTAGTCCAGGTGGAAGATGTCGAGCTTCAGGCCCGCCACGCGGCCCCCGCGCAGGATGGCCTCCAGCTGCTCGCGCGCCAGCGCCGGGTCTTCCGCCTCCTGGACCACGAGCTCCACGCCGAGCCGCTCCGCCGCGCTCCGCGCGACATGTCCGGAGTCGATGCGCCCGGACGCGATGGGCATCACCCGCCGGGGCTCCGGCGAGGGCCACAGCTTGAAGTCGAGCCCCGCGCCGAGCCCGAAGAGCGTCGACTCGCTCAGCACGAGGCCCTCGTGCGCGAGCATCATCCGCAGCGTGCTCGTCTCGCAGTGCTCGCCAGGGCGAGGACTGAAGTTCTTCAAATGAAGACTCATCGGACTTCCGGTGCCTCTCTGCGATGCCTCGCGGCGCGACGGACTGCTCAGCTCCCCCCACCCAGGACCTGGTGGTAGCCCTCCAGGTCCAGGAAGCCGCTGCCACTGGCCAGCAGCACGATGACCTTCTCCTCGCCCGTGCCGCGGACCCGGAGCGCCGAGTCGATGGCGGCCGCGACGGCGTGCGAGGACTCCGGGGCGACGAGGATGCCCTCCGTCTTCAGCAGGACGCGGCCCGCCTCGAGGGCCACCTGCTCGTCGAACGCCATCGCGTCCAGCAGCCCGTGGCGGCGCAGCAGGCTCACCAGCGGGGAGCTGTTGTGATTGCGCAGCCCGCCCACGTGCACCGGCTCCGGGACGAAGTCCTTGCCCATCGAGTAGGCGAGGACCTCGGGCGTGTAGCCCGCCACGTCTGAGCGGCAGTACTCGTAGGTGCCCTGGGTGAGCCGGGGCGCGGCGGTGGACTCGACCGCCAGGAAGCGCAGGGGCGCCCCTTCCCGCTTCTCCTTCAGGAAGGGCAGCATCAGGCCGCACAGGTTGCTGCCTCCGCCCGCGCAGGCGATCAACTCGTCGAGCCGCGACTCCCGCGCCAGCTCCAGCTGCTTGCGCACCTCCAGCCCGAGCAGCGTCTGGTGCAGGTGGACGTGGTTGATGTTGCTGCCGGACAGGTAGGCGGCGCCCGGCGTCTCCAGGCTCGTCTCGATGGCCTCGCTGATGGCCGAGCCGATGCTGCCGGGGTGGCCGGGGTGGCGCGCGAGCAGTTCACGCCCCACCCGCGTGCGTCCGGAGGGCGAGGGGTCTACGTGTGTCCCCAGCAGCTCCATGAAGTAACGGCGATAGGGCTTCTGCTCGAGCGAGCAGCGGGCCATGAAGACGTGGCCCCGCAGGCCGAACATCTGGCTCGCCAGCGCCACGGCCATGCCCCACTGCCCCGCGCCCGTCTCGGACACGAGGACCTCCCTCCCCTCCTGCCTCGCGTAGTACGCCTGGGCCAGGGCCGTGGTCAGCTTGAAGCTGCCCGTCACCAGCTGGTCCTCGCGCTTGCAGTAGATGCGCGCGGGCGTCTGGAGGTACTGCTCCAGCCGCCGCGCGCGGCGCAGCGGGGTGGGCCGGCCGCACTGGATCAACCGGTCGATGACGGGCTCGGGGATGGGGACCCAGGGCACGGTGGGGTTGTTCTGCTCGAGCAGCGCGCGCGGGCGGATCCGCTCCGCGAGCTCCGCGGGCGTGGGCCGCCCCACCTGCCGCGCCTCCGGGAGGGGTGCGGGCAGGTCCCGCAGGAAGTTGTACCAGTGTGTCGGTAATTCCTCATCACGCAGGTGGAAGTCGACGCTCCCTCCCCGGTTGGATGAGATTGAACGTTCGGGAGGTGTCCGGGGGCGGACCACGGACACACGCGCCGGCTCCTGAGACACGGCCCCCTGCGCGTGACTCTTCCAGGATTCACTGGTCAAGCGTCCATCCTCCCCAGGGACGATGCATGGCGGGCTCGCCCTTCACGCGCTCGACTCGGTCGCCGGAGCCCGTGATGACGACAAAGGGTACAGAGTCGCAATTCCATGTCAACGAGACTAACCCAACAGGTCCTCAGGCCCCCCGGTGACTGTCCGCGTTCGGACGACGTCTTGCATTGACAGGCAATGCTCGCGCGCGGCCCATGAGCGAAGCACGCCCGCAGCAAAGCCTTTCATCCTGGTTCCCGAGAAATCCATCCATTGATATCAGCGCCCGCAGCGCTTCCGCTCGGGGGGTGGACGGTGCTAGCTGTCCGTTGAGAGAGGCCCGCCCGCGCGCGGGGCCCAGGAGGCGCACGGTGGCGAAGAGGGACAGCTTCGTGGAGTACGTGCTGGAGCTGCTGGAGAAGCTGGGGCCGGTCCAGGAGCGCCGGATGTTCGGTGGCTGGGGGCTGTACTCTGGCGGACGGATGTTCGGGCTCATCGCCGAGGGACAGCTCTATTTGAAGACGGACGAGCTCACCCGGCCCGAGTTCCACGCCCAGGGCGGCCGGCCGTTCATCTACGAGAGCGCGACCCGGTCGGTGGAGATGAGCTACTGGACGCCGCCCCCGGACGCCGCGGACGACGCCTACGCGCTCCTTCCATGGGCGCGGCGGGCGGTGGAGGCGGCGGACCGGGCCGCGCGGAAGAAGGACACGGCGAAGAAGAAGGCGCCCGTGGCGAAGAAGGCTGCCGCGAAGAAGGCGGCGCCGAAGCGTCGGGTCGCCAACGCGCCGCCCGCGAAGAAGCGGGCCGGCGCCAGGAAGGTGGCGAAGCTCAAGCGGTCTTGATGGCCGCCGCGGCCTCCAGGCCCAGCTCCGCCACGGACAGCTCCCGCATCCGGAACTTCTGCACCTTCCCCGTCACCGTCATGGGGAAGGCGTCCACGAACTTCCAGTAGCGCGGGACCTTGAAGGTCGCGATGCGCCCCGCACAGTGCTTCTTCAGGTCCTCCTCGGTGAGGGTGACGCCCGGCTTGACCCGCACCCAGGCCATGACCTCCTCGCCGTACTTCACGCTCGGCACGCCGATGACCTGCGCCTCGCTCACCCCGGGATGGGTGTGGAGGAACTCCTCGACCTCGCGCGGGGAGATGTTCTCTCCGCCACGGATGATGAGGTCCTTGATGCGGCCGACGATACGCACATAGCCCTCGTCGTCCATCGTCGCCAGGTCGCCGGTGTGCATCCACCCCGCGGCGTCCACGGCCTTCGCGGTGGCCTCCGGGTTCGCCCAGTAGCCGAGCATCACGCTGTAGCCGCGCGTGCACAGCTCGCCCGCCGTGCCCCGGGGCACCACGGCGCCCGTCTCCGCGTGGATGACCTTCACCTCCAGGTGCGGGTGGACGCGGCCCACCGTGGACACGCGCTTGTCCAGCGGGTCGTCCAGGGCGCTCTGCGCGGACACCGGCGAGGTCTCCGTCATGCCGTAGCAGATGGTCACCTCCCGCATGTTCATCCGCGACTGCACCTGCTTCATCACCTCCACGGGACACGGCGAGCCCGCCATGACCCCCGTGCGCAGCGACGTCAGGTCGAACTCCGCGAAGCGGGGGTGGTCCAGCTCCGCGATGAACATGGTGGGCACGCCATACAGCGACGTGCAGCGTTCGGCCTCCACCGTCCGCAGCACCGCCAGCGGGTCGAACGCCTCGCCCGGAATCACCATGGTGGCGCCGTGGCTGGTGCAGGCCAGGTTGCCAATCACCATGCCGAAGCAGTGGTAGAAGGGCACGGGGATGCAGACGCGGTCGTCCGGGCCGTAGCGCAGCGCCTCGCCGATGAAGTACCCGTTGTTGAGCACGTTGTGGTGCGACAGCGTGGCGCCCTTGGGGAAGCCCGTGGTCCCGGACGTGTATTGGATGTTGATGGGGTCGTCGAACTGGAGCGTCGCCTCGCGCGCCTCCAGCGAGGCCGGGCTGACGTGCTTCGCGTTGGAGAGCAGCAGCGGCCAGTCGTCGTCCAGCACCAGCGCCACCCGCAGGGAGGGACAGCGCGGGCGGACCTCCTCGAGCATGGCGCGGTAGTCCGTCTGCCGGAAGCCGCGCGCCAGGAGGAGGACGCTGGTGCCGGACTGGTTGAGCGAGTACTCCAGCTCCGCCGTCCGGTATGCGGGGTTGAGGTTGACGAGGATGGCGCCGATGCGCGCGGTGGCGTACTGCACCACCACCCACTCGAAGCGGTTGGGAGACCAGATGCCCACCCGGTCCCCCTTCTCCACGCCCATGGCCAGCAGCCCCAGCGCCACCTGGCTCGTGAGGTCCCAGAGCTGCTGGTACGTGGCCCGGTAGTCCTGGGAGGCGACGACCAGCGCCTCGCGGTCCGGGTGACGCTCCACCGTCCTCCGGAGGTTCTGCCCGATGGTCTCGCCGAGCAGCGGCGTGGAACTGGTTCCGTGGACATAGGAGGGCGTCTGGCTCATGCCCCCCATCGTCACGCCGTCCCCGGGGACGAGCAAGCAGCGGCCGCCATGCCGCTCGGAGCGCGCCCGCCTGCCCCCCCCGGCCCCGCGAATCCGCACCGGAGAGCGAGCGGGCGCGCCGGCTCAGGCCTCCGAGCGCAGCACGGTCATCGGGTCCACGCGCGAGGCGCGTCGGGCCGGCAGCCAGCTGGCGAACAACGCCACGCCCAGCAGGAGGAGCGCCACCGCGCCGAAGACGAGCGGGTCCAGGGTGCTCACCCCGTACACGAGCCCCGCGAGCACCTGGCTGAGCCCCAGGGCCGCCAGCACGCCGAGGACGATGCCCAGCCCCGCGAGCCGCGCCGCCTGCCGGAGCACCATCCCCAGCACGTCCTCGGACGTCGCGCCCAGCGCGAAGCGGATGCCGAACTCCCGCGTGCGCTGCGCCACCGCGTAGGACACGACGGCCGCCAGGCCCGCCACCGAGAGCAGCAGCGCCACCGCCCCGAAGGCCCCCAGCAGCAGGAGGCTGAAGCGCCTGGGGGCGAGCGAGCCCGCGAGCAGCTCCTCCACGGTGGACAGGCGGGACGGCAGCTCGGAGGCGAACTCCCGCAGCACCGGCCGCGCCGCGGTGACCAGGGCCGCGGAGCCCATTGGGCCGTACACGGCGACGTGGATGCGGGAGGAGTAGCGCAGCCGCTGGCGGGAGCTGCCATAGAACGTGGGCCTGGGCGCGGCATCCAGCCCCTGCTCGCGCACGTCCCCCACCACGCCGACGATGGTGAAGGGGCGCAGGTCCCCATCCATGTTGCCGAACTGGATGAGCTTGCCCAGCGGGTCCTCGTTGGGCCAGCGGGCCTTCGCGAGCGACTCGCTGATGACGGCCACGTGCGGCGCGTCCGTGCTGTCGCCGGCCTCGAACAGGCGACCCCGCACCAGCGGGATGCCGAGCGCGGCGAAGTAGCCCTCGCTCGCGACGCGGTATTCGGCGGCGCCGGTGCGCTCGCGCTCCTTCGCCAGCCGCCCGAAGTCGTCGAAGTCCCGCACCTCGTCGGGGCGATTGAGCACGATGAAGGTGCCATCCCCCGCGGGGCTCCCCTCCAGCGGGAAGCTGCTCACGGCGCCCGCCGCGCGCACGCCAGGCAGCGCCTGCAACGTCGCGACGAGGTGCTCCTGCAGCTGCACGTTGCGCCGCCCCTGCGCCTCTTCCTTGGCCGGCGGGAGCACGAGGCTGAGCACGGCGACATCCTCGGTGCGATAGCCCGGGTCCAGCGAGAGCAGCCCCATCAGGCTCCGTCCGAGCAGCGCCGCGCCCACCAGGAGGACCAGCGCGAGCGCCAGCTGCCCCACGACGAGGGCCCGGCGCGTGTTCTCCGCGCCGCTTCCACCGCTGAGCGTGCGCCCGGCTCGCGCCAGCGCGGCCCCCGGGGGCTGTCGCGCCACGCGCAGCGCCGTCAGCAACCCCAGCCCCAGCGCGAGCAGCAGCGAGAGTCCGAGGGTGAAGAGGAGCACGCTCGCGTTCACCCCCACCTCACCGACCCGTGGGAGGTGACCCGGCTCGACCGCGAGCAGCGCGTGCACGCCCCAGGTGGCGAGCAAGGCCCCCAGCGCGCCGCCACTCAACGACAGCAGGAGCGACTCCAGGAGGAAGCGCCGCACCAGCGCTCCGGGGCCCGCGCCCAGGGCCACGTGGATGGCGAACTCCCGGGACCGGGTGGCCGCGCGGGCGAGCAGCAGGTTCGTGACGTTGGCGCCCGCCACCAGCAGCAGGAAGGCCGCGGCGCCCGCCAGCAGGTAGAGCGTGGGACGCACGTGGCCCACCAGGCGCTCGCGCAGCGGCTCCACGGCGATGTCGTGCATCCCCGTGTCCCGGCCGTACCGCTCCTCGAGCTCGCGCGCGATTCGCGTGAGCTCCGCTCGCGCGGCCTGGAAGTCGACGCCGTCCGCCAACCGCCCCACGACCCGCCAGTTGTGCGCGGTGCGGCTGGGCAGCTGGGGCTCCAGCTCCCGCGGAATCCACAACTGCGTGCCCACCGGGTAGTCGAAGGACTCGGGCATCACGCCCACCACGGTGAAGGCGCGTCCCTCGAAGGTGAGGGTGTCCGGCAGCGGCAGCGGTCGTGCGCCCAGGTAGCGCTTCCAGAAGGCGTGGCTCACCACCACCACGGGGGCGCCTCCCATCTGCTGCTCCTCCTCGGCGAAGAGGCGGCCCTGGAGGGGACGCACCGCGAACGCGGGGAAGAAGTCGCGCGAGGCGAGCGCGACGGTCGCCAGGGCCGGCTCGTCCGCGCCCGTGACGGCGACGCTCGCCGAGCCCGACACCTGGGCCAGCGCACCGAGGGTGCGGGTGCGCGTCCGGACATCCTCGAAGTTGGGGTCCGAGAACCTCATCGTGCGGCCGTCCAGCGCGCGCTCGGAGAGCTCCACCAGTCGCTCGGGATGCGGATAGGGCAAGGGGCGCAGGAGCACCCCTTCCACCACGCTGAAGAGGGCGGTGCTCGCTCCAATGCCCGCCGCCAGCATCAGCACGCACCCCAGCGCGAAGCCGGGGCTCCGGGCGAGCGAGCGCAGCGCCTGTCGCAATCCAGCCAGAACGGTATCCACTTGGGACGTCACTCCTGGGGCCGCCCGCCGGCCTCCGGGGCGGCTACGTCCAGGCCAGCGGATGATTGCGTGGCCTCGCCGCGAAAAGCCGCGGCGATCAGCGGTGGGCCGCGGTCGGGGGCCGCTCCTCTCGGAAGACCAGCAATCCATCCAGGACGGTCTCCCAGGCGGTCGTCACCCACGCGTAGCTCAGGGGGCGGGCCGCGCGGGGGCCCGCGTCACGCAGCTGGTCGCGCGCCAGATACCGGGTGTCCTGGGTGGCGGGGGGCGAGAACGCGCGGGCCTCCAGGGAGTCCTCCAGGGCGGGCTCGAGGACGAACCTGCGCGGCGTGACACTCAGGGAGTAGCTCCCGGAGAGCGCCGAGAAGCCCAGCACGAAGGCCTGCTCGCCGAACCGCTCCTGGACGTGGGCGCCGAAGGACGTCGGAGGTCGCCCGTCCTTCTCCAAGCTCGCCAGGCTCTTGGCCGCGTGAATCGTGGCGAGCCAGACGAGGGTCTTCCGGGGCCTGGGGGTCTGGTCCAGGAACGCCTCCAGGTTCATGAACATGGAGCGGGAGCGGTGGTCGAAGTCGCTCCAGTCCCGGGCCGCTCCGGCCTGCTCCGGGGGGCGGGACATCACGGCGACCTGTCGCTCGAAGAACCGGTCCAGGTTCCGGGCCATCCGCAGGTGTCCCCGCGTCCGCGGAGTCACGGGCGCGGCGGGCGACGCCAGCACCGACTCCAGCTCCTTCCAGCAGCCCTGGATGAAGCTCGCGCGTTCCGCGGTGAACCGATGGGTATCGTCGTACCGCCAGGTCATGTATCGCTCGAGCTCCGCTCCGCACTCCTCACGCCTCGGGCCGGACAGGTGCGCCATGAGCTCGCGTGACATGTCGCGCTGCGCGTAGGTCCCCCGGTTGACCTGGTCATCGAGCCCGCCGACGGCGAGGGTCCCCGCCGCGAGCTGTCGGGTCAGGAGTGAAATCAGGGGCGCCATCTCCTGATTGGCCCACATCCCGCCCACGGCGTCCGCCACCATGGCCTCGTCGACGGGCTCGCCCGCGCCCAGTCGCTCCTGGATGCGGAGGAAGTCGTAGAGGCCCGCCTCGATGATGAAGGAGTCGTAGCCGCACTCCTCCACGAGCCGACGGATCAGCTCCACCTTGAAGGCGATGGTCCTGGCGCTTCCGTGATGGGACTCCTCGCCCAGCAGGACGAGCCGCTTGTCGCACGCGTCGCGGACGATCCGATCCATGTCGGAGGCCGCCGGGGTCTCTCGCGCGGCCACACGCGCCGAGGGAGCCGCGCAGCCAGCCAGGAGGAGCGACAGGAGCAGGAGGGATTTCATTCGGGGACTCGCCGGACGTGGGACACGCATCCCCCTTCAACGAAGGCCGCGAGCGGAATCCCTCACACACGCGAGGCCCGCGATGGGCGCCGGCCGCCCGACCTCGTCGCGGCTGGGCGCGCGGCTCGACGCGCTCCATCTCGCGGCGTCTGGGCGCGCGGTCGGCGTGCGGGCGCATCGACGCCCTGGCATGCCGCGCAGAAGAAGAGGCTGCGTCCGGCCAGCGCCTGACGCCGCACCCTCGCGCCGCAGTGGGGGCAGGGCTGCCCTTCCCGGCCATACACACAGAAGCGCTCCGCGCGCTTTCGTCCGGCCACGCACTCCGGCACCAGCGGGGCGCCCGGCGTGACGATGTGCCCATCCCGCGCCGCGTCCGCGAGCAACCCCCGGAGCGTGGTCCACAGCCGCCGGAAGTCCGCCGCCTCGAGCTCGCCCGCCGGCAGCAGTGGCGGCAACCGCGTCAGGAACAACGCTTCCGCGCGCAGGATGTTGCCCACCCCGGACACCCGCTCCTGGTCCAACAGCGCGAGCGCCAGGGGCAGCCGACCCCGACACAGCCGCTCACGGGCCCGCTCGACGGACGCGTCCGGACGCAGCGGGTCCTCGCCCAGTCGCGCCCGCAGCGCGGCCTCCTCCTCCCGCGCCAGCAGCTCGCAGGCCGCGGGGCCAGACAGGTGCAACGTGGCGAACGGCGACGCCAGCCGCAGACGGCAGGCGGCGGAGGGCGCTGGCGCCGCGCTCCCGTAGTGCCGCACGTGGCCGAACAGGCCCAGATGCACGTGCAACCGGACCCCACCGTCGAACCCATAGAAGAGGTGCTTGCCGTGAGCCTCCACGGACCGCAGCGTCCGCCCGGAGACGGCGCGAGCCCCCTCGACGAACCGCCCCTGCGGGGAGTCCGCCACGAACCGCCGCCCCGTGAGCCAGCGGTCATGGACCCGGGCCAGCCGGTGGATGATGTTCCCTTCGGGCATTCCGCGGGGTAACGCCCGCGCGCCCCTTCCGCCAACCCCCCTCCCCCGCCCGGCCGGCCCTCGACCGACAGCGGCCGGACGGCCCCGGAGCCCGCCGACTTGTCCCACACCGGACGGGACTTCGTTCACGCCCGGGGGAATCCGGTGGTGCGGCGCCACACCGCACTGCATTAAATGGAGGGGCTCATGGATGACTCCAACGCCAGGCTGGTCGCCGCGCTGCTCGAGGCCCGGCAGCGCCACTGCTTCCCCCCGGACGTGCGCCGGGCGGCCCCCGAGTTCGTCTCCCAGGTGCTCGGGCTCCTGTTCCCCCACTTCGCCGAACGCCTGGAGTGTACCGCCGCCGCCGTCCGCCGGGACGTCACCACCGTGGAGGCCAGCCTCCACCGCCTGCGTGAGACGCTGCTGCCCCTCTACCCGGACATCAACGGCAGCCTCCCCGCCCGCTTCATGGAGCGACTGCCGGAGCTGTACGACTGGCTGCGCCAGGACTCGCAGGCCATCTTCGACGCGGACCCCGCCGCGCGCACCGTGGACGAGGTCATCCTGACGTACCCGGGGTTCCTCGCCATCGCCATCTTCCGCGTGGCCAACGCCCTGCACACGCTGGGCTTCCCGCTCCTGCCCCGGCTGCTCACGGAGTATGCCCACCAGCGCACGGGCGTGGACATCCACCCGGGGGCGACGATTGGCCGGCGCTTCGTCATCGACCACGGCACCGGCGTGGTGATTGGCGAGACGACGCTCATCGGCAACAACGTGAAGCTCTACCAGGGCGTCACGCTGGGCGCGCTCATGGTGGAGAAGGCGCTGGCGGACAAGAAGCGCCACCCCACCATCGAGGACGACGTGGTGGTGTACGCCAACGCCACCATCCTGGGGGGCGAGACGGTGGTCGGCCGGGGCAGCATCATCGCCGGCAACGCCTGGCTCACGCAGAGCATCCCCGCCGACTCCGTGGTCACCCGCCGCAGCGAGGTCCGCCCCCGTGGCGCCGACGGCACGCTGGACGCCATCGAGTTCCACATCTGATTCCCCGAAGCACCCACCGCGCAGCCCACCCGACGAGGCCCGACATGACGAAGGTGAACAACATCCTGGACACCATCGGCAACACGCCACACGTCCGCATCAACCGGCTGTTCCCCAACCGCGTCACCGTCCACATGAAGCTCGAGCGCGCCAACCCGGGCGGCAGCATCAAGGACCGCATCGCCCTGGCGATGATCGAGGACGCGGAGCAGCGCGGCCTCCTCAAGAAGAACAGCATCATCATCGAGCCCACCAGCGGCAACACGGGCATCGGCCTGGCGATGGTGGCGGCGGTGAAGGGCTACAAGCTGGTGCTCGTCATGCCGGAGTCCATGAGCATCGAGCGGCGCCGGCTGATGGCCGCCTACGGCGCGACGTTCGAGCTGACCCCGCGCGCCCAGGGCATGAAGGGCGCCATCGCCCGCGCCAACGAGCTGGTGTCCCAGGTGCCGGACGCGTGGATGCCGCAGCAGTTCGAGAACGAGGCCAACATCGAGGTCCACAAGCGCACCACGGCGCAGGAAATCCTGAGGGACTTCCCGGACGGGCTCGACTACCTCATCACGGGCGTGGGCACCGGCGGCCACATCACCGCGTGCGGCGAGGTGCTCAAGCAGCACTGGCCCAAGCTGAAGGTGCTGGCCGTGGAGCCCACCAAGTCGCCCGTCATCAGCGGAGGGCAGCCCGGGCCCCACCCCATCCAGGGGATCGGCGCGGGCTTCATCCCGAAGAACCTCCACAAGGACGTCCTGGACGGCGTGGTGCAGGTGGCGGAGGAGGACGCGTTCGAGTTCACCCGTCGCTCCGCGCGCGAGGAGGGCATCTTCGTGGGCATCTCCTCCGGCGCGGCGCTGGCGGCGGTGAACCAGAAGCTGGGCGAGATGCCGGACAACAGCCGGGTGCTGTGCTTCTGCTACGACACCGGCGAGCGCTACCTGTCCATCGACACGCTCTTCCCCGCCCAGGGCTGACCTGTGCTCAACCGGGCCAGGCCCGCACCAGCTCCACCAGCCGGTCCAGTTCCGCCGGCTGGTTGTAGAAGTGGGGCGACAGGCGGATGCGGCCCCGGCGCACCGAGTGGGCCACGTGGTGGCCCGCCAGGTACGCGCCGAGCGCCCGGGCGTCCGCGCCGGGCGGCAGGAACGTGAGGATGCCCGCGCGGTGCTCGGGCGCTGGCCCCACCTCGCAGCCCAGCCTGCGCAGGCCCTGCTCCGCGTGCGAGAGCAGTTCGCGCACCCGCGCGCCGATGGTGGGGATGCCCACCTCCTGGAGCAGCTCCAGCGACGCGCCCAGCGCGTAGATGCCCGTGTACGCGGCGCTGCCCTCCTCGAACTTGCGCGCGTCGGGGCGCAGCTCGAAGTGGGTGCGGTTGAAGTTCCACGCGTCCGTGGTGCTGCGCCAGCCCACCAGCACCGGCCGCAGCCGGGGCAGCACCTCCTTGGAGACATAGAGCAGGCCGATGCCGGCGACGCCGAGCATCCACTTGTGGCTGTCCGCGCTCAGGAAGTGGATGCGGCTCTTCTTCACGTCCACCGGGATGCAGCCGACGCTCTGGATGCCGTCCACGCAGAACAGCACCCCGGCGCGCTCGCACAGCGCGCCCACCGCGTCCAGGTCCGTGCGGTAGCCGGTGGCGAACTGCACGGAGGACACCGCCACCAGCCGCGTGCGCGGTGTGAGCGCCCGCGCCACGGCCTCCGCGGTGACGCCGCCGGAGGGGGCCTCGATGTCGCGCACCACCACGCCCCGGTCCCGCAGGTGCAGCCAGGGGTAGACGTTGGAGGGGTATTCCAGGGAGGTGGCCACCGCCACCTCGTCCCCGGGCTTCCAGTCCAGGCCCTCGGCCACCAGTCCCAGGCCATGGCTGGTGTTTCGCACGAAGGCCACCTCGTCCGGCTCCGCGTGGATGAGGCGCCCGGCCAGCGCGCGCACGCGCTCGCAGTGCGCCTCCCAGCCGCGCTCGTGGCGGATGCCGTGGTAGACGAGGTCCTCCATCCACTCCCGCACCGCCTCCGCGGCCCGCAGGCTGGTGGGCGCCACGCCCGCGTGGTTGAAGTAGAGCTGCTCCTGGAGGACCGGGAAGAGGGCGCGATAGGACTCGAGCGGGTGCGTCATCTCCCGGAGTGTAGCCACGGCCGCTCGGAACGGGGCCAGGCCCCCGAGCCCCCGGGCCGCCCGGCGTTCACCGCGTGGCAGGGCGCGCCCCCGCGCGAAATGCGCGGGGAAATTGCCGGGGAAATCGGGTGCCGGCGTATCCGGGGTGGAAGTTCCTCGAGCCCACCATGGTGGTGGTCCCGGGGCACGTGCCATCCCGGTGCGAACCGGCCCCTGCCCCGGGGTGGCGCGTGTAATCTTCCCAGCCCTCCCAGCGCGTGGACGCTCGCGCGGAGGCTGCGCCCGGGACACGGCTCGCATAGCGTGCAGGGCATGACGGAGTGCCTCCTCAACATCGACCTGGGCGAGCTGCCGGACGAGGACGAGCGCCTCTACGCGCTCGCGCGGGTGGCCAACATCGCCTGCGGCGGACACGCCGGGGACGAGGCGTCCATGCGCCGCGCGCTGGCGCTGTGCGCGCGTCACGGCACGCTCGCGGGAGCGCATCCCTCCTACGAGGACCGGGAGCACTTCGGCCGCCGCGCGCTCGACGTGTCGCCCGAGGTCCTCCGGGGACAGGTGGCCCGGCAGTGTGGCGCGCTGGCCCGGCTCGCGAACGAGGCGCGCGTGCCCGTGCGGTACGCCAAGCCGCATGGCGCGCTCTACCACGCGGCCAATGCCTCGCCCGCGCTGGCCCGGGCGGTGGTGGCGGGGCTGGTGGAGGCGCTCGGCACGGGCGTCGTCCTCATCGCTCCACCCGAGGGCGCGCTGCGCGACGCGGCGGGGGAGGCGGGGCTCGTGCATGCCCGCGAGGGCTTCGCGGACCGGGGCACGCGCCCGGATGGCTCGCTGATTCCGCGAGGGCAGCCGGGCGCGGTGCTGACGGACCTGGCGCGCGTACGGGACAACACGGTGCGGCTGGCCACCCAGGGCACGCTGGAGACGCTGTGCGTTCACGGCGACACCCCGGGCGCCGTGGAGCTGGCGCGAGCGGTGCGCCGCACGCTCGACGCGCTCGCGCTGCGTTCGGAGCCCCTGGGCGAGGGCGCGCTCCGGTTGCAACTGCCCGAGGGCCTGGAGCGCAGGACGGTGCGCGAGGCGCTGCGCGCGGTGCCCCACGTGCTCGACGCGGTCATCACCGAGGAGCACGCGTGCGTGTATTTCGACCCGGCCGCGCCTCCGGAGGAGCCCCGGCTGGCGCTGGCGGGGCTTCTGGGCGCCACCCTCCCCCGCGAGGACGGGCCGCTCGTCACGCTGCGCGTCCGCTACGACGGACCGGACCTGGCCAAGGTGGCCGAGCGCGCGGGGCTCCCCGCGGACGAGGTGGCCCGGCTCCACGCGGCGCGCGAATACACTGTGCGGTGCGTCGGCTTCCTGCCCGGGTTCGCGTACCTGGGGGAGGTGGACCCGCGCATCGCGGTGCCCCGGCTGCCGTCGCCGCGCGTGCGCGTGCCCGCGCTCGCGGTGGGCATCGCCGGCGGACGCACGGGCGTCTATCCCTTCGCGTCGCCGGGCGGCTGGAACCTGATTGGCACGGCGCTGGACTTCACCGCCTTCCACCCGGACCGGGGCGCGGTGTTGCAACTGGGTGACCGGGTGCGTTTCGAGCGGGTGGATTGATGGCGGGCTGGCTGGAGATGACGGGCGCGGGTGGCCCCGCGATGGTGCAGGACGGTGGACGGCCCGGGCAGATGCACCACGGCGTGCCGCCCGGAGGCGCGCTGGTGCCGGAGCTGCTGGCCCAGGCCAACCTCGCGGTGGGCAACGCGTGGGACGCGGCGGCGCTGGAGTGCCTGGGGCGGCTGGAGCTGCGCGTGCGGGGACGCGGCGCGCGCGTCGCGGTGGACGGTCGGGCCTTCGTCGTCGCGGACGGAGAGTCCTTCCTCGTCCCGCCGCCCGAGCACGCGAGCGTCCGCTACGTCGCGGTGGACGGAGGACTGGCCGTCCCCCAGGTGCTCGGGGGACGCGGGACGTTGCTGGTGGCGAGGATGGGCGGCCACGAGGGACGCCTGCTGCGCGGCGGGGACGCGCTGCCGCTCGGGGAGCCCCTTGGGCCGCCCCGCGCCCTCGACGTGACGGCGGCGCTCGACGCCAGCGCGCCCATCCGCGTGCTGCTCGGGCCGGACACGGAGCGCTTCGACCCGTTGATGGCGGCCTCGCTGCAGGGCAGCGGCTTCACGGTGTCCCCCGCGAGCGACCGCGTGGGCATGCGGCTGCACGGCCCGGCGCTGGCCCATGGCGACGAGGGCGCTGGGACGTCGAAGCCCATGGTGCGGGGCGCCATCCAGGTGACGCTGTCCGGCGAACCCATCGTGCTCGGCCCGGACCACCCCACCACCGGGGGCTATCCCCTCATCGCCACCGTCATCCGCGCGGACTGGGGCCGGCTCGGCGCGCGGCGGCCCGGCGCGCCTGTCCGCTTCCACGCCGTGAGCCTGGACGAGGCCCGGGACGCGTGGCGCGAACACCTGCGCCAGCTCCAGGGCGGAGGCTGAGGCGCGCTCGGTGATTCAGGGCGCGTCGAGCTCGGGAGGCCACAACGCCCCCAGGTCCAGGAGCAGGGATTCGAACGGCTCCGCGCGGACCTGCTGCTCGCCGGAGTAGACGCCTCGGGCGAGCCACCGCGCGGCGTCGCGCTGGAACACCTCCAGCGCGCGGGCCTCCGGGTCCACCAGCCAGAGATGGCCGACCCCCGCCCGCGCATAGAGTTCGCTCTTGCGCCCCCGGTCCAGCCTCGCGGTGGAGGGCGAGAGGACCTCGCAGACCCAGTCCGGTGCCAGGATGAAGTGCGGCACGCGGGGCATCTGGGGCAGTCGCTCCCTCCGCCAGCCCGCGATGTCCGGGACGAGCACGTCGTCGCCGAGGTGCAGCTCCGGCTCATTGACGATCCACCATCCCCCGGGCGACCGCCTCCCCACCTGGAAAGCCGTCAGCAACAATCCGCTGACCACCGATGCCGCCACGGCATGAGGACTCGCCGGCCGTGGCGCGGCGATGAGCATCCCATCGATGAGCTGGCCCACCGTGCCCTCGGGCAGGGCCTCGAGGTCCGCATACGTCGCCGGGCGCTTCGTGTCCTGCCCCATCTGTTGCCCTCCGACTCCCCACTCCCCCATCATCCGCCTCGCCTCCCCCGAGTGGAACCCCACCCTCGACCACGTGTCCACTCCTTCCTACCTTGGAGGTCTGACACGGGATGGGAGCGACAGGCCATGAAGGCCCGGGTCCACGGGGCTGGGCGGTTCGCCCCAGCGCGGGCAGGATGCGATGCCATGGAGCTGCACACCGAGCGCCTCGTGCTCCGGGACTTCCGCCCCGAGGACACGCCGAGCGTCATCGCCTACCAGACCAAGCCCGCCTACCTCGCGCACTACGGCCCGCCGCCGCCCACGGTCGAGGACATCCGGGCCTTCGTGGAGATGCTGTGCCGCTGGGCCACCGAGGTGCCACGGACGAAGTACCAGCTCGCCATCACCCGCGAGGGGCGTGTCATCGGCACGTGCGGCGTGCGCAAGGCCACGCCTCGCGCGTCCGTCGCCGAGTACGGCTGCGAGCTGGACCCGGCGGAGTGGAGGCGGGGCTACGCGCACGAGGCGTCACGCGCCCTGCTCACCTTCGCGTTCGACACGCTCGGACTGGAGGGACTCTTCGCCCTGACCAGGCCCGAGAACCTCGACGCCATCCGCCTGGCCCAGGCCCTGGGCTTCCACCGCGTCGCGGATGGCCGCTACGAGCTTCCCCGCCCCCCGGCCCGCTGAGCACGGCGCGCGCCGCTCAGGCCTCCAGCGGCAACGTGAACGTGAAGGTCGTCCCACGCCCGACCTCGCTCGCCACCCGGACGGTGCCGCCATGCGCCTCGACGATGCCGCGGGTGATGGTGAGCCCCAGGCCCACGCCGCTGCCCGGCATGCGCGTCGTCGGGCGTTGGAACCGGTCGAACAGGACGGGCAGCAGGTCCGGGGCGATGCCGGAGCCGGTGTCGGACACGCTCAACTCCACCTGGTGCTCCCGGACCTCCGCCGCGATGGTGATGGTGCCACCCGAGGGCGTGTAGCGGACCGCATTGCCCACCAGGTTCGAGAACACCTGGTGCACGCGGTCGGCATCGCAGCGGACCTCCACCTCGTGCGGGGGTGGCAACAGCGCCAGCTCGATGCCCCGCTCCTGGGCGAGCGGTCCCAGGTCGGCGGCCTGCTCGAGCAGCTGCGCGAGCGGATGGGCCACCGGGTTCAACCGGAAGGCCCTGCCCTCGATGGCCGCGAAGTCGAGCAGGTCGTGGATGAGCCGCTCCATCCTCAAGGCGGAGCGGTTGAGCGTCTCCAGGTGGTGGCGTGCCCGTCCACTCAGCGGCGTCAACAGGGGCGCCAGCAGCGACGACGTCATCGTGATGACGCCCAGGGGATTGCGCAGGTCGTGCGACACCATCGCCAGCAGCTCGCCGCGCAGGCGCACCTCGGCCTCTGCCGCGCGCCGCGCCGCCTTCTCCGCCTCGTAGAGCCGCCCGTTCTCCACCGCCACCGCCGCGGAGTCCGCGAGCGTCTGCAGCAGCGCCACCTCGCGGGCCCCCGGCGTGCGGCGCTCGGCCCAGTACGCCCCGATGGCGCCCACCGGGTCGGAGCGGCGCACCGGCACCATCACCAGGCTCTTCACGAAGGTGGCGCGGTAGGCCTCGTGGGGGATGCGCTCGTCCGCGTAGATGTCCTCGATGGCCACGGGCGCGCGGTTCAGGATGGACCAGCCGGAGATGCACGCCTCGATGGGGAAGCGTCGCCCCTTCCACAGCGGCGCGATCGCCTCCTCGTCGGCGTAGTGGACCAGGTCGCCTTCCCGCAGCACGAAGGTGACCCCATCCGCGCCGCTGAGCCGCCGCGCGGCGCGGCGCACCAGCGCCATCACGTCCTCCAGCGTCCGCAGGTGGGCCAGCTCCCGGACGGCCTCCAGCAGGACGAGGGCGTCATCGTGCGTCAGCACCTCGGGCGGGAGGGGATCCTCGAATCTTCGCAAGGACGACCTCCTTGGGAGAGGGACTCAGCCAACACACCGGAGAAGCAGAACGCTCACACGTCCGCGTGACTCGCCAGGAAACGCTCCTGCCATCCTACCTGCCGCCCATCCGCCTCCTGGTATAGGGACGCCACGTCCCGCTGGCCAGCGGGACCGACACGCCGTCCGCGTCCACGCCGCGCAGTGACCACGCGCCGACACCTCGCGCCATGCCCCGCGTCCGCGCGTTCCACGCCGGACGAATGTCCGTATCACTCGTGAATACAAGGAGTTGGAACCACCACGCGTGAGGGTGAGGGAAAAGCGGGGGAAATCGCGTTCCAGGGGCAGGCGCGACCATGGCTCGCCATGACGGCGACGGGCCGCCCGCCCCGCGAGGCAGTCCCATGTCCACGTATTCCCGAACGCTCGCCCGGCTCACGGCCGCGGCGCTGCTCACGTCATGTCCCGTGGCCCTGGCGCAATACCCCTTCCCCGGCTCCAGCGCGGACCTCCCCGCCGGAACCTATTGGTGGATTGCCAGCGACCACGGTGACACCAACCCCCGCGACCTGATGGCGGTGCGCTTCCATCCGACGGAGAAGCGCTTCACGCGCATCTGGCCGGACTTCGCGGACTACGCCGCCGACCCGAAGAACTCCGACTGGATTCTCTACGGCGTCCCCGTCCAGGCCATCGCGGACGGCGTCGTCATCAGCTGCTGGCGCAATGCCCCGGAGGGCCTCAAGCCCGAGGTCTACCCAGGCGACAGCGTGCCCCACCCGGGGCGCACGTCGAACCCGCTGCGGATTCCCCGCGCCGGCAACCACCTGGTCGTCCGGACGGACGACGGCAAGGACATCCTCTACGCCCACATGCAGCCAGACTCGGTCCCCGCCGAGCTGTGCCCCCACACCGCGCAGTTCGTGAACAACGCCGAGGACCGCGTCGGCGACTACCCGAGGGAGACGATCGTCCCCGTTTCGCTCCGCGCGAGGGTCAAGCGCGGGGAGGACATCGGGCGGGTGGGCAGCTCCGGGGCGTCCGCCCATCCGCACCTGCACATCCAGGTTGCGCCCGTCATCGACGGATTCAACGTCGGCACCGCCATCCCCCTGCCCTACCACCAGGCGTGGCAGAAGTCGGGCGCGGTGGACTACGACTCCTCGGACGACTTCGTCCCCCTCCAGAACGAGCCGCTCATGCTGTTCCCCGCGGCCATCCACCCGGACCCGCTCCTGCGCCGGGGTGACGCGACGGGCGACAGCGCCAGCGAGGTGGAGCTGGTGGCCTCGACCGACACGCTGGTGACGGCCACGCGCAACGCGGCGGGACAGCTCGCGGTGAACACCTGGCGGCTGGCGGGTGACGGGACCCTCCGCGCCCTCTCCGGCGCGGTCTCCACCGAGGGCAGCCAGGTGGCGCTGACGCGTCCGGGCGCGGGGCGGGACGTGGTGACGGGCATGCGCACCAGCGCGGGCAACCTCAAGCTCACCGCGTGGCGCGTCACCACCAACGGAGCCCTCGAGCGCAAGGCGGAGACCAGCGGCGGCGCGGCGAGCGAGGTCGCGCTGGCGCAGCTCGGCTCCACCTTCGGCGTGGTGAGCGCGGTGCGCAACGCCAGCGGGCGCCTGGAGCTCACCACGTGGGACCTGACCACGGACCTGGCGAGCTTCCGCCCCATCGGCACGGTGTACGGCCCGGAGGGCACCCGGCTCGCGCTCACCTACGTCACGCAGGGCCAGGGGCAGAACGACACCGGAGGCCAGTTCAGCGGCGTCGTCACCGCCGTGCGCAACGCCGCGGGCAACCTGGAGCTGACGACGTGGCAGCTGGGCACGGACCAGAAGCTGGTGCGCAAGGGGAGCTTCGTGGCGGGCACGGTGTCGGACGTGGCCCTCTCCACGGTGGCCGTCTCCGCCTTCCGGGAGGCGGTGGTCGCCTCCGTGCGCACCGCGTCCGGACAGCTGCGCAATATCGCCTTCGAAATCGACTCGGCCGGACAGCTCACCCGCAAGGACGACGCGGACGGCGGCTACATCACGGAGGTCCGCGCCACGCGCGTGACGGGCAAGCACCTGGTGACGTCCGTGCGCGACACGACGGGCCGGCTGCGGCTCTACACGTGGGACGTCGACGCCGCGGGGCAGCTGCGCCGCACGGGTGAGTCGCTGGCGGGCGGCATCCTCTCGTCGAGCGTGGCGAGCACCCTCCTCGGCGGCGGTCGCTTCGTGGTGTCCGCGGTCCGCCTCACGACGGGCGAGGTGCGGCTCATCGCCTGGGACGCCGCGTTGCAATAGCCACCCGGCTCCCGCACCGGAGAGCCATGCACCCGCATCTTTCCGGTGCCGTTCCATCTTGCGCCCGCCCCTTGCCGCCCCGGGAGCTTTCGATGACCATCAGCGCCTCTCGGAGGTTTGTCCATTTGGAACCGAGGCAGAGGCGGGCTCCCGACACGGGCCCTTCGCTCGGAAGCGAGCTCGAGAAACTCCGCGGGGCGCTGCGCCAGGCCGTGGGCAGGGTGTGCCCACCCCGCCTCGCGGACCGCCGTGACGACCTGGTGCAGGCGGCGATGATGCGGCTGATGGAGCTCCAGCGAAGAGAGCCGGACCGCGAACGCTGGACTCCCGCCTACCTGTACCGCGTCGCCTATACCGCGCTGGTGGACGAAATCCGGAGCGTGGAGCGCCGCAAGGAGGTGGGGTTGGAAGTGGTGGAATCCCTGCCGGAGCAGCCCGTGGCCATGGGCAACCCGGAGCAGTCCGCGAACGCCTCGCAGATTGCCCGCGCGGTGCGCGACTGTCTGAGCAAGCTCGTCGAGGACCGCCGTCTGGCGGTGACGCTGTATCTACAGGGCCACACCGTCCCGGAGGCCGCGGAGCTCCTGGGGTGGGATGGCAAACGCACCGAGAACCTCGTCTACCGCGGACTGGGCGCGCTGCGCCTGTGCCTCTCGAGCAAGGGATTCGAGCCGTGAGCGAACAACCACGCGACGACAAGAGACAACCGGATGACGCCACCGTCGAGCGCTTGCGGGCAGCGGTCCAGGGCGAGGAGCCGCTCGAGGATGGCGAGCCGGTGGACGCCGACCTGGTGTGGCGCGCGGTGAGCGGGGAGCTGCCCGCCGAGGAGCGCCGCGCGGTGGTGGCCCGCGTGGCGGCGGACCCCGGATGGGCCACGGCGTGGCGGCTGGCCCACGAGCTGTCCCGCGCCGCGAAGGAGGCCCACTCCACGGGGGACACATCACCGGACCCGCGTGCCCGGCGCGACGACGGACGGGCGCACCGCGCGCAGCGGCGCTTCCGCTTCGCCTGGAGCCGCCCGGCCTGGGGAGCGGTGGCGGTCGTGGCGCTCGTCTGTGTCGTCATCGGCGTGTCCTTCCGGCAGGGGCCGGATGAGCCCCGCGTGCGCGGCGCGGACGCCGAGCAGGTCTCCTCGCTGCTTCCGGATGAGGGATTCCTGCCCCGTCAGACGTTCATCCTGCGATGGAGCGCGGGCCCGGACGGCACGCGCTGGTCGCTCCAGCTCTCCTCGGAGGACCTGGGCGTGACGCACCGGGTGGACTCACTGGAGCGCGCCGAGTACCAGGTGCCCGCGTCGGTGCTCGCGCCGCTGCCGTCGGGGGCGAAGGTGTTGTGGCAGGTCGAAGCGAGGTTGCCGGACGGACAGGTGCGGCGCAGCGCCACGTTCGTGAACCGGGTGAAGTGAAGCGCAGCGCATGGAAGGTCCAAGGGGGAATCCGATGAAGACGACGCATGGAAGGAAGTCCTGGGGGAACGTGGTGAAAGGGGCGCTCGCGCTCCTCATGGTGGTGGGGATGGGGGCCTTCGCCGCGGCCTCCATTCCTCAGATGACGTCACAGACGCCGGCCCTCTCCGGGCAGGTCGGAGACCAGGTGGTCGCGTCGGTGGTGGAGACGGGCGTGCGCACGGGCGCGAGCGTGTCGGTGGTCCTCCAACTGCGCGACTCGGCGGGGAGGATCGTGGCGCAGACCTCGGGGCTGGTCAGCGAGGGCTCGCCGCTGCGGCTCACGTACGTGGCGACCTCGACGGGGGGCTTGCACGCGTTCGCCAGCGCCCCGGCGGATGGGCCCCAGTTCTCCGCGGGGGTGCTGACAATCGAGCGGTGGTCCACGTCCCCCACCCCGCCCACTCCCCCACAGGAGTGCGTGGCCCCGATGCCGCAGCCGGAGCCAGGTCCCGATGGCCCGGTGACCCTGACCGCCTACTGCCGCCCGGCGGAGACGCCTCAGTGAGCCTCGCGGCGCGGCGTGACGGGGGGTCGCGACCGCGCCGCTGGCTCGCCTTCGTCTGTCTGGGCGCGGCGCTGCTCGTCGCGCCCGCCCGGGCCGCCGAACCCGCCTTCTCCCCGGCGGAGGAGTTGGAGCGGTGTCGTCAGCGGTTCCTCCAGCACCCCGAGGAGCGGGACGCCGCCATGTGCTTCTACCAGCGCGCCCAGCAGACCGAGGGGCGCGACGAGGTGCGGAGGATGCTGGTGGCGCTCCGCGAAGAACACCCCGACCAGCCCTGGCTGATGATGGTCCAGGGACACGTGGAGCTGCTGTCGGCCTCGAAGGAGGCGGAGGAGCCCTATGCCCGGGCGATGGAGACCTTCCACCGGCTCGGAGACGCGGAGGGAGAGGTCCTCGCGGGCATCAACCTGCGCACCGTCGTGCGCAAACAGGGACGGTTGGAAGAGGGTCGGGCACTGGCCCGTCGCGTGGGTGAGGTGGCGCGGAGGTCGGGGCTCCCGGACCTGCTCGCGCGCGCGCTCGTCATCGAGGGCACCGACCTCTCCGAGGTGGGGCATGACCTGGGCCGCGCGTTCCGTCTCCTCAAGCGCGCGGAGGAGCTGGCCTTCCCGGCGGGCAGCGACGGGCTGAAGAAGCAGTGCCTCTCGGCGCTGGCCTGGGTCGCCTTCCGCCTCGGCCGTCTGGAGGACGCCACCGACGCCAACCAGCGCCTGGCGGAGCTCGCCAGGAGCACCGGGGACCCGCGCCTGGGAGCGCGCGTCTCCTTCACCCTGGCGAACCTCGCGGTGCACCGCCTCGCGCGAAGCCCCGCCCCCAACGGCCAGGCCCAGGTGCTCGAGCTCGCCCGGCGCGCCCTGGCCGACGCGGAGCGCACGCGCGACCAGGTCCTGGAGACCCAGTCCCTTCGGCTGATCGTCGACCTGCTCGGCGACACCCCCGGGGAGCGCGTCGAGGCCGAGGGCTACATGGAGCGTTGCATGGAGCTCGCCGAGTCGATGGACTCCGCCGAGCAGCGTATCGCCTGCCTCTGGACGCGAGCGGAGCGCCGGGCCTCGACCGACGCGGAGGCGGCGAGGCGGGACTCGGACGCGGCCGTGTGGCTGGCCTACGAGCATGGGGATCCGCTCTACCTCGCCCTGGCGCTCCGGGGACGCGGCACGGTGGCCTACCGCACCGAGCCCACGCGCGAGGCGCTCCACCACGCCACCCGGGCGCTGGATGGCGTGGAGGCGCTGCGCGAATTCCAGCGCGACGCCGCGACCCAGGCGGAGCTGTTCGCGGGCTGGGCCAGCGACTACCACCGCCTGGCGGGGTGGACGCTGGAGGCCAGCCAGCCCGAGGGCGACGCCGAGCCACTCCCGGTCCGCGAAGCGCTGGAGCGCGCCTTCGCGGTGAGCGAGCGGCTGCGGGCGAGGACCCTGCTCGACGCCCTCCTCGCCTCGAGCGCCGTGGACCCCGCAGCCCCCGAGGCGCCGGACCGGAGGCAGGCGCGCGAAGCGCTCTGGAAGCAGCTGGCGGCGGTGCAACGACGCTTGATGGACCCGACCCTGGCGGCGCGGCCGCGCGAGGAGGCCCTGCGCGAGCTGCGGGAGCTGGAGCGCGGCGAGCGCGACCTGCGCCCCGCGCCTTCCCACGGCGCCACCGCGTTCACCTCCCTGGAGGAGGTGGAGCGCGGGCTCGCGGAGGACGAGGCCATGCTCGTGTTCCTCGTGGGGCACGACCGGGACGCCTTCGGCACGCCCTCCGGAGGCGCCTGGGTGCTGGTGGTGACTCGCGAGGGGTCTTACGCGCACCGCATCCCCGAACGGTCCCGGCTGGCCACCGCCGTCTCCCTGTTCTCCGGGCTCGTCGAACGTCGGGACGGCTCCGAGGCCGGAGCGGCCGCGGCCCTCCACGCCCAGCTCCTCGGGCCGGCCCTGGCCGGCCTGCCGCCCACGGTGCGTCGGTTGTTGTTGGTGCCGGACGGGCCGCTGCATGACCTGCCCTTCGCGGCCCTGCGGGAGCACCCCGGAGGCCCGCCCCTGGTCTCCCGCTTCGAGCTGGGGCTCGTGCCCTCCGCCAGCCTGTGGCGGCACTGGCGAGAGGAGCCCCGGCTCGGGCCGGGTGGCGAGGCCTTCATCCTGGCGGACCCCGCCCCGCCCGAGCGGGAGGCCTGGGCCATGGCCACCGTGCGCGCGGGCGTCTTCACCGAGGCGGCCCGGCTCGGGGCGCTCCCCGAGGCGCGGCGCGAGGGACGGGCCATCGCGAGGGTGCTCGAGGACACGCGGGTCGCGCCGCGGTTGTTCATGGGCCCACAGGCCTCGGAGGCCGCGCTCAAGCGCGCGGACCTGTCGCGCGCGCGGGTGCTGCACGTGGCCGCGCACGCCGTCGTCGACGCGGAGGCCCCCGAGCGCTCCGCCCTCGTGCTCACGCCTGGAGCGGAGGAGGAGGACGGCATCCTCCAGCCGCGCGAAATCGCGGAGCTGCGGCTGGGAGGCGCGCTCGTGGTGCTGTCGAGCTGCCGCAGCGCGTCTGGCGCGGTGCTGCCGGGCGAGGGCGTGCTGAGCCTCGCGCGGGCCTTCTTCGAGTCGGGCTCACGCGCCGTGGTGGCGAGCCTGTGGCCCCTGCGGGACGACGAGGCGGCCAGCCTGGTGGAGCGGTTCTACGCGCATCTGGCGAGGGGCTGGAGCGCGTCCGCCGCCCTGCGGGCCGCGCAGCTGGAGGCCATCGAGGACGGCCTGCCCGCCGCCGCGTGGGCGGGGCTGGTCGTCCTGGGAGACGCGGCGCTCGCCCCCATCGAGCCCACCTCCCGCGCCGGCACGACCCGGGCCACCCACGCTCCGTGGCTCGTCGTCGCGGCGACCGCCAGCGTCCTCGTCTCGCTGCTGGCGCTGGGTCGGCGACGCGCGGACAAGTCCTGAGGCGCGCGGGGCTCAGCGCTGGAGCAGGCGCGCCAGGAACTCGCGGGTGCGCGGCTGCTGGGGTTCGCGCAGCACCTGCTGGGGCGTGCCCTCCTCCACCACCCGTCCCGCGTCCATGAACAGCACGCGGTGGGCGACGTCGGCGGCGAAGCCCATCTCGTGCGTCACCACGCACATGGTCATGCCCTCGCGCGCCAGCTCGCGCATGACCTCCAGGACCTCGCCCACCAGCTCCGGGTCCAGCGCGCTGGTCGGCTCGTCGAAGAGCATCAGCTCCGGCTTCATCGCCAGCGCGCGGGCGATGGCCACCCGCTGCTGCTGGCCACCGGAGAGCTGCGACGGGTACGCCTGGGCGCGGTCTCCCAGGTGGACCATGGCCAGCATGCGCTCGCCGAGCGCCCGCGCCTCCGCGTCGGGCAGCCCCAGCACCTTGCGTGGCGCCAGCGTCACGTTGTCCAGCGCGCTCAGGTGGGGGAACAGGTGGAAGCGCTGGAACACCATGCCCACGCGCCGGTGCAGCGCCTGGAGAGCCTTCGGCTCCTCGCGCACCTGCTGCCCGCCCACCACCACCTCGCCCTCGGAGGGCACCTCCAGCCCGCACAGGCACCGCAGGAGCGTGGACTTGCCGCAGCCGGACGGCCCCACGAAGACGACCACCTCACCGGATTGCACGGTGAGGTCCACGCCTCGGAGGACATCCAGCGTCCCGAAGCGCTTGTGCAGGTTGCGGACCTCGACGAGCGCCATGTCGACCCTCACGCCTGACGATGGAGGCGCTTCTCCAGCGCCGAGGCCAGCCGTGTCAGCGGCAGCGTGGCCACCAGGTAGAACAGTGCCACCATGGGCCAGACGGCGAGCGGCGCGGCGAGCTGGCTCGCCAGCTCCTGTCCGGCACGCGTCAGCTCGGCCATGCCAATGATGGAAACCAGTGACGAGTCCTTCAGCAGGGCGATGCCCTCGTTCGTCAGGGGCGGCAGCACGTTGCGCACCGCCTGGGGCAGGATGACGTAGCGCAGCGCCTGCGCGTGGCTCAGGCCCAGCGCCCGCGCCGCCTCTTCCTGGCCCCGGTCCACGGAGCCGATGCCGGCGCGGAAGATCTCCGCCACGTAGGCCGCGCTGTTGAGCGTCAGGGCCAGCACCGCGGCCAGCATGGGCGCCAGGTCCACGCCCAACAGCTGCGGCAGCGCGTAGTAGATGAAGATGATCTGCACCAGCAGCGGCGTGCCGCGCAGCCCCTCGACGTACGCCGCGCACAGCCAGGCCAGCGGCTTGAACCGCACCCGCCGGCCCAGGGCCACCACCAGCCCCAGCGGCAGCCCCGCCAGGAGCGACAGCAGCGTGAGCCCCAGCGTCAGCGCGAGCCCTTGCGCCAGTCGCTTCGCCACGCGCGGCCAGGGCACGCCGTCCCGCGCCTCCACGGGGGCCTTGCGCGCGGCCTCCCCGAAGTACTTCTCCTCCAGCGCCGCGAACCGGCCACTGGCGCGCAGCCGCTGGAGCGCGCCGTCGACCGCCGCGCGCAGCTCCCCGTCGTCCGGCCTCATCGCGATGCCGTAGTGCTCCTCCGTCAGCAGGTTCCCCACCGCGCGCAGGCCCTGGAAGCCGTGGGCGAGGAAATAGCGGAGCGTCGGCCCGTCCCCCACCACGCCGGACAGGTTGCCGTTGCGCAGGTCCTGGAGCGCCAGGTCGATGCTCGGGTACTGCCGCACCTCGATGTCGGGGAACTTCTCCAGCACCAGCGTGGCGCTGGTGTTGAGCTGGATGCCCGCGACCTTCCCTCGCAGGCTCTCGAGGCCGGTGACGGAGGTGTCGCCCTCGCGCGCCACCACCAGCTGGCCCGCCGTGTAGTACGGGGCGGAGAAGCCCAGGCGCTGCTGGCGCTCCGGCGTCACCGTGACGGCCGACATCACCAGGTCGAACTTCCCCGCCATCAGCGCGGGGAACACGCCGTCGAAGGACGTGTTCGTGAACTCGACCCGCGCGCCCAGCTCCTCGCCGATGAGCCTGCCCAGCTCGATGTCGAAGCCCATCAGCTCGCCGTCCTGGACGGACTCGAAGGGCGGATAGGTGGCGTCCGTGCCGATACGCAGCGTCCGGCCCTTCCAGTCGCCGCGCGAAGCAGGGGCGTCGCCCCGACCACACCCGAGCACCGCCACGAGCCCCCACGCGAGGAGCAGCACGGCCAGCCCCGGAATCCGGGCGTGGCGACACGAAGGGCGGAGGCGCGGCATGGAGTGGCCGTCTCACATGCCCAACATTCCGGGGCGCGGCAAGTGTGTTCTGCGCCCGCCCCGGCCCGGGAGTCACCCAGTCCCCGCCGGTCCGGCCCCAGCCGTCCCCGTGTCAGCCGCGCCCGCCCCGCGGCCCCCGCGAGCAATCGTCGACACTCCCTCCGAGCCCGGGGAAAGACGCCCGGCCGGGCCCCCGCCCCCCCCTCCCGGACGGCTCGCCACGCCCGCCCGCGCTTCCCACCGTTTCCGTCGAACGGAACCCATCACCCCAGGTTCGAGGGAGCGCACGCATGGCGAGCAACGGCAAGACCCGGAGCAAGGGCAACGGCAACGGGCATGACGGCAAGCAGACCGGGAGGAAGCCGAACATCCTCGTCATCTGGGGAGACGACATCGGCCTGTGGAACGTCAGCGCGTACAACCAGGGCATGATGGGCTACCGCACGCCCAACATCGACCGCATCGCCCGCGAGGGCGCGCTCATGACGGACTGCTATGGCCAGCAGAGCTGCACGGCCGGCCGGGCGGCGTTCATCACCGGCATGAACCCGCTGCGCACGGGCCTGACCACCATCGGCATGCCGGGCGCGGACTACGGCCTCCAGGACTCCGACCCCACCATCGCGGAGATGCTCAAGCCAATGGGCTACGTCTGCGGTCAGTTCGGCAAGAACCACCTGGGCGACTCGAACCGCTACCTGCCCACGGTGCACGGCTTCGACGAATTCCACGGCAACCTCTACCACCTCAACGCGGAGAACGAGCCCGAGTGCCCCGACTACCCGAAGGACCCGGCGTTCAAGGAGCGCTTCGGCCCGCGCGGCGTGCTCCACTGCTGGGCCACGGACCGTGACGACCCGACCGAGGACCGCCGCTGGGGGCGCGTGGGCCGTCAGCGCATCGAGGACACCGGGCCGCTCACCACCAAGCGCATGGAGACGGTGGACGAGGAGTTCCTCGCGTCGTCGCTGGCCTTCATGGAGAAGGCGGTGAAGGAGGACAAGCCCTTCTTCATCTGGCACAACACCACGCGCACCCACGTCTGGACATACTTGCAGGAGAAGTATCGCAACAAGACGGGGAAGGGCCTCTACGCGGACGCCATGACGGAGCTGGACGACCACGTCGGCGTGCTCCTGAAGAAGCTGGACGAGCTGGGCATCGCGGACAACACCCTCGTCGTGTTCTCCACCGACAACGGCGTGGAGAAGATGGGCTGGCCCGACGGCGGCAACGCGCCCTTCCGCGGCGAGAAGGGCTCGACCTGGGAGGGTGGCGTCCGGGTGCCCTGCGTCGTCCGGTGGCCGGGGGTCATCGAGCCCGGCACCGTCATCAACGACATCTTCGCCCACGAGGATTGGATGCCCACCTTCGTCGCCGCGGCGGGCGGCCCCGAGGACCTGGTGGAGCGGTGCAAGCAGGGCCACGCCGTGGGCCACAAGAAGTTCCGCGTCCACCTGGATGGCTACGACCAGCGCGGGCTGCTGTCCGGCAAGGAGCCGGGCCGGCGACACGAGTTCATCTACGTGCTCGACAGCGGCAACATCGCGGCGGTCCGCTACGACGACTGGAAGGTCATCTTCAGCTACCAGGACGGCCACGGGCCGGACATGTGGTTCAGCGGCAAGCGCTTCAATCCGGCGTGGCCCTACCTCATCAACCTGCGCTCGGACCCCTTCGAGGAGGGGCTCTACTCCGGGCTCTACACGAGCTGGTACGGACAGCGGATGTTCCTCTTCGTCCCGGCCCAGGGGCTGGTGAAGCGCTTCGCCCAGAGCCTCCTGGACTACGTCCCGAGCCAGGCCCCCGGCAGCCTCAGCATCGGCCCCATCAAGGAGCAGGTGAAGGAGAAGATGCGCAAGACCCAGGAAGAGGGGAAGTCGGAGGTCGGCGAGCAGGTGATGGCGCTCGCGAACGAGGTGGAGAAGGCCCTCCACCGCCTCCAGCAGAGTCACGCGTGACGCGGAGCCCGCGTCGCGGATGATCCGGGGGACGGCGGGGTCCGGGGAGGACGGGGGACTCCCGCTCCGGCCCCCGCCGCGCGGCGCGTCCCGGCGACGGCGAGGGAGTGACCGGGCCCCGGGGTCCCTCGACGGCCACGAGCGCGGCGCGGGCTGGAGCGCTCGCGTTCAGCGGTAGGCAGGTGACAACAGCCCGCGGGCAATACCCCGGGGACTGGCGGCTCCGCAGCTTCGACGTCCATGTCCTTCATGACGTTGGGATTGCTCGCCGCGCTGGGTCTCACGGCGCCCGAGCCACAGAGTTCCGGAGCCGCGCACGCGGAGAAGCCCACCGTGGAGTGCCACGACGACACGGGTCGGCAACTGCGGGGGCACACCTTCCTGTACCCCATCCTGCAGTCCAGCGCGTTCGTCACGACCCACGCTGGCTTGCGCGAGGGGCTCGCCCGCTCCGACGTGCCGGACCTGCCCGTCGGCAGGTTCGGGACGGTCGACGTGCTGCTCACGGGCGTGCAGCAGACGCTGGACCTGGGGCTCGGCCTCACGCCCTGGCTCGGTCTCGAGGCCTTCGCGCGCGCCACCATCGTGACCGGCGCCAACACCCGCTCATTGGTCGTGGAGGGCGCGTCCGTGGACCTGCTGGGCGAGGTGGGCCCCGTCTTGCGCGTGTGGCGCAACGAGCACAGCGGCACGCAGGTGTCGGTCCGCGCCAACTTCGGCTACGAGAAGGGCCGCGACATCCTCGTCCTCCCGCTCGTCGGGGGCATCGTGAACACCCCGGGGGCGACGCTCGAGGACGTGGTGTTCGGCAACCTCGGTGAGTACATCAACATCCCCACGTCCGAAATCACGCTGAACGGCGGCGGCTATCTGGCGCAGGCCCTGGGCCGCACCTTCTCCATCCAGGCCTCGGCCAGGGCCGGCTACGCGTGGAAGGAGCGCAAGCCCTTCGACGCGTTGGCGAACGGTCACATCACGCAGAAGTCCCATGCCGTGCGCGTCAACCTGGCCGCCGCGTTCACCGTGGACTTCGCGCACCACGGGGTTCCCGTGGCCCTGATGGGCGAGTACCTGTTCTCCACGGGCAGGGAGACGGAGGTGGACCTGCCGGACCAGACCCCGGCCTCGAGCACCCTCGCGCTCGGCGTCTATTACTCGGGCCGCCCCAACTTCCAGACGGGCCTGGGCGCCGTGACGACCCTGAACGCGCTGCCCCACCGTGGCCTGGGCCCCGAGGGACAGACGCTCGAGTCGGGCGAGCCCACGCTCAGCTACGGCCAGTTCATCCTCCGGTACATCTGGTAGCCACGGGGCACGCCCTTCAGCGAGGGCGCCGTTCCTCCATCCGCTCCAGGTCCCGCAGCTCGCGCATGATGCGTCTGCGGTGGAAGACGCGGCGCTCCAGCAGGCCCACGAGCCAGCTCGTGATGGCGATGGCGGGCGCCACCAGCGCGGCCAGCAGCGGCCTGCCCAGCGCGGCCTCGCACCCCACCGCCGCGGCAATCCAGATGGACGCGGCCGTCGTGATGCCGAAGATGGCGCTCCCCTTCTTGAGGACGCTCGCCGCGCCGACGAAGCCGATGCCGGACGCCACGCCCTGGATGATGCGCAGCGTCTCCGCGGGGGCTCCCACCAGGTTCGCGCCGGAGGTGCAGAAGAGCGCGGCCCCCAACGTCACCAGGTAGTGGGTCCGGACACCACCCGGCCGCTTGCGATACGGCAAGCCCAGGACGATGCCCGCCCCGCCCGCCACGAGCAGCCGGACGAGCAGCTCCCCACTCCCCAGCTCAGCCGCCATCGCCTGGCTCCCGGAGCGCGCCCACGCCCACCAAGCTGGTCGTCCCCCGGGGGACTCGCAACGCGCGCCCCGACGCTCGGCGGGGCCGGCATCCCGGGGTTCAGAAACCGATGCTCGGCAGCGGCGGCCACGGCCCACCCCCGAGCGCCCGCTCCAGGTCCGCCGCGTGCTCCCGGAGCAGGGAATGCCAGGGAGCGTCGGGTTGCGCCCGCTCCGACGTGGCCAGGATGGAGTCCAGCAAGCTCCGCGCCGCGTCCCGGTCGTCCGCGTCCTTCGCGCGGTGGCCCACGGCCGCGACCAGACGCAGGAGGCGGAGCACCACGGCGGGCTCGGCGACGCCGAAGCGGAGGATCTGGTCCGTGGCCAGGTCGAGGTAGTCGCGAAGGGTGGCGCCACGCAGGAACACCCGCGGGCACCCGGCGGCGTCGGACAGGACGCGAGGTCCCAGCCGCATCGTGCTCAGCTCGCAGAGCAGGAACGTCAACTGGTCCACCGCCTCCACCGCCGTGTACGGGTCGTTGATTCCAGGCGACAGCGCCTTGATGGCCATGTCCACCAGCTGACGCACCCCCAGGGCGACGTCCCGGTCCTCGTCCCGCCAACGGTCCAGGCGGATGGTCGAGAACACACGCGCCGCGACGGGCTCGCGCCGTGAGGAAGGGCCCTCCTCCTCGACCCACCCCACGTCCTCGCCATGCACGACGGGTTCGCCGACGGCCCGCTCCAGGTGGACGACGAGGCGCTCCTCGGTCGCGACCTCCAGGAGGGCTCGCGCATCGACCGCCGCGATGAAGCCACTTCGGGGAGCACGGAGCGTGCGGCCCCGGTCCTCGCGGGCGCGAACCGGAACCGGCGCCACCGTGTCCGCCGACCGGGAGCGTTCGAGCGCCCGCGCCGTCGCGAGCGTGTCCAGGCGTACCCGTCTGACCAGGTGCTCGACGCGCATGAGCTGCAGCGTCTGGAGCACCTGGAAGACGAGGGCCCCTTCGCAGACGACGAGCAGCAGCATGGCCAGCCCGAGCGCGGGGCGAGGCACACGCTCGGCCTCCGGAACGAAGCCGAACCCCTGCGCCGCCGCGAGGCAGAAGACGCTCGTGGCGACGAACACGGGGATGACCACCCGGATGCCCGCGCTGTGCAGATACAGGCGGAGCAGGCGCGGCGAGTACTGCCCCGCGGCGTTCTGTATCACCAGCATGGACAGGGACAGGACGATGCTCAGCGAGGTCAGCACGATGCCCAGCGCCGCCGAGAGCATGCTGCGCGCCTCGCTGGCCGTGGCCCTCCAGGCCACCCCGCTCAACAGCCCCGCCGCGGCGGGAGGCGGACTCACGAGGAGAACGCCCAGGCAGGCCCCCAGGAGCGCCGCCACGACAGGGGGAATCCACAGCCGATGACGCACCCACCGCCAGACAGGCTGATGCTCGTGAGCCCTCGCCCGCCCAGGACTCCCGGGCCGCCTTCCCCCGAGCGGCAGGACCCGCGCGCCCGCCATCCCCACACCTCCCCGCGTCGTGCGCCCCGGGCAGGCGCGGCCGCGAGCCGCGAGGCAGCTTCGCTCCCGGCCACTCCCCTGCCCCGGGACGTGGCCACCTCGGTGATGTTGGGGATGCCCGGGCGGCGGGCAACGTGGGAGCACGCCACCGAGGAGGCGTCACGCGCCTCGCCCGGGAGGGACGTTCGTCGCCGTTCAGGCCAGGACGGGGCGCGCCCACGCCCCACCCGTCCCGGAGGCCGGCCAGTCGCCAGCGGCCGGTCCCTCAGACCTCGTCGACGACGAACTGCTCCTGGCGGGCGATGCCCAGCTTCTTCATGCGACTCTGGAGCGTGGAGGGCTTGAGCCCCAGCAGCGCCGCGGCGCCGCCCGGGCCGTAGACGCGGCCACGGGTGAGCGACAGCACGCGCAGGATGTGCTCGCGCTGCACGGCCGCCAGCGTCAGCACCGCGCCGGCCTTCGACGCGGCGTCGGGCGGCAGCGCGGGCAGTTCGGTGGTCGCCGTGGCCACGGCCGCGCCCCGCGTCGGCAGGTCGAACGCGGCCGGCCCCAGTTCGGGCCCGGGGGTCAGGATGGTGGCGCGCTCCAGGGCGTTCGCCAGCTCACGCAGGTTGCCTGGCCAGTCATACCCCTCCAGCCGCGCCAGCCCGGCGGGCGTCACCTTCATGCCGCGCCGCCCGGTGCGCTGGGCCAGCTCCGCCAGGAGGAACGCGCACAACTGCGACAGGTCCTCGCGCCGCTCGCGCAGGGGCGGCAGCCTCAGCGGGAAGACGCTCAGCCGGTAGTAGAGGTCCTCGCGGAACCGCTTCTCCGCGATGGCCTTCTCCAGGTCGACGTGCGTGGCCGCGAGGATGCGCACGTCCGAGCGCACCGTGCGGTCGCTGCCCACCGGCTCGAAGGCCTTCTCCTGGAGCGCGCGCAGGAGCTTCGCCTGGAGCTCGACGGGCAGCTCCCCCACCTCGTCGAGCAGCAGCGTGCCGCCGTGGGCCATCTGGAAGCGGCCCGCGCGGTCCTTCGTCGCGCCGGTGAAGGCGCCCTTCACATGGCCGAACAGCTCGCTCTCCAGCAGGCCCGCCGGAATCGCCGCGCAGTTGAGCGTGACGAAGGGCTGGTCGGAGCGCGCGCTCCAGCGGTGGATGGCGCGCGCCAGCCGCTCCTTGCCCGTGCCAGTCTCGCCGGTGATGAGCACCGGCGTGTCCGTCTCCGCCACCTGCTTCGCGCGCCGCGCGAGGTCCCGCATCACCGGGCTCGCCGACGCCGAGAGGACGCCCTCCGAGTCACCGCCGAGCTGCGACTCCAGCAGCTTCGCGTGCTCGTGGTCCTGGCGGTGCAGCCGCTCGAAGGTCGCGCGCTGCTCGGCGGCCTGGAGCGCCGTGGCCAGCATCTGCCCGTACACCTCCACCAGGTCCACCACCGGCTGCGGGTAGGTCTCGCACTCCGCGCGGTCCAGCGTCAGCACGCCATAGGAGCGCTCCCCCGCGCACAGCGGCACCACCATGCACGCGTGGCCGGGCGGCAGGTCGAGCACGCCGTCGAACGGGTCCCCATCTCCGTGCGAGTGGTCCTCCTCCGTGAAGGCCCGCGCGCGCCGCGTCTCCAGCGCCTGACGCAGCGACGGGAACTCCGACAGGGGCAGCGCGTGGTGACGCACCTTGGCGTTCGCCAGCGGGCCCCGCGCCGCCACCGACACGAGCTTTCCGTCCCGCAGCAGGAACAACGTCGCCAGGTCGAAGCGCACCACCCGCGTCAACCAGTCGAGCCCCCGGCGCAGCAGCTCCTCCACGGAGTCTTCCGTGGCGGCCAGCTCGACCAGGTCCCGAGCATCCTTCGTCCCCTCGGAAGGGCCTGACAATTCATCCGACATGCCCCACGAATAATAGCGTTCCACCGAAATTGCAGTGACCAAGCCACCGAGATTTCGTGGTCGCTCCCTCCGGCGGCTCATTGGGGGTCAAAGCTAGGGTCCAACCCCCTGAAACCTCGGCCGCCCGCGCCTCGGCGAGGGCCGCCTGTCCCGCCGCCGGGCGGACCTGCCCGGCGTGGGAAGGCCGTGGGCCCGGGCTGTGGGGGGCGCCGGGTCGCCGGGAGGGCGGGTGCCCCGTCCCGTTCACTGCGTCCCGCGCCGCATTCGCTGCATCGGCGCCTGGGCCTCCCCGGGTGGGGCGTAGACTCGCTTCCGTCGTGGAATCCACTCCGTTCGCCGCGAGCCCCGCCCCGTCCCCCTCCGCCGCGAAGCCTCGGCCGGGCGCGTCTCCTCTCGTGCGGCCCGCGCTGCTCCGGATGGTGGTCCTCCTGCTGCTCTTCTCCGTGCCGGGACTGCTCGCCGCCTTCCAGGCGTGGTTCTACGCGCTGGCCAAGGACCCCGCCTCCCCCTTGAGCCGGCCCCTGCTGGCGAACGTCCCACCCTGGTGGTACTGGGCGCTGGCGACCCCCATCATCCTCGCGCTCGGCCGTCGCTTCCGCCTGGAGCGCGACACCTGGACGCGCGCCCTGCGGGTGCACATCCCCGCCAGCATCGGGCTCGTGCTCCCCCACCTGCTCCTCATCGTCCTGGTCATGCGAGTGACCAACGAGAAGTGGTTCGTGGACAACTCGCTGGGGTTCATATTGCCCCTGATGCTCGCCAAGTACGGCGTCACGGACCTCATCATCTACGGGGGCATCCTCTCCGTCGGCTACGCGGTGGAGTACCACCGCCGCTACGTCGAGGGCGCGCTGACCCAGTCCCAGCTCGAGACGCGGCTGGCGCATGCCCAGCTCGACACCCTGCGCGCCCAGCTGCACCCGCACTTCCTCTTCAACACGCTCAACGCCATCTCCGTGCTCGTGCGCAAGCAGGACACCGCGGGCTCCATCCGCATGCTCACCGGCGTCAGCGAGCTGTTGCGCATGGCCCTCCACACCACCGACCGCCAGCAGGTCCCCCTCCACGAGGACCTCGACTTCCTGGAGCGCTACCTCGACATCGAGCAGACCCGCTTCCAGGACCGGCTCCAGGTGGTCAACCGCATCGACCCCACGACGCTCGGCGCGCTCGTGCCCAGCCTCATCCTCCAGCCCCTGGTGGAGAACGCCATCAAGCATGGCCTCGCCACGCGCTCGGGCGCCGGTCGGGTGGAGCTGCGCGCGGCGCGGGAGGGCGACCTGCTGGTGCTGGAGGTGCTGGACGACGGCCCGGGGCTCGCGCCGGACTGGGCTTCCCGAGGCGGCATCGGCGTGGCCAACGTGCGCGCGCGCCTGCGGCAGCTGCATGGGGAGCGCTGCGTCTTCACGCTGGTGAACCGGGAGGGTGGCGGCGCCCTCGCCCGGCTGGAGCTGCCCTTCCAGCCCGCCCCCCGCGAGGGGGGCGCGGCATGAACGCGCCCACGTGCATCCGCACGCTCATCGTGGACGACGAGCCCCTGGCCCGGGAGGGCGTGCGCCTCTTGCTCGCCACGGACCCGGAGGTCCGCGTGGTGGGCGAGGCCGGCAACGGGCCGGAGGCCGTGCGCCTCATCCGCGAGCATCGGCCCGACCTCGTGCTGCTCGACGTGCAGATGCCCGAGCTCAACGGCTTCGAGGTGCTCGCGCGACTGGCGCCCACCGAGGTCCCCGCCGTCATCTTCGTCACGGCGTATGACAGCTACGCGCTGCGGGCCTTCGACATCCACGCGCTCGACTACCTGCTCAAGCCCTTCCGCGACGACCGCTTCCACGACGCCGTCGGCCGCGCCAAGGCGCAGGTCCGGCTGGCGCGGATGTCCGACCTGAGCCAGCGGCTGATGTCCGTCCTCTCCACCTACGGCGAGCGCGACGTCACGCCGCCCCCCACCCCGGCGGCCCCCGCCTCCGCGACGGAGCCGTGGGTGCGAAGGCTCGCCATCCGGGACACCGGCCGCGTGGTGTTCCTCGAGGTGGACGAAATCGAATACATCGAGGCCGCCGACTACTACGTGCAGATCCACGCGGGCGGGAAGGCCTATCTCCACCGCGAGACGATGCAGAGCCTGGAGGCGAGGCTGGACCCGGAGCGCTTCATGCGCATCCACCGCTCGGCCATCGTCAACTCGCGGCGCATCCGCGAGCTGCGCAGCGAGGGGAGAAGGGACCTCGTGGTGGTGCTCACCAGTGGTGTCGAGCTGCGCGTGGCGCGCAGCCACCGCGAGAAGTTCCAGCACCTGGGCTGAGGGCCGCTGGCCCGTTCGCCGGCCGGAAGGACCCGTTCGCCGCGCCCCGGGCGCCGTCGACGGAACAGTCCGCCCTCGAGGAGCAAGAACGAGCACTGTGCCTCCACACCCGCTGCACGGAGGCACGCCCCATGTCGCGCAAGACGCTCGCCGCTTCGATCCTCGCCCTGGGTCTGACGTTCGCACCCGCCATCGCCACCGCGGGCGATGGCGCCGCCTGTGCCCAGGAGAAGGCGACGCTCCAGACGGTCATCGACAAGCACCTGAAGGCGCTGGGCGGGCGGGAGCGGCTCCAGGCCGCGAAGACGTTCCAGCTCACGGCCCTCCTGAAGGAGGGCGACAAGGTGACGACGTCCACCATCCGTCGCGCGCGCCCCAACCTCATGCGCACCGACGTGGAGGGGGGCGGCACCCGCGTCAGCAAGGTGTTCGACGGTCAGCAGGGCTGGAAGGTGGAGGGGACGGCGGCGCCGCAGCGCCTGGACGCGGAGACGAACGCCATCGTGGCCGACACAGCCTCGTTCGATGATGTCTTGATGGACCCGAAGGCGCGCGGCTTCACGGTGACCCTGGCGGGCGTCGAGGAGGTGGAGGGCGCGCCCGCGTACAAGCTCGTCCTCACGCGGGGCGCGAACAGTGAAATCCGCCTCATCGACCAGGAGCGCTTCCTGGAGGTGCGCCGCACCTACGCCGGGACGTACCAGGGCAAGGCGTTCCGCAAGACGGTGTCCTTCTTCGACTACCGCGCGGTGGACGGCATCCAGGTGAGCCACCGCACGACGTGGGTGAGCGACGACGGGGAGAAGGGCGAGAAGACCGTCCAGAGCGTCCGCTACGACGCGCCCATCGACGCCGCCACGTTCAAGCCGGCGGCGGCGCCTCGGAGCTGAACCGACGCGGTCCGGCCTCGCGCCCCTCCGACGACCTCCCAGGTCCACGAGGGGCGTGGGCCGTGCGCCCATGCCCGTGGGCGCGTGCCTCCTCCTCTCGACCCACGCCTCCGCCGCATGGCCTCTGCCTCCGTCCTGTTCCTCTCGCTCGCCGTGCTCGCGCCCTCGTCCGCGGTGAGCGCCACATCGGGGCCATCCCCCATCACCCTTCAGCCCGAGTCGCCCTCCTCCAAGTCGTCACCCGTGGCCCGCCAGTCCGAGGCGCCTGTCTCGGCCGAGGCACCTTCCACGGCCCGCCAGTCCGAGGCGCCTATCTCCGCTGGGGCACCTTCCGCGGCCCGCCACTCCGAAGCGCCCATCTCTGCTGGGGCACCACGTGAGTCCCACCAGTCCGAGGTGCCCTCCGCCGCCGAGGCACCTTCCATGGCCCGCCAGCCCGAGGTGCCCTCCTCCGCCGAGACACCTTCTACGGCCCGCCAGTCCGAGGCCCCAATCTCCGCTGGGGCACCACGTGAGTCCCACCAGTCCGAGGTGCCCTCCGCCGGGCCGTCTCCCGGGGCCCTCGCGCCCCATGTGGAAGACGCGATGCTCGCGCCCATCCCGGCCCCATCCCGGAGCGTGAAGCACTGGGACGAGGCCCTCGCCCTGATGCGCGAACGGTCCACGGACCTGCGCGGCGCCGAGGCGGGCGTGGAGCGCGCGAGCGGTCGCTGGCGGCAGGCCCTGGCCGCGCTGCTGCCCGACGCGCGACTCCAGGCGGGCGTGGCGCATGACCTCCTCAATCCGAACACCCCCGTGGGAGTCGCGCCCGGCGCCGCCGGCGAGGGCCGCACCGTCACCACGCCCACGGGCACACTCAACGCCACCCTGAGCCAGACCGTCGTGGACTTGAGCGCCTGGCGGGGCCTGTCATCGGCCCGACATGCGGAGGCGGGCGCCATCGCCTCCCTCCAGGACACCCGCCGTCGACTCGTCCTGGGGTTGGCGCGGGCACTCGTGGCCACGGTGGCCGCCGAGCGCGCCGCGGAGCTCAACCGCGTGGGCCTGCGACGCGCCCTGGAGCGCGCCGCGCTCACCCGGCGCGCCTTCGAGCTGGGCGCGGGCAACCAGCTGGACGTCGTGCGCGTCCAACAAGACGTGGCCGTGGCGCGGGGCGCCCTCATCGCGGGGGACGAGCGGCTGCGCCAGACACGCGAGGCATTGGGCCTCTCGCTGGGCCTCGACCTGCCCATCGGCGTGGACCCGACCTTCGACCTGCGCGGATTGGTGGAGCGGACGCGCGAGGACTGCGCCCCACTGGAGCGCCCCGACGCGCGGCCCGACCTGGTGGCGGCGCGGGCCCAGGTGGAGGCGGCGCGCGACAGCCGGCGACAGGCCACGGCGGGCTATCTGCCCACGCTCGAGCTGGGCAGCACCCTCACCGGCGTCTCCACGGACCCGGGCCTCGGCCGCTTCGCGACCTGGAATGTCTCCGCGGTGCTCTCCGTGCCCCTCTGGGAGGGCGGCGGGCGCGCGGGCCTGGTGCGCGAGCGCGCGGGCCTGGAGGCCCAGGCGGAGGCGACGCTGGAGGCCGCGCGGCGCGACGTCGCGGTGGAGGTGGCCCGGGCCCGACGGAGCGTCGAGGTGGCCGAGTCCCTGGTGCGGACCTCTATGGAGTCGAGGGACCTCGCCGAGCGGACCGACCGACTCACGCGGCGGTCCTTCGAGACCGGCCGAGGCAGCAGCCTCGAGCTGGTGCAGAGCGGCGCGGCCCTGCGCCAGGCGGAGCTGGACCTGGTGCTGCGCGAATTCGAGCGGGTCCAGGCGCGCCTGGACGCCTTCCTGACACAGGCCCGATGCGACACGTGAAGCAGGTGTGCCCCTTGGAGAAGGTGATGAAGAGGCTGTGGACCCTGGTGGTGTGGGTGGCGGCGGTGAGCGGCTGCGCGGGGGAGTCGGCGCCCCCGGTGGCGCCTCCGCCTCGTGAAATCGAGGTCATCTCGCTGACGCCGCACGAGGTGCGCGACACGGGCGAGTATCTGGGGAGCCTGCTGTCCCGGCAGAGCGTCACCCTGCTGCCCCAGGTGGCGGGCTACGTGCGGCGCATCCATGTCCACCCCGGCCAGCAGGTGGAGGAAGGCGCGCCCCTCGTCGAGGTCGACGCGAGGGAGGAGACCGCCGCGCTCGACAGCGCGGAGGCCCAGCTGGGCTCCTCGCGGGTGGAGCGGGAGCTGGCGCACCGCCTGCTGACCCGCGTCGAGACGCTCCACCAGGAGGGCCTCGCCAGCGCGCAGGAGCTGGAGACCGCCCGGGCGCGCGCGCAGACGGCCGAGGCCACCGCGCGCGCGTCGGCCGCGCAGGTCGCCCAGCGCCAGGTCCAGCTCCAGCGCCACGTCGTGCGCGCGCCCTTCGCGGGCATCGTGGACGACGTGCTGGTGCGAGTGGGGGACTTCGTCGGCGCGTCCACGCAGCTGACCCGCGTGGCGCGGGCGGAGGTCCTCGAGGTGAGCGTGTCCGTCCCCGCGACGAGGGCACGAACCCTGAGGACCGACACCCCGATGGAAGTCCTCGACGCGAAGGGGCAGGTGCTGCTCACCACCTCCGTCTTCTTCATCGCGCCCCAGGCCGACCCGCGCACCCAGCTGGTGGAGGTGAAGGCCGTCTTCCGCAACACCTCGGACCTGCGACCCAACGAGCTGGTGCGGGTGCGCATCGTCTACGCGGTGCGCGACGCGCTCCAGCTGCCCACGCCCGCGGTGGTGCGCCAGAGCGGCCAGCCCTTCGCCCTGGTGGTGCGGGAGAAGGACGGCGGGACGGTGGTGGAGCGGCGCCCCATCACCCTCGGCGCGCTGGGTGACAGGACCTACGTCGTGGAGGCGGGGTTGCAGGCGGGAGACCGGGTGGCCGTCTCGTCCATCCAGGCGCTGCGCGACGGCATGCCCGTGAAGGTGAAGGCCGCCGCGCGCGCCGACGCGGGTCCATCCCCCCAGACGCTCGCGAACGTGCCCTCGCCGGGCGGCCGCTGAGACGGGAGGCCCATCGTGTTCATCGACTTCTTCATCCGCAGGCCCGTCTTCTCCATCGTCTGCTCCCTCATCCTGACGCTGGCGGGGGCCATCGCCATCCCCACCCTGCCCATCTCCCAGTATCCGGACCTGGCCCCGCCCCAGGTGACGGTGTCGGCCACCTACGTGGGCGCCAGCGCGGAGGTCGTGGAGAGCGCCGTCACCATCCCCCTGGAGCAGGAGCTCAACGGCGTGGAGGGCATGCGCTACATCACCTCCACCAGCGACAACGACGGCAACAGCAACATCACCATCGTCTTCGCGTCCACGCGGGACATCGAGGCCGCGGCGGTGGACGTGCAGAACCGCGTCAGCCGCGCCGCCTCGCGCCTGCCCTCGCAGGTGACCCAGGCCGGCATCGTCGTCAACAAGGCCTCCAGCCAGCTCCTCCTGTCCGTGGCGCTGTTCAGCCCGGACGACCGCTATGACGTGCAGTTCCTCAGCAACTACGCGGACGTGAACCTGAAGGACGCCATCAAGCGCGTGCGCGGCGTGGGTGACGCGCGCATCTTCGGCGAGCGCCGGTTCTCCATGCGCGTGTGGCTGGACCCCACGCAGCTGGCGCGCCGCAAGCTCACGCCCCAGGACGTGACGCGCGCGCTCCAGGAGCAGAACCTCCAGGTGGCCGCCGGGCAGGTGGGCCAGCCTCCCTCGCTGAAGGACCAGCCCTATCAGCTCGCCGTGCGCGCCCGGGGCCGGCTGGTGGAGCCGGAGGAGTTCGGTGAAATCGTCCTCATGCGGGACGCGAGCGGCAGGAGCGTGCGCGTCAAGGACGTGGGCCGCGCGGAGCTGGGCGCGGAGAACTACGGCACGCTGATGCGCTTCAGCGGGAGGCCCGCGGTGGGCATCGCCACCTTCCAGCTCCCCACCGCCAACGCCCTGGAGGTGCGCGACGCCATCCTCGCGGAGCTCGAGCGCCTGTCCGCGTACTTCCCTCCCGGCCTGGTGTACCAGGTGGGCACCGACACCACGCTCGCCGTCCGGGTGACCCTCCGCGAGGTGCTCCACACGCTGGTCGAGGCCATCGTCCTGGTCGTCCTCGTCATCCTCCTGTTCCTGCACGGCTGGCGCAGCGTGCTCATCACCTCGCTGACCCTCCCCGTCTCGCTGGTGGGCACCTTCGCCTTCGTGCGGCTGATGGACTTCTCCATCAACACCCTCACCCTGTTCGGCCTGACGCTGGCCACGGGGCTCGTCGTCGACGACGCCATCGTCGTCCTCGAGAACATCGAGCGGTGGATGGTCGAGCGGGGGGTGTCCGCCGCCCAGGCCGCGCGCGAGGCCATGAAGGAGGTGTCGGGCGCGGTCATCGCCATCTCCGTCGTGCTGGTGGCCGTGTTCCTTCCGGTGGCCTTCTTCCCGGGCACCACGGGCGCCATCTACCGCCAGTTCGCGCTCACCATCGCCGCGTCGGTGACGCTGTCCACCTTCTGCGCCTTGACGCTGACGCCCGCGCTCGCCGCCCGGATGCTGTCGCACCAGCAGGGCGAGAAGTGGGCCCTCTTCCGCTCCGTGGACCGGGTGCTCGACGGGACGCGCCGCGTCTACGGCCGGTGGCTGCGCCGGCTGCTGGCCTACCCCGCCCTCATCCTGGGCGCGTTCCTCCTGTGCGTCGGGGCCACGTGGGCGCTCCTCGAGGCGACCCCCACCGGCTTCATCCCCGACGAGGACCAGGGCTACCTCATCGTCTCCATCCAGGGGCCGGAGGGCACCTCGCTCGCCCAGACGGAGCAGGTGATGGCGGAGGTGGAGCAGGTGCTCGTGGCCCAGCCGGAGGTGCGCGCCATCTTCGCCCACGGCGGCTCCTCGCCCCAGGGCACGGGCCCCAACATGGCCAACATCTACGTCGCCCTGAAGCACTGGGACGAACGCCCCGGCGAACACCAGACGGTGGCCGCCATCGTCGAGCGGCTGCGCGGCCCCTTCAGCCGCATCGGCGGCGCGCGCGTGGTGCCCTTCCCGCTGCCCACCATCCGCGGCGTCGGCTCCGTGGGCGGCTTCCAGTACGTCCTCCAGGACGCCGCCGGGACAGCCTCGCTGGACGAGCTCGCGACGGCCGCCCAGCAGCTCATGACGGTGGGCGCCGAGGAGCCCCGCCTGCGTGGCGTCTTCACCGGCTTCAACGCGAACACGCCCCTGCTCGAGGTCGACGTGGACCGGCAGCTGGCCAAGGCCCTGGGCGTCTCGCTCGACCAGGTGTTCGGCACGCTGCAGATCTACCTGGGCAGCCAGTACGTCAACGACTTCAACTACGCCAACCGCTCCTACCGCGTCTACGTCCAGGCCGACCAGCAGTTCCGCGACAGCCCGTCGGACATCGGCGCCTTCTATGTCCGCGGCGACGGCGGGGACATGGTCCCCCTGGAGTCCGTGGTGACGGTGCGGCCCACCGTGTCCGCCCAGGCCATCCGCCACTACAACCTGTTCCGCTCCGTGGACCTCAGCGGCCAGCCCGCGCCCGGCGTGTCCTCCGGGCAGGCCATGGAGGCGATGGAGGAGCTGGCCGCGCGGCACCTTCCCCAGGGCATGAGCGCCGAATGGTCCGGCATCAGCCTGGAGCAGAAGCAGAGCGGCGGGCAGACGTCGCGCATCTTCGCCCTGGGCCTGCTCTTCGTCTTCCTGGTGCTGGCCGCCCAGTACGAGAGCTTCAGCCTGCCGCTGGTCATCATCCTCTCCGTGCCGCTGGCCCTCATGGGCGCGCTCGGCCTGCAGCTGTGGCGCGGCTTCGCCAACGACGTGTTCTGCCAGCTGGGCCTCGTCATGCTCGTGGGACTGGCCAGCAAGAACGCCATCCTCATCGTGGAGTTCGCCGAGCAGCTGCGCGAGCAGGGCCGGAGCGCCACCGACGCGGTGGTGGAGGCCGCCGAGGTCCGCCTGCGCCCCATCCTCATGACCTCCATCGCCTTCCTGCTCGGCGTGGTGCCCCTCATGACGGCCTCCGGCGCGGGCGCGGCGTCCCGCAACTCGCTGGGCACGACCGTGTTCGGCGGGATGCTCGTCTCCACGGTGGTGAACTTCGTCTTCATCCCCGGCCTCTACGTGCTGATGCAGAAGCTGCGCGGCGAGCCCCGGACGCACCCGGACGCGCCACGGTTGCGCCAGGCCCACCCAGAATCCGCCGGGTAGGAGACGCGAAGCGTTCACTGCCAACCCTCCAGGCCCTCCGCCGCCCGCTCCGGGTGCATCCCCCCGGGGGTTCTCGTATGGTGCGCGCCCCGCTCGCACGGGCAGGGTACGAGCGTCCCGCCGCCGTCAAACGGCCGACTCCACCGAAATTGCAGTGGCGGCCGGCACCGAGATTTCGTTATTCACCGTCCCGGCGGCACCGTCAGGTCGAGGGGAAGCTTCAACCCCTCGGAATCACTTCAACCGAAGTCCTGGCACGAGGCCTGCTCTAGCAACTGGCAGAAGAAACCTTCCCGAGGGGTGGCGCGCAGCCATCCCCCCATCCCCAAGGAGCTGTAACGACATGCTGACCGTTGGCGACAAGATCCCGAACTTCAAGGTCAAGGCCACCGTGAGCCTGGAGAAGGGCAAGGAGTTCCAGGAGATCACGAACGAGACCTTCAAGGGCAAGTGGCTGGTGCTGTTCGCCTGGCCGAAGGACTTCACCTTCATCTGCCCGACGGAGATCGCGGAGTTCGGCAAGAAGAACAAGGACTTTGCCGACCGTGACGCGCAGGTGCTGGGCCTGTCCACCGACAGCGAGTTCGTGCACCACGCGTGGCGCACGCACCACCCGGACCTGAAGAACCTGCCCTTCCCGATGCTGGCGGACCTGAAGCACGAGCTGTGCAACGCGCTGGGCATCCTCCACAAGGAGGAGGGCGTGGCGCTGCGCGCGACGTTCATCGCGGACCCCGAGGGCATCATCCGCCACGTGACGGTGAACGACCTGTCCGTGGGCCGCAACGTCGCGGAGACGGTGCGCACGCTGGACGCGCTCCAGACGGACGAGCTGTGCCCGTGCAACTGGAACAAGGGCGAGGAGACCCTCACCCAGAAGCTGGCGAAGGCGGGGTAACGCGTCATGGCTTCGCTCGAAGTCGTCCGCTCCGAACTCGCGGACGCCCACAAGGACACCCGCCTCAACCTCCAGGCCGTCCTGGAAGGTGGCAGCCTCACCCCGGAGCAGCGTTGGGGCGTGGCCGTGGCATCGGCCTATGCCGTTCGTAACGAGCGGCTGAAGGAGGCGATGCTCAACGAGGCGAAGAAGGCCCTCGCGAACCCCGAGCCCGTCATCGAGGACGCGCGCGCCGCGGCCTCGCTGATGGCGATGAACAACGTCTACTACCGCTTCCGGCACATGATCGGGAAGGAGTCCTACTCGACCAAGCGCGCCGGACTGCGGATGAACAGACTCGCGCAGGTGCTGACCACCAAGGTGGACTTCGAGCTGGTCTGCCTCGCGGTGAGCGCCATCAACGGCTGCGAGATGTGCATGCAGTCCCACGAGAAGGTCGTCCTCGAGGGCGGCCTGTCGGAGGACCAGGTGCACGACGCGGTCCGCATCGCGGCGGTCATCCACGCCGCGGCGGTGGGCCTGGAGTCCTAGCACTCCGCGAGTCACGCACGAGTCGTTCGAGCGCCCCCCGGCGGAAACGCCGGGGGGCGCTCCTTTTTCCCGCGCCGCGCATCCGAAGTGGCGTGAAGACCCAGAACGAAAGGAAGACCGTCATGTACCGCAGCCCCAGCCCCCTCCCCGAGAAGACCCGCTCCGCCATCGTCGACTCCCTCAACGCGCGCCTGGCGGACGGCCTGGACCTGCACTCGCAGATCAAGGTCGCCCACTGGAACATCAAGGGCCCGCAGTTCGCCGCGCTCCACCCGCTGTTCGAGACCTTCGCGGTGAGCCTGGCCAACCACAACGACTCCATCGCCGAGCGCGCGGTGACGCTGGGCGGGAAGGCCTACGGCACCAGCCGCCACGTGGGCAAGGCGAGCCGCCTGCCGGAATACCCGCAGGAGACGACGCGGGACCTGGAGCACGTGAAGCTGCTGGCCGAGCGCATCGAGGTCTACCTCGAGGGCCTGCGCGACAGCCGCAAGCTCTTCGTCGAGGTGGACGACGCGGACTCCGAGGACCTGGCCACCGGCATCATCGTGGAGTTCGAGAAGCACGCCTGGTTCCTGCGCGCCTCGCTGGAGGGATGAAGCCGCATCGATGAGTCGACAGGCGACGGCGGAGGCGCTCACGCCTCCGCGTCTTCGAAGTGCGCCAGGAGCAGCCCGTCACACTGATTGAGCGGCTGACCCAGGAACGCCTCGACCACCCTGTCCTCGATGGTGGCGATGTCGACCTCATCCTCTTCTCCGACCACCATCGGCTCTCCAGGGAGGAGCTCACCTTCGTCTTCTTCCTCGCTGGTGGGGACGCTAGGCCCTCCCACGCGGAGTCGGACGCGCTTGCCGTCTCGGAAGAGGGAGTAGGCATAGGTGCTGGTCCGGTCGTCGTAATAGAACACGAGCACGGGGCCATGCTCTCGCGAGCACGCCTCGAAGCCCTTGAACGTGGACTGCTGATCGGCCCCGAGCATCCAGTTGAGGACGAGCGTCTTCCCGTTGACCACCCCAACGGCATACTCCGTGAACGAGAACGAGCTGAGGGTCGCATCGTCATAGGAGATGGGCGCGTCGAGCGCGACGCGCGGAGAGATGCGGAGCGCCCTCAACGCGACCATGCCCGCGTCCTTCAGCGCCTTGAGCGCTCGCGCCTCCGGCGTCTCGGTGCCGTCGATGGGTTGTCGGACCTCCGGCTCGAGGACCTCGTCGACGATGGGGTGGAAGTCGAAATCGATGATGGCGCCGCCATAGACAGAGCCCACGTTGCGTCTCCTTGGGAGGCTTCGAGATGCGTTGAGGATTGCTCGCGCTGGAGGGAGCTCAGCCCAGAGCCTGACGCCGCCACTCCGGCCACTCCGCCGGAAGCGCGACCGGCAGCGACCACCCTCGGGCCTCCTGGAGGCCCCTGATCAGGAAGGCCGGAATCGGCCCCGAAAGGTCGAGTCCGAGCGCATCCTCGAAGCGACGAAGCAAGTACAGTCGACTCTCCAAATCTACCCCGAGCACATCCATCTCACTGGCGGTCGCGGCCACGACATCGCCCACGAAGATGTAGTGGTCGCGGATGGCCGCGAGCGAGATATCCAGGGACTCGAGGCGGGTGAGGAGCGCTTCGCGGTGCTCCTCCGAGAGACGCGCTGGTGGAGGTGAGACGGCGCCGCGGGCTCGCCAATCGCGCTCCCACAAGAGGTGCTCCATGGGGTCGTTGTCCTCCGTGCTCTCAGCGAATCGCTGCTCGGCCTCTGGCGGCCTGTTCGTCGGGAGCACCAGTCCGTGCGAGCGCGCATGCTCGAGGAGATAGTCCACGGCGAAGCCGAGCCTGAACACATAACGCCACCCCGACCAGTATGGGGCGAATGCGTTCTCGAGGTCGGTCTCGTAGAGCAGGTCCTTCCTTTCGCATCGGACGACGCCGAAGTCCCCGCCGAGAAGGAGCAGCTTCCTGTCGAAGTCGACACATGCGGTGGACCTCGCGTCCTCGAGGGCCTCCACCTTCCTCCACCCCAGCGTGTTGAGGATCCGCGATGCGTTGACGTATTCGGGCCCACCGATGATGAGCGGGAGCACCTGCTTTCCATCATGGCCGTAGCGAAAGATTTCCGCCTTCCCCTCCCGGATGATGACGATGTGGCACACGCGCAGAGTCATGGGTGTCAGACCTCGTGATGGGAGGAGGCTCCGCCAGGGAGCGGCTCGGGCTGGCGCACTCCTCCGTTGATACGAATTCTGGAGACAGATGTCGCATCCGAAGTGGCGCCACGCTCCCGCGACCCCAGTCACGCTTCCGTCGTGAGCGGGTCGAGAGGATGCCCTGGCCGAAGGCCCCGCGGCGAGACAGCGCGCGAGTCGAATGGCCCGATGTTGAATGAGGTCTCCGGGACACTCGGGCAGCGGCGCCCGGGGTGTGCACGGAACTTCACGCCCCGGGCCCTCCCCCCATGCCCCCTCCCCGTCATCTCGCGGGGTTGGGCGGGGCATGGGGGTTGCTTTTCCAGGGGACGTGCTCGACCGCGAAGGCGCGGCGAGCGGCCTCCAGGAGAACCTCCGTGCGCGCCATCCTCTGTCTGTCCCTGCTGGTCCTCGCCTCCGCCTGCGGAGGTGACGGGCCCCCTCCGACCGAATTGGTGGACGCCGCGAAGGCCCACGTCGAGCGCGCGACCGCGGTCACCCACCTGACGCGCGGCGCGCTGGAGGCGCTGGGGCTGCTGCCCGTGTACACCTGCGGCGAGCCGCGCCGTGCCTTCCTCTCCACCGCCGCGAGCGGCGTGCGAGTGGAGCACGCCTGCGTGACGACCTCCGTCGAGCCCGTCGACGCGGTGACGGACGCGGTGGTGCTCACGTTCCAGGGGCCCGGCTGCGAGCTGCACGGGCTGCGCTTCGCCGGGCGGGCCGTCTTCGCGTACAGGGGCGGCGAGGACCTGATGGAGGTGGAGGCGGACCTGCGGGGCCTGACGGTGGATGGCCAGGCGCTGCCGGCGACGGTGGGTTACGGCACCTGTGGCGACGAGACGCGCGTCTGGACGAAGCTGGAGGGCGACCTCCCAGGCCATGCGGGATACACGGTGCGCGTGGACGCCCGACTCGCCAGCCGCTCGGGAGTGCCGCTGTTGGGCGGCTCGACGCTGATACTGGACGGCACAGGCGCACTGACGGGGCCCGAGGGCGGCTCCTCGCTCACCTTCACCGCGCTGCACTACGAGCCGGGCGAGTTCCTGCCCAAGCAGGGCACCGCCGTGCTGGAGACGGCGGACGGACACCGCGTGGAGGCGGGCTTCCAGCCCACCCTCTGGCGGCTGGGCAAGGTGGAGGTGACCGTGGACGCCTACGAGCCGGTGACGGTGCCCATCCTCCGGTAGCGGCGGGCCCGCGCCGGCCGGTTTTTCCGCTAGGGTGCGGCGGCGTGAGCGACGACGTCACGATTCCAGCGTTCCGCTCCGTGCCACGCACGGGCGTCATCTACGTCACCACCGAGGCCACCCGCCGAGGCTACCGTTCGAGCGACCCGGACTGGTGCAACCTCGGGCAGGGCCAGCCGGAGACGGGCGAGCTGCCCGGCGCTCCGGCGCGGCTGAACACCGTCACCATCGACGTGGCGGACATGGAGTACGCCCCCGTGGCCGGCCTGTGGGACATCCGCGAGGCCATCGCGGGGCTCTACAACCGGCTGTATCGCCGGGGCATGCCCAGCCAGTACAGCGCGGAGAACGTGTGTCTCTCCGGTGGCGGACGGGCCGCCCTCACCCGCGCGGCGGCGAGCCTGGGCTCCGTCAACCTGGGCCACTTCCTGCCGGACTACACCGCCTACGAGGAGCTGCTGGACGTCTTCAAGGCGTTCACCGCCATCCCCATCCTCCTGGAGGGTGAGCGCGGCTACAACTTCACGCACGAGGACCTGCGGCGCGAGGTGCAGGGGCGCGGGCTGTCCGCCCTGCTCTTCTCCAACCCCTGCAACCCCACCGGCAAGCTGGTGCAGGGCGACGAGCTGGCGCGCTGGGTGGGCGTGGCCCGCGAGCAGGAGTGCACGCTGCTCATCGACGAGTTCTATTCGCACTACATCTGGACGGGCCGCCCCGGCCACCTGCCGGTGGAGAGCGCCGCGCGCTACGTGGAGGACGTGAACCGCGACCCCATCGTCCTCTTCGACGGCTTCACCAAGAACTGGCGCTACCCGGGCTGGCGCATGACGTGGACCGTGGGCCCCCGGCAGGTCATCGACACCGTCGCCAGCGCGGGCAGCTTCCTCGACGGCGGCGGCAGCCGTCCGCTCCAGCGCGCCGCCATCCCCCTGCTCCAGGAGGACGTCGTGGTGGCGGAGACACAGGCCATCCACGCGACGTTCCGCGAGAAGCGCGACCGCTTCCACTCCCGGCTGGAGCGGCTGGGCATCCGCACGGACCGCGCGCCGGACGGGACGTTCTACGTCTGGGGCAACGTGTCCGGGCTGCCGGCGCCGCTCAACGACGGCATGGGCTTCTTCCGCGCCGCGCTGGAGGAGAAGATCATCGCCGTGCCCGGCGAGTTCTTCGACGTGAACCCCGGCAAGCGCCGCGCCCGGCCCTCGCGCTTCCGCAACTACGTGCGCCTGTCCTTCGGCCCGTCGATGGAGGTCCTGGAGAAGGCGCTCGGTCGGCTGGAGGCCCTGATTCTCCGGCACTCGCGCGGCTGACGCGAGCGGTCCGGCCCCCGCTCGCGCCCCCCTTGCCGGGGGCGTGGACGACACGCCCCGGGTGAAACACCGACCACAGGCTCTATGCTGAGACGCGCCATGAGACTTCCGCCCTACCGGCTGGTGGTGCTGTGCGTCCTCTACTTCGTGCAGGGCCTGCCCTTCGGCTTCCAGGCGACGGCGCTCCCGGTCTACCTCCGCGCCCAGGGGGCCTCGCTCGCGGCGCTGGGCTTCGTGGGCGTGCTGGCGCTGCCCTGGGGATTGAAGGCGCTGTGGGCGCCCTGGGTGGACCGCTTCCATTCTCCGCGTTGGGGGCGGCGGCGCTCGTGGGTCCTCCCCATGCAGGCGGGCCTCACGCTGACGTGCGCCGTGGCGGCGCTCTTCGTCACGGATGGGGCGCTGCGGCCGCTGTTGGTCCTCGTCCTGGTGATGAACTTCTTCGCGGCCACGCAGGACATCGCGGTGGATGGCTTCGCGGTGGACCACCTGCGCCCGGAGGAGCTGGGTCTGGGCAACGCCATCCAGGTCGTGGGTTACAAGCTGGGGATGCTCACGGGCGGCGGGCTGCTCGTCTGGGCCAGTCGATACATCGGGTGGCCGGGGTTGTTCCTCTCCATGTCGGCGTTGTGCCTGCTGGCGCTCGGGGTGACGTTGAGCTTCCGGGAGACGTCTTCGTCACGTCCGCGCGACGTCGCTGACAGCGCGCCGGACGAGCCCGCCCTGACGTGGCCGATGATGCGGGAGCGCCTGGGGGCGGTGCTCCGCGTGCCGGGGATTGGCTGGCTGCTCTTGTTCATCGCCACGTACAAGCTGGGCGAGACGATGGCGGACGTGCTCTACAAGCCCTTCCTCCTCGATTCGGGCATCCCCGACTGGCGGATAGGCCAGTGGGTGGGGACCTGGGGGAACGTGGCCTCCATCCTCGGCTCTGTCGCGGGCGGGCTGCTGGCCACGCGCATGCCGGTGCTCGGCGCGCTGGGGCTCACCGCGGCGCTGCGCGTGTTCCCGCTGGTGGGGCGCTGGTGGCTGGCCACCCATGGCGTCACGGACGCGAGCGTCATCGGCGTCACATTGTGCGAGGAGCTGGTCGGCGGCGCGCTCACCACGGTGATGTTCGCGTTCATGATGTCGCGCGTGGACCGGCGCATCGGCGCCACGCACTACACGCTGCTGGCCAGCCTCGAGGTCTGGGGCAAGGCCCCCGCCGCGCCGCTCGCGGGTTGGCTCGCGGACCCCGTGCACGGGCTCGGCCTGGGCTACGCCTTCGTCTTCCTGCTCGGCGCCGTGCTGTCCGTCGCCTTCCTCGCGCTGCTCGTCCCCATCGCCCGCCAGCAACCGCCCACGCCCGCCCCACTGGCGCCCACCGGCTGACACATCCGCGACGGAATCCAACACCAGGCGCGGAACAGACAAATCATCTTTACAAGGATGTCGAGCAAGACACGTCAGGCTCGCATGCTAAGTGACGGCGCGTCGTTCTCCCCGAGGACGCGAGCCGTCGGGCTCGCCAGAGGTGCCTTGCATGTCACGCCATCCCTTGAAGTGGCTCCTGAGCGGGCTCGCGCTGCTGGCCGCGCCCGTGGCCCTTGCCGACAGCAGCACGAGCATCCCCGTGTTCCAGTCGAGGGTGGCCGCGGCGCGGGCTCCGTCGAGTCCGGGCGGCGTCCAGGTGCTCCGCGCGGAGCTGGTGGAGGCCATCAACGCCCTCTTCTACGACGACCTCGCGTTGGACGCGGCCGAGCGCGCCTTCCTGGGCGACCGCATCCACGACCTGCCCTTCAACGTCGACGTCACCGCGTCCGCGCAGAAGTACCTGATTGATTTCCACGAGCTGAACGACCTGGCCACCACCAGCGCGCCCCTGGGGCTGGAGTTCGTGGCCCCCACGCCGCAGGAGCAGTACGGCGTCTCCGGTCCGCTGGCGGCCGTCTCCGAGGTCGCCGAGGGCTACATCCCCAACGGCCTGGGTGTCGCCAACCAAATCACCCTGCGACAGAAGGCGGCCGAGGTGTTCCTCACCGACAACCTCGACTACTTGTTCATCCCCATCACCCCCCGGGAGCTCATCCAGCGGCTGTCCACGCCCATGAGCCACGGCACCGCGCTGCCGGACGAGGTGGACGGCGCCGCGTCGCTCATCACGCAGATCTCCCGCAACAGCAACCGGCTCTACGTGCTCGGCTGGAGCTGCGAGCGATGCGGTGGCTCGCGAGGGCTCATCGTCGCCGCGGTGAGCACCGACCGTCGCTTCGTGCGCATGGTGAAGTTCCGGACCTACGTGGATTGAGCCACGGGGACTCGGGGGCCCGTGCCGCCGTGGGGCACGGGCCTGGGGGACGCGGCCTTCAGCCGCGAGCGCGGAACTCCAGGCCGAGGGGCGCGAACGAGCCTCCCACGTGGGTCCACTCGACACGGACCTCGCGACGGTCCGACGCGGGGATGTCGAGCACGGACAGGACCCGCCCCGCGCCTCGCTCGTCGAGTCGGACCTCCATCCGCTGCCCGTCGACCCGCATCGCGAGCATCAACACACCCGCCTGAGGGAAGAAGCGCTCCCCCGCCTGGACGCGTGGAGAGGTCACCAGCAGCTCCACCTCGAGGTCCTCGTCGCCCGGGTTCTCGAGCACGTAGGTCAGCTCGAAGGTCGTTCCTCGCGCGCCGTCGTTCGACCGGGTGCTCCCCGCGAGGACTCCCGCGTCGTGCCGGGCTCCCGCGTTGCGCGTCATCGTGGACATGACGAGGTCGCCCGTGCGCGTGCCACGGGACAGCGGCAGCGTGCGCCCGCCCAGGAAGCGGCTGCCGGCATCCACCACGCCCTGGATGGCGTCGAACGCATCGCCGCGTCGCGGTGCGACGGGGGCGCCCATCTCCGCCTGGGGATACTCGCCTCGCACGAGGGCCGCGAGGTCCTCGTCGGTCAGCGAGCGGGGGCTCGCCACCGTGGCGAGCCGGAACCTCGCGCCCGCGTCCACGCCGCCCTTCGCGTCCCTCGCGACGAAGTCCAGGAGGGCGCGGAGCGTACCGCCCCGCTCGTGTCGGGCCTCCAGGACGACCACCGTCGCGCCGGGCTTCACCACGACGCTCCCCTCGAGATACCCCCGCGTGCCCAGGCGCGCGGAGTCGAGACGCGACAGGTCGAGGTCGTCGCGGACGAGCGGCGCGCGCTCGCGCTCCGCGTCCTCCCGGTCGTCGACGCACGCATCGAGCCAGCCCGCGGCCAGCACCGCGTGCGGGCCCCGGAAGAACAGCCCGCGAGGGTCCGGCACCTTGGCCCGGCCCTTCCCGGGAGCCACCAGCCCCGTGAGGTCCTCGTCCAGGGGATTTTCGTCGCGGGGATTGAACGGCGCGCCACCGTCCGCTGGCCGGGGGAACTGTGGCGTGAGGTACTTGGAATAAAGGCAGCCCTTCACGTGGAGGTGGATGGGACGGCCCGACGTGTTGCGCAGCACCACGGAGAAGCGCTGTTCGTCGGAGGGCGGCGTGGACCGCGCCTGACGTCCATCCTCCGTCTCCACGAAGGTCTCGCCCACGCGGTTGATGGCCTGGGTGAAGAGGCGGACCGCGCCCGGGAAGGTCGGTCCCGCTTCGCTCTTGCCGGGCACCGTCTTGCCCATCGTGGAGCCGAGCACGCCGGGCGTCCGGAACACCTCCGGCTCCGCGAGGAGGAGCAGCGGAATGCCGTCGAAGCGGCCCTCGACAGGCGCCAGCTCGGAGACCCGGAGGACCTCCGTGTCGACCTCGCCCTCCGACAGGGGAGACCGCGTGTTGGGGACGGGGGCCCCACGCGAGGGCGCTGGAGCGGGAGCCTCCGTCGAGTCCGCGCCCGGTGACTCCCGCGCGGAGAGGTTCTTCGACACATGCCGGATGGACAGGAGCGTGCCGAGCCGCCCGGCCTCGTCGGGTTCGAGTCCATCCGATGACTCCCGTGAGTCCGCTCCATGGGACACGCGAGTGCTCTGGGCCTCGACTTCCCGGGGCTCGCGTTCTCCAGCCTCGAGCTGCCCGGGCGCATCCGGTTCGTCGAACAGCTCCTCCGCGAGGAGCGCGCCGGGCTGCTCATGGGAGACCGGGCCGCGCACCTCCAGCGCCGCGGCCGTGGCTCCGATGGGCAGTGACGAGTCGCCGCGTGTCTTGCTCGAGGCCTCCCTGTCCCCACCAGACGAGGTGCCGCCCCCGGCGGACTTCGCCTGGGCGCGCCTCGCGGGGGCCGCCCCCTGTGCGCTGCCAGCCTGCTTCGCCTGCGGACCTCGCCCCGAGGAAGCTCCCACGGGCTTCGCTCTCGTCCCCTTCGCGGAAGCGACCGCCCCCGAGGCCGTCGCCTTCGCTTGCGCGCCACGTGCTGGCGCATCATCCGAAGCCGTCGCCTTCGCGCCGCGAGCCTGCGCCTCACCCGAGGCCGCGTTCTGTTTCGCCGCGGCCTTCGCGGGAGCGTCCGGCTTGCGTCCACCCTTCCGGGCCTCCGGCTTGCCCTGCGCGGCGGGCTTCTTCGGCACCGCGCCTTCCGAAGGCTTCGGTGCCGAAGAGGGCGTGCGTGCGGCCGGACGTCTCGGTGGGGGCTTCGCGGGCGACATGGGGAGATCCTCACAGAGAACGCGCCCCAAGTCGCCCCACCTCTCTCCGTCCCGAGAGCGCCCTGCCCCGGTCGCCGGGGTGGGAGCCCCTCCCGTCTCAGCGGGTCGCGAACCTGCGCCACCCCCAGCGCGCGAGCGCCAGGCCCCCCACGGCGGGCAAGGCCCAGGGGAGCACGCCGCGCAGGCGGTGCTCCCAGACATCCACCCGGTCCGCCAGCAGCAGCCCCATCCAATGCCGGGCGAGGTGGTCGGGGTAGGCGTAGGCCACCTTCCGCAAGAGCCCGCTCAACCCATGGGGCGGCTGCGCGGTGCCGAAGACCGGAGGGAGGCTGGCGCGCCCCACGTGCTTGAACACGCGCACGTCCGAGCGCTGGTGGCGGATGGGAACACGCGCCCCGGGCAACGGCTGGGGGGCACGCTCCATGGGCACTCCGGGACGGCTGGCGAGGTCCAGGTCCGCCGCGGCGCCGGGAATGGGATGGGTCTGCATGGCTCGACTCCTTCGCGGGCTGGGCCCGCGGTTCAGTGCGGCGTGAGCACACACTTGACGCAGTGGTCCTGCTTGTTCGCGAACAGGTGGTAGGCCTCCGGGGCCTGCTCCAGGGAGAAGCGGTGGGTGATGATGCCCTTCGCGTCGATGCGGCCGTCGCGGATGTGCTCCATCAGGTGCGGCATGTAGCGGCGCACGTTGCACTGGTTCATCCGCAGCGTGAGCCCCTTGTTCATCGCCGTGCCGATGGGCAGCACGTTCCACGGAGGCCCATACACCCCGACGATGGAGACATTGCCTCCCTTGCGCACCGCATCGATGCACCAGGTCAGCACCGTGGGAGCGCCGGCCTCCAGCTTCAGGCCCAGCCCCAGCACTCGACGCGTCTTGGAGCCCTCCGCCTCCATGCCCACCGCGTCGATGCACACGTCCGGGCCCCGCCCGTCGAACAGCTCCTTCAGATACAGGACGATGTCCTCCACCTCCCGGAAGTTCACCGTCTCCACCCTCGCGTAGCGCGCGGCGAAGTCGAGCCGGTACTGCACGCAATCCACGGCCACCACGCGCCCGGCCCCCATCAGCCACGCGGAGCGCATGGCGAACAACCCCACCGGCCCGGCGCCGAACACCACCACCGTCTCGCCGCCCTTGATCTCCCCCATCTCCGCGCCCATGTACCCGGTGGGGAGGATGTCGCCCAGGAACAGCGCCTCCTCGTCCTCCATGCCATCGGGAATCTTCATGGGGCCCACGTCCGCGAAGGGGACGCGCACGTACTGCGCCTGCGCGCCGTCATAGCCCCCCGTGGTGTGCGAATAGCCATACACGCCACACGCGATGTCGCTCTCCGGGTTGCTGTTCTCACACAGGGCCGTCAGGTTGCGCTGGCAGTAGAAGCAGCTCCCGCAGGAGATGTTGAAGGGCACCACGACGCGGTCCCCCTTGCGCAGCTGCGTCACCTCCGACCCCAGCTCCTCCACCTCGCCGGTGAACTCGTGGCCGAAGGTGTGGCCCACGCGGGTGTCCGGCACCATGCCGTGGAGCAGGTGCAGGTCGGAGCCACAGATGGCCGTGCGGGTCACCTTGAGGATGACGTCCTGCGGGTGCTCGAGGCGAGGGTCCGGCTTGTCCTCGACGCGGACCCGGAAGGGCCCTTGATAGCTCAGTGCGCGCATGCATCCCTCTCTTCCCGTGTCCCTACGGGTGAGGATGCGGGCGCGGTGCCGCAAGGCACGTACCCCACGGGCCCCTGTCCGCTCCCCTGGCCTCGGTGGGCGCCACGGGCGCGCTCAGTCGCCTACGAGTCCCACGAGAGCTCGGTGGCCCGCCACAGGTACCAGCTCACCACCGTGCGCCAGGGGCGCCAGCGCTCGCCGTACTCCAGCAGCGCCTTCGGACGGGGCATCTCCGGCTGGCCGTACGCGAGCATGAAGCCCTTGCGCACGCCGTAGTCGTCCACGGGCAGCACGTCCGGCCGGCCCAGGCGGAAGATGAGCAGCATCTCCACCGTCCACTGGCCGATGCCCCGCACCTGGGTGAGGTGTTCGATGAGCGCCGCGTCGTCCATGCGCCTCACCTTGGACAAGGGAGGCACGGTGCCATCCAGCGACTTGCGCGCCAGGTCTTGCATCGCGGCGAGCTTGTTGGCGGACAACCCCGCCTCGCGCAGCGTGCTCTCCGGGGTGGCGAGCAACGCCTGGGGCGTGAACTTGCGTCCGGTGCCCACGCACGTGCTCACCCGCTCGAAGATGGTGGTGGCGGCGCGGCCATGCAGCTGCTGGAAGACGATGGAGCGGGCCAGGGCCGCGAAGGGGCTGTGCAGGGGGCTCAGCTCCATGCGGAACGGCCCCACCCGCTTCATCAGCGCGCCCAGCGTCGGGTCGGCGCGGGCCAGGGAGCGGCGGACGGCGGGCGTGAAGGCTTCGGGCAGGCGCGGGGCGGTGGGAGCGGAACGCGGCATGGAGGGGCGGAATGCTGCCGCGCCCACCGCCCCGCGCAACCCGTTTCTTGCAACGACGAGCGCTCAGAGCGGCGCGGCGTGTTCCGTCTGCTCCGGCACCTGGCGCCGGGGCCCGGCCTCCATCAGGTCCTCGAACTCCAGCTCCATCTGGATGCCCAGGTCGTCCAGCGCCTCGCGCGACAGGAGCTTGCGGACCTTCTTGAAGAGGTCGCCCTCCTCCTCCTCGACGTGGTGTTCGACCTGCTCCTTGAGCACCATCATCTTGGCGTCGAACTCCGGGTCATCCGGCTCCATCTCGAGCAGGTCCGCGATGATGCGCTTGGCGGACAGGTGCTCCTCGAGGGCCTCGCGCAGCAGGTCCTCCGTGTCACGGGCCTTGGCGGCCGGATAGAAGAACTGCTCCTCGATGGCGGTGTGCGCGCCCAGCCGGTCGGCGATCATCACGAACAGCTCCCGGCGCCGGGCGTCGGCGTGGTCGGGGAGCTTCTCGTACCGCTCGAAGAGTTCCTTCACCTCGTCGTGCTGCCGGGTCAGCAGTTCCAGTGCGTTCATGGCGTCCTCTTCTGTCTCCAGGGATGACTCGGGTCGAAAGAAACAGGGGGCCCGCGGCCCTACTCGGGGAGCTTTCGCGACGGCAGGTCCTTCATCGCCGGGCCGTTGAGGACCTTCCCCGTGGGGCTGTAGCGCGCGCCGTGACAGGGGCAGTCCCAGGAGCGCTCCGCGCCGTTCCAGTGGACGTGGCAGCCCAGGTGCGTGCACACGGGGGACACCGCGTGCGCGGTGCCGTCCGGTTCGCGGTAGACCGCCACCTTCTGGCCCTCCACCTCCAGCACCTTCGCCTCACCCGGGGCGACGTCGGACAGGTGCCGTCCCTCCGGACGCGCCAGCCGGTCCGCCACGAAGCGGAAGGCCACGTCCGCGTTCTCCTGGATGAAGTCCTTCACGCCCGCCAGCGGCTTCTTGCGCGAGTGCGAATACAGCGCGGCGAAGGGACTCTCGTTGCCGAGGATGAGGTCGGTGAGCAGCATGCCCGCCAGCGTGCCGAACGTCATGCCCGTCCCGGAGAACCCCGTGGCGACGTAGACGTGTCGGCTCGAGCCGTTGCGGCCGATGAAGGGCAGGCCATCCACCGGCTCGATGACCTGTCCGGACCAGCGATGGGTGAGCTGCCGCACCGGGAAGCGCCGGAGGGTGTAGTCCGCGAGCGCGGCGTAGCGCCGGTCGGTGTCCTCCTCCGCGCCCACCTTGTGGTCCTCGCCGCCGACGACGAGGTACGCGCGCCCGTCCACGACCTGCGTGCGGCTGTAGTGATAGGGGTCCTGGGAGTCGTAGTACAGCCCCGGCTCCAGCGGCCCCTCCAGCGGCCCGGCCACCGCGTAGGTGCGGTACGGATACAACCGCGTCTGCAAGGAGACGCGGTTGAGCGGCGAATGGGTGGCCTCCACCACGGCGGTGGCGTTGACGGTGCCCCGGTCGGTGACGACACGGCACGGGCGCCCGTCGTGGATGTCCGTCACCCGCGTGCCCTCGAAGAGGTGGCTGCCGTCGCCAGGGATGCGGTCGGCGAGCCCCAGCAGGTACTGGCGAGGATGGAACAGGGCCTGGTCCTCCACCCGCATGGCGCCCTTCACGGGGAACGGCAGCGGCGCGGTACGGACCACGGAGGCGATGAGCCCCGCGTCGCGCGCCGCGGGCAGCTCCCGCTCCAGCGACTCCAGCTCCCGCGCCGTCTCCGCGTAGCGGAAGCCCGGCACCCGCTGGAAGCCGCAGTCCAGCTGCAACGTCTCGACGAGCGTGGCGATCTGCTCCAGCGCCACCCGGCTGGACATGGCGGCCAGCCGCGCGCCCTTCTCGCCGAAGTCCTGGCGCAGCGAGGAATAGGGCGTGTCCAGCAGCTCCGTGAGGTGGGCGGTCGTCTGCCCCGTCTGCCCCGACAGGATGCGGTGCATCTCCAGCACCGCCACCCGCTTGCCGGCGCGCTTGAGCAGCAAGGCCGTCGTCAGGCCCGCGACACCCCCGCCGATGATGGCCACGTCGACCGAGAGGTCCGCGTTCAGCGCCGGGAAGTCGCGCGGGGGCGTCGTCACCGTCCAGAGCGACCTGTGGATGCGCGTGTCGTCCATGGACCAAGGCTAGGGACGCGGGCGAGACGCGATAACCCGACAGAGGCCACGCCGGGCACGCCTGCCTGCCCAGCTTCGGAGCCCCTCGGGATGTAAACGAGCGGACAGAGCCGACCCCCGGGTGTTGGCAAGTCGCGCGGGGACGTGAGTCAGCGGTGGGGCGACCTCACGGGCCACGCTAGAAGGGGGGCAGGTCGGCCCTGGGGAGTGATACCGGATGCCCGTGGAAAAACTGGCTGGGAGCAACAGCCTCGTCGACGTCATGGACCGGGTCCTCGACCAGGGGCTTCGCTGGGACGAGGCCACCGCGAGCGCCCTCCTCCACGCCCCCTGGACCTCCGCGCGCGTCGTGGTGACGTTCGTGGAGGTCCGGACCGACGACACCTCCCACGGCACGGCACCTCGTCCCTCTCCCGGAGTCTGACGCATTGGCCTCCTTCGCGCCCCTGGCCCCCTCTCCCCCGACGACCGCGGATGCGCGCCTCGCCCTGACGGAGCAGCTCCTGGCCTGCGACGCGGCCCGGCCCTGCGCGGAGGCGGTGGTGGCGTGGCTCACGCACCACGCGCGCGCCGCCGCCGCCGCGTGCGTGGCACGCGAGGAGCCGGGCGGAAGGCTCGTCTGCCTCGCGGCCCACGGGCTGACGCAGACCCAGTGCATGGAGCTGGAGGCGCGGACCGAGGACCCGCGCCACCCCTTGGTGGAGGCCCTGGGGCAGCAGGAGCCTCGCTTCGTCTCGGGCCCTCGCGCGGCGCTGCCGCGGGTGGGCGCGGCGGGCGGCGTGTTCACCGTGCCGCTGGGGCGTGCGGGCTCGCCGCCGGTGGGGCTGTTGCTGGTCTGGGCGAGCGGCCCCGCCCTGCCCGCCGAGGTCTCCTGGGTGGCCAGCCACGCCGGTCCCTTCCTGGCGCGTCAGGCGGCGGGGCCGCTGGGTCCTGGCGGCAGCGGCCTGTTCCGCCGCATCATCGACGCGGTGGTGGACCCCGTGCTCCTGACGGACCTGGAGGGCCGTCCCCACCTGGCCAACGCGCGCGCGGAGGCGCTCCTGGTGGCCGGCCCCGAGGCGAGCGAGGGGCGGCGCCGCGCGGTGAAGCTCAACCAGCGCGTCTTCGCGGCGGTGCTCTCCAGCACCGCCGCCGGGCGTGTGCCGGGCCCCAGCCGGCGCGAGGTGCCGCTGGTGGACCCGGTGGAGGGCATGGACCTGCTCTTCGAGCTCGTCACCCAGCGGGTGTACGAGCCGGACGGGCGCGAGGCCATGGTGAGCGTGCTGCGCAACGTGACGGACCTGGGCCGCGCGACGCAGGCGCTCGGGGAGAGCTACCGGCGGCTGCGCGCCACGGAGCGCGAGGCCCGCAGCGAGCGCCACCGGCTGGACCGGGTGCTCGACTCGGTGGCCGACCCCATCATCCTGTCCGCGCCTTCCGGCGGCACGGTGATGATGAACGACCCGGCGGAGAAGCTCTTCACGCCGCCCCCGGACGCGGGCCGCGCGGCGCAGCGGCGGGTGCGCTCCAACCACGCGACGTTCTCCTCGTTCCTCGCCAACCTGCTCGGCGCGGAGGGCAGCCTGCGCTGGCGAGGACAACTGGGCCTGGTGGACCCGGCCACCGGCGCGACGCGTCCCATGGAGGCCGTGGCCAGCAAGGTGATGGGGGATGGCGGCGAGCTGACGGGCATCGTCACCCTCTTCCACGACCGGAGCGAGGCGCTGGAGAAGGCGCGCCTGTTGGAGCGGCTGCGGGAGGTCTCCACGCTGCTGGAGGCGCGGGTGCAGGTGGCCACCGCGGAGCTGGCCGAACAGAACGAGAAGCTGCGCCGGCAGGCCATCCAGCTGGAGCAGGCCAGCGCGGCCAAGTCGCAGTTCCTGGCCAACATGTCCCACGAGTTCCGCACGCCGCTCAACGCCATCCTCGGCTACACCAACATGCTCCTGCAGGGCGTGTCCGGAGAGCTGAGCCCGGCGCAGAAGCGCAACCTCACCCGCATCGACTCCAACGGGCGACACCTCCTGGAGGTCATCAACGAAATCCTGGACATCACCCGCATCGAGGCGGGGCGGATGCCCCTGAACCTGTCGGACTTCCGGATTCCGGAGCTGCTCCAGGAGGTGATGGCGGAGATGGACCCCATCATCGTGCGCAGCAAGCTGGCGGTGAGCACCCACCTGGCGCCCAGGCTGCCGCAGGTGCATGGCGACCGGCAGAAGGTCAAGCAGGTCGTCCTCAACCTCCTGTCCAATGCGCTGAAGTTCACGCATGAGGGCGAGGTGAAGGTGACGGCGGAGTACGCCCCGGCCACGTCGACGATGTCCATCTCCGTGACGGACACGGGGATTGGCGTCGACCCGGCGTATCAGGAGAAGATCTTCGAGGACTTCCAACAGGTGGACAGTTCTCCGACTCGCGCCTATGGAGGCACCGGCCTGGGGCTGTCCATCTGCCGTCGACTGGCCACTATGCTGGGGGGCCGCGTCTCCCTCCAGAGCACCCCGGGACAGGGGTCGATCTTCACCTTGCATTTCCCACGACGCACGAGGCGGACATGACGAACTCCTCCCCGACGCTCAAGCCGCTCGTGCTCGTCGTCGACGACTATGACGACGCGCGAGAGATGTACGCGGAGTACCTGGAGTTCTCCGGGTTCCGCGTGGCGCAGGCGAGGAACGGCCAGGAGGCGCTGGACCAGGCGTTCGCGTTGACGCCGGACATCATCCTGATGGACCTGTCGCTGCCCATCATCGACGGGTGGGAGGCGACCCGGCGCTTGAAGAACGACGCCCGCACCCGCGCCATCCCCGTGGTCGCGCTCACGGGCCATGCGATGACGGGCCAGTCGGACGAGGCGAAGGGGGCGGGGTGCGACTCGTTCGTCACCAAGCCGTGCCTGCCGGACGAGTTGGTGGCGGAGGTGCGCCGCATCCTCGCGCTCCGGGGAGGCGCCGAGGCCCGCTAGGAGCGTGCGCATGCCCAGGTCCTCCCGCACCAAGACGCCCGTGAGCAGGTCGGGCAAGCGGACCGTTCCCACGCGCGCCAGTCCCAAGCGCGCGCCGGTGGCGGAGCCGCGCCAGGCGCCCTCGCGAGCGCCGGAGGAGCCGGTGGAGCGGCCTCGCTACTTGTATGGCGTGGTGCGTTCTCAGGGTGGGCTGGACTTCGGGAGCATCGGGTTGGGGATGCCGCCGGCGGACGTGCGCGCGGTGCACGAGGGCGGGCTCGCGGCGCTGGTCTCCGACGCGCCAGGGCTGAGGGTGGGGCCGACGCGGGCGAACCTGCTGGCGCACCAGCGGGCCACGGAGGTGGTGCTGCGTGAGCACACGGTGTTGCCGGTGGCGTTCGGCACGGTGTTGCCCTCGGAGGCGCAGGTGCGCGCGCTGTTGCGTGCGGCCAGGGACGCGCTCCTGGGAGCGCTGGAGGCGCTGGAGGGCAAGGTGGAGCTGGGGTTGAAGGTGCTCCACCACCGCGAGCACCTCGCCCGGCGGATGGAGGGCGAGGACGCGGCGCTCAAGCGTCGCGAGGGCGAATCCGAGCACGAGCACGAGCGGCGGGTGGGGAGCGCGGTGGAGACGCGCGCCTCGCTGGACATGGCCGCGCTGATGGAGGGGCTGCGCTCGCTGTCGGTGGCCTCGCGGACCGCGTCGCCCGTGGGGGAGCGGATGCTGCTCAACGCGGCGTTCCTGGTGATGCGGGAGCGGGTGCAGGACTTCGAGGCGAAGGTCCGGATGCTGGCGGCCCGCTCGGACCTCTACGCGTTCCGCTTCACGGGGCCGTGGGCCCCGTACAGCTTCGTGGATGTCCGGCTGGGGCTGGACGCGGGCACGGCGGCCTGAGTCAGCGCGGGCCCGGCTCGTGGGCGGCGAGGTCGGTCTCGATGACCTCCAGGTCCCCGGCGACGACGAGGAGCTGTTCGTGGCTGGCACGGCACCCCCAGAGTGGGAGCGTGCGCCCGGAGAAGAGAATCGAGGTCTCCGGTGTCGCGAAGGAGGCTCGCGACTCGCTGGCCCCGGCTCTATCACGCCTCTCCGGCCCAGGCTCGCACCCAGGCATGCGCGGCGACCTGGGGCGCCGCCGCCGCGAGGACCTCCATGAAGCGACTCCGGACGTCCACGAGCATCGTCCGCAGTCCTCTCGATTCGATGACCTCCACCTCCGGAGCGGGCTTCCACGCCGTATGGCTCTCGCATCGAACGCGATAGCCGCCGGCCACTGGCTGGAATCGGAGGGTCCGCTCCAGCCCCTGCTCATAGAAGTCGAGCGTGAACTCACGCCCCGCGTCGAGGGCGTCCAGCGCCTCGGGTAACTGCTCTAGGAACACGGGGAGATCCGTCCCGACATCGACTGGCCAGCGTGCCTGCCCGAAGCCCGAGGCGACGAAGTCCACGGCCCCCACCTCCGAGAGGGCCGCGCACACGTCAGCGAGGATGGACCGGACATCATCCAGTTCCTCGTCGTCGCGGACCTGAAGCCCAGGCAGTTCCTGCCGCCGGCCGATGTCGAGTGCGAATCGCATTTCGCTCGATCAGGGCAGAATCGGATAGGCCGTCAAGATGCCTGTCCGGCTGGGAACGACGTTGGCCCAGTTCGCCGGGACGATGGCCCCGTCCGGACGGATGACCTGCCCCAGGCCCTCGGGAATCTGGACCCGCTGCACGTCCTTCCCGCTGAGCTTCACCTGGCTCAGGAAGTCAGCGGCCTTCTGATTGTTGAGCCACTGCCCCTGGGCATCGCCAGTCCCTCTCGCGCGGCCCAACAGGTTCTCCGTGTTCTTCATGCCCGCGCCGTGGCGAGAGAAGGTGTGGCCGAACTGCTTGACGCTCTTCCAGTTCGCCACCGCGATGGCGCCCGCGGTGCCCTTGAAGGGAGGAACCACGGCCGATGCCCCCCCTCCGGTTCCCACCACGCTGCGCAGCTGCTTCAGGATCTCCACCATCCCCGTCTGGGCTTGGTCGTTGAGCTCCTCGGCCGCCGCGTCCAGCTCATCCGTGCCGAAGTTCTTCGGCACACGGCCATCCACGGAGTTGTCCCGGAAGAAGTCGCGCCGGGCCTCGGCGGACATGGCCTCCAGCTCCCCGGCCGTGACGGTGCCCGGCACGCGCCCCGGTGAGCGGCGCCGACCATCCGGCCCCGTCGTGTACCAGGTGTCGTTCTGCCAGCCGATGTAGGGACCGTAGATGGTGGTGTCACCCACGCCGTCATCCGCGGGCCCGCCCACGTCGACGGTCTCCGAGCAGCCCTGGTCCGGCGTCTCGCCACAGGTGATGTTCCGGGCCATGAAGCCGCTCGGGTCCACCATGCGCAGCGGGTTGTTCCACACGTAGGAATAGCGGTTGTGCGACTGGCTCCGGAAGGGCGACTGGATGAACGGGTCCGGTGAGAGGAAGCGCCCCACCATCGGGTCGTAGACGCGCCCCTTCATGTCGACGAGCCCCAGCTCGTCGTCATGCTGGTGGCCGGTGAAGCCCTCGTGCGACGCCTGCTGGACCACCGGCGCGGCATTCGCGGCGAGCGCCTGCGGGAACACGCGGCGACCGAACGGGTCGAACTTCATCCGCGTCACCAGGGCTCCCTGCGCGTTCGAGATCGACTCGACGCTGCCCAGCGGATCCCGATGGACGTAGGACACGCTGCGCCCGGTGGGTCCGCTGCCCAGCTGCGTCAGCGTCACCCGGGCCACGGGCAGCCCTCCCGCCGTCACGGACAGGACATGGCTGACGACGCTGCCCTGCACACTCTTCTCGTACAGTCCACCCTCCACGGAGACGGTCGAGTCGCCGTTGGCGTTCACCTTGCGGACGCGCGCGTCGAAGGCGTCGTACTGGAAGGACAGTGACTCGGTACCGCGCTGGATGTGGTGGGGCAACCCCGCCACCGTGTACTGCACCGTGGTGCCACCCGGCGCCGACACGCGGAAGCCTCGCGCGTCATAGCCATACGCCCCCAGGGGCCCCTGGGTGACCGCATGCGGCGGCGCGCCGTTCTGCCCGTAGGCATACGTCTCGCTCGGAGCAGTCCCCTCCACGGTGGTGCGGGCCGTGAGGTTGCCGTCCGAGGAGTAGCCGTAGTCGATGATGGAGCGCTGGCAGTTCTGGAACACCGTCCAACGCGACAGCCGGTCCAGGCTGTCATAGGCGAAGTCCTCGGTGGACTCGGCCACGCCGTCATGACGGGACGTGAGGTTCCCCGCTGCGTCGTAGTCGTAGAGGAGCCGCTGGACGTCGGATGTCCCCAGCCCCGTCTCCACCATCCGCAGCGCGCCGACGGAGTCGTGCAGATAGTGGCTCTCCACGCCATTGCCGAGGATGGCGTGGCTCAGATGGCCGCTCGGCGTGCGCGCCCCCACCTGCCAGTAGACATGCTGGGTCGAGACCTCGCGAACGTCCAACAGGTCGCCTCGGGGGGTATAGCCGTACTGAACGCTGAAGCGCGTGGTGCCCGGCACCGCCGGATAGACCACGGTCGACGGCCGACCATACGCGTCGTACGTGAAGTCGAACGTATAGGCGGTCCCATCGACCTCCGTGCTCGACAGCTCCCGCCTTCCGAGCGAATCGTAGACGTAGGCCGTGGAGACACCGTCCGCGCTGGTGGTGCCCGTGAGCGCGCCCACGCCATTGGCCGCCGTGTCCCACGTGTAGGTATGCAGGCCGAGCGGCGTGGTGGCCTGGGTGACGCGCCCCAACGCATCGTGCGTGAAGACCTGCTCCTCGAGCGCCGCGTCGACGGTGCGCCGCGTCTCCCCGAACGCCGTGTAGTAGGTCTGAGAAACACCGGTGGACAGGTCGGTCAACCGGGTCCGCCGGCCCCGCACGTCGTACTCCAGCGAGGCATGGCGCCCCACGGCGTCCGTGGACTTCAACACGCCGAACGGCCCGTACGCGAACGTCGTGTCGAGCAACCCGCCCGCTGGGTTGGGTTCACGCACGCGCAGCGTCCATCCGCGTCCGTTCACGTCCGTGGTGGTCGCGTGGCCGCGCTCATTCGTCTCCGTGCGAGACAGCCCGGAGTACGTCGTCGTGGCGAAGGTCTCGTCCGGGTGGGTGACGCGCGACAGCCGGCCCAGCGCGTCGTACTGGTAGCGCGTCGACGCCAGGGCGGTGCCGCCCGCGGGCGAGGGACGCTTCACCTCCACCATGCGCCCCAGGGCGTCATAGATGAACGACTCCTCGGTGGGGTTGCCCGCGAAGTCCTGGCCCAACCGCCGGGTCGCGCGGCCCAGGGCATCCAGGTGGACCGTGGACTCCGTTCCCCCGGCGACGGTCGTCTTCACCCGCCCCGGCAGGTACTCGTACGAGACGTCCGCGAGCGTCGGGCCGTCCTCGAGGCGGACGCGCCCGAACTCGTCGTACTGCCAGCGCCGCCGGACACCATTGGGGTCCACGTCCGCGGCCAGCACGCCCAGGCCCGGGTGATACGCAAACTGGTGCCGATGCCCCGCCGCGTTGACGATGGCCGAGACGGTCGTCCGCGTCGCGGCGTCATACTCGAAGGTGGTCGTCCGCGTCTGGCCCGCGAGGTTGCTCAGCGTCACGGTGCGACGCAGTCCCTCGTCCGTATACTCGTGATGGGTGGACAGGCGCACGTCCACATCCGTCGAGTCCGGCTCGACGACGGAGTCCGTGAGGAGCCCGGTGGCGGGTGAGTACGTGAACGACTGGACCCGGGCGCGCGTCTCGCCCAGCGCCGTCGTCGCGGTCTCCGTCACGCGAGTGGGCAGGCCCACCAGCCAGTTGGAGAGCTGGTTGCTGTAGACGGTATCCCGGCGCGTCACGTAGCCATCGGACCACGTCCACTTCTCCGCCTTCACGTTGCCAAACGTGGCGTCGAAGTCCTCCACGGTCCGCGTGACGGACCACAGCGGCGACTGTTGCCCCAGCACGAACTCGGTCTCCGTCCGCGACGCCGTGTAGAGCGAGAAGTAGCGCGTCCCATCCGCCGCGGTCTTCTCCACGTAGGCGGGCGTCACCTGCGTCTCGCGGGCCCAGGTTCCGGTCGGCAACCACGTCTGGACCAGGCGGTTGGTGAGCTGCCGGGCCAGCGGGTAGCGCTGTCCGACGCGCGGCCCGAACCCATACGTCTCCCGGGTGAGCGTCTCCGTGCCGTGGTCCGTGATGGTGCGCTTGCGAACGCCGAGCAACCCCTTGCCCACCGCGTCCGTGCGCGCGTCCTCGTACTTGTACGTGAAGCGCCGCATGGGGTGGCCGTCCCCGGCGTCGACCCGCATCTCCGACGCCAGCCACACGCCCTGGCGCACACACGTCAGCGGGAAGTAGCAGGCCGTCTGGCTCTGCGTGTACACGGCCGGGTTGGTGACGGGCGCGTAGTCGAACTCCACGCGGGCGCCCAGCGCGTCCGTCGCGGAGCGCATCAGGTAGGGCTTCACGCCCTGGCGGATCCACACCTTCAACGACTGCGTGGCGGCGTCCGGCTGCACGAAGTCCGTCAGGCCGTCACCGTTCACGTCGAGCGCCACCGAGCGGTACATGCCCCGGTCCGTCGAGACGGCGCCCACGGGCATGGGCAGCAGCGCCGCGACGAAGGAGGTGCCACGGGACAGCAGCACCCGGGTCTGCACGCGCGCGTTGCCGCCGGTGACGGGGACGCCCACGTCCAACAGCACGATGTCGGAGAGGCCGTCCCCGTTGACGTCAGCGATGCGCACGCCATTGTCGATGGAGTGACGCGTGTTGCCCCACCCCTCCGGCGGCGGCGTGGTCGAGACGGCGGGCCCCACCTTCGCCTCCGCCGGGAAGGTCTGGGCCAGCTGCGTGACGAACCCCGCGCCCGTGTTGAGGTGGATCCGCGCGTCGCCACCCGCCTGGGGATAGGAGATGCGGTCGGCCAGGCCGTCCCGGTTCACGTCGAAGAAGAGATAGCGCTCCTGGGCCACCTCCTCCCGCGAGATGTCGGTCTCGATCCACGTGCGCCCACCCGCCGCGTTCATGCCCACGAAGTCGTACTTGGTTCCGGAGATCTCCAGGGAGGGATAGTCGTCGGAGTTCCACTCCCACCGAGGCACGAGCAGGCCCGTGCGCCCGGAGCCATCCAGGTCGATGGGGAAGCCGACCGACAACCCCGGGAAGGCGATGGGGTTGAGCGTCATCGACAGGGGCGCGCCGCTGTCGATGGGGCCGAGGCGGAAGCCCAGGCCCGCGGAGTTCAGGTCGCCAATCACGCCACTGGTCGAGCGCAGCAGGTCGAGCAGACCGTCGCCGTTGAGGTCCACCGTCCAGAAGCTGTAGGGCGACGACCCCAGCTCGGGCTCCTGGAGCTCGTTGCTGAACCCGTTCCCCCAGCTCTCCAGCGTGTGGATGACCCGCCGGTTCGTCGTGGGGTTGAGGACGGAGACCATGAAGTCCGCGATTCCGTCGCCGGTCCAGTCCGTGAAGCGCGCGTCGCTGGTGCTCTCCGTGCTCGTCGCGGGCAAGGGGATGCCGAGCAGCTGCTGCTCGGCGCCGAAGCTCGTGCCGTTGCTGTAGCGGACGAACCACGCCACGGTGAAGGCGGCGATGCGCTTGCGATAGACGAGGTCGTCGAAGCCATCCGCGTTGACGTCCGCGGCCAGGAACGACTGGAGGTCTCCGTAGGCCCCCGGGTGCACCGTGTCCGTGGACTCCGTGTAGTTCCAGGCGCCCTGCGACCAGGGCTTCTGCGCGGACGGCGCGTAGGTGAATGTGAAGGGCTTGCGGCAGACGGCCGAGCCCGTGCACTCGGTCACATGGTCGAGGACGCTGCTACCGGTGGTGGTGCCGTCCGTCGCCGTGGGCAGGCCGTCATAGCTGTACGCCAGCGCGTACGCGCGCAGGATGGTGGTCGCCTGCCCCTGCCCCGTGGGTCCCCACATCTCCACGCGGCGCAGCCGGCGGCGCAACTGTTGGAAGAAGCCGCTCACGTAGCTGCTCATCACGTCCTTGCGCAGCTCGTAGAGGAACTTCACGCTGGAGAGCGCGGGCGGCGCGCCCGGGACGGTAGACCCCGTGTAGTTGATCTCCACTGGGAGCTGCTCGTCCGCCGTGCTCGGCAGGTCGTAGCGCACGGTGAGGTAATTGCCGCTGCGGTCCTCCACGCGCGACAACGCCCACGACAGCGTCCGCGCCACGCCCGCAACCGTCTGCACGTGCGTGGCGTTGTCACCACCGCCCAGCGTGAGGACGAGGCCGTCTTTCGTGTACATCTTGAAGGTGGCCGGGCCGTTGACGCCCGTCCCCACCGACACGATGCGCGCGTAGACGTCGTTCTCCGTCCGGTACTCCGCGCCGTCCGCGCCATACGTCCCCGAGACGACCATCAGCCGCTGCCCATCCAGGCAGAAGCGGTCGTTCGCATCGAACGCCACGCGCTCCGACACGCCGTCGATGGCGACCGTCTTGCGGCAGCGGGAGATGCGGGACAGGCCGGACAGGCTCCAGCCCATGCCCGCCACGCCACTGCCCGCGTCGCTGCTGTAGTTCAGCGCGAGCCGGGGCTCCACTCCCGCGCGGCCCTGTGGGGTCCACAGCGGGAACGTGTAGCGAACCGTTCCCGTGGACGTCACCCAGCCCTTGGGGACGGTCGAGCCCGCGGCGATTCCCTCATCGTCGGACTGGGTGAGAAGGAGGGTGTCCGACGCCACGGTGGGAGGTGGGAAGTCGAGGGTCTGCCGCCGCGTGGCGGCCGCGGGGCGCTCGTCTCGCGGGGAGATGGAGCCGCCGCACGCCGCCACCAACTGCGTGGCGTAGACCCAGAGCACTGCGAATGCGAATGCACGCTTCATGAGGGTTCCTACGAAGAGATGGAAATCGAAGGCACCCGGGGCCCACACGCGCTCCATGAGCGCGCAAGCGCCTCCGGGTACACCTGGGAAAGGGGCGCGCTACGGGGTCCGGCAGAGGCCGCAGTCGACCGTTCCGCCGCACCCATCGGGGGCCGGACCACACGCCGTGAACGCGCAGGCCTGCTGCGGCGTCCTCGGGACACAGCCACAGGACGTGTTGTCGAAGCGGCAGACGCTGCCCTCGTCGACCTCGAGGTCACAGTCGTTGTCCTGGCCGTCGCAACGCTCCGCCTCCGCGGGCAGCGGGACGCAGGTCTGCGGCACGCCCCCGATGCAAGCGGACACCGACGTCGCGCACCGGCCCTGGCCACAGCTCAACGTCCCCAGCGCTTCGTCCGTCGAGCCGTCACAGTCGTTGTCCACGCCGTCGCAGACCTCCGCGGACGCCGGGCGAGGCTGGCACGTCTGCCAGCCGCCGTTGAGACACGCGGGCACCGAGTTCGCGCACGCCCCCGTGCCGCAGCTCAGCGTGCCGAACTCCACCGTGTCGCTCACGCCATCGCAGTCGCTGTCGCGGTCGTCGCAGGTCTCCGTGGTGGGGAACACGGTCTGCTGGCAGACCTGGGCTCCCGCGGAGCATGCCGTCCGGCCCTGGGAGCACAGCCCGAGCTTGCCCCCGACGACACAGTCCACCGGGGTGATGTTGTCGACGGTGCCGTCCTTGTTGTCGTCACACGCGTTGCAGACCTCCAGGGAGGCCGTCCCGCTGTTCTGACAGATGCCGAAGACGCCGTTGCCCAGACACGCCTGCGTGCCCGTGTTCGGCGCGCAGGAGCAGGAGCGCTTGCTGGTGGCGACGACCTGACAGTCGCCGTAGGAGCCGCCATCCCAGATCATCTGCCCCGAACACCCCGCGTCGGGACCGAAGAGGATGGTGCAAGCCTTGGGCGCCGGGTCCACCGAACAAGGCGGGTTCGGGCAGCAGGTCTCGCAGACGCCGGACTCCGTCCCGGGCTTGGGAGGAGTACCGCGCGCCAGGGCAGGAGCGGAGGAGAGGAGGAAGACGAACAGGAAGAGCAGCGCGGCGGCGCCCGGGGGGGCTCCTCGGGAGCGGCGACGCGCAAGGAGGGGTCGCATGGAGACGGACTTTCACGAGCGTCGATGACGCCTCAGGTTTCCCGTGTCACGGCGTGACACGGGGCGGCCCCTGACTTGGACGACGGAGGAGGACTCGATGCGCGAGCCCCCCTGTTACGACATACGGCGGGCTCCGATGATCCTGGTCATCGGAGCCGCTTCTCCGTCACGGCGTCGGCGCGGAGGACACCGGCGTCGTCACGCGCGCGGCCTCGGTGACGAGCGGGTCCACTCCCGAGTGAAGCCGAGCCCACCCACTGGTGTGCTCGGTCCGCGCGAAGAAGCCCTCCGTCCCTCGCGCCACCACCACCTCGCCCACGACCTTGCCGGCGCGACGGTACTCCACGCGGAAGGACTCCTTGGGCTCGCCTCCCGGGGGCGCCTCGTCCCGCCCGAGGATGTCCAGCGGGATGAGCCTCCACACCCGGTCATGCCAGTTGCGCGCGAACTCGTCCGGCTTGTCCGGCGCCTCCTCCGGAGCGAGCGACACGGGCCCTGGCGCCTTGCCGCTCGCCACGAACGTGCGCGTCGCCCCCGCCGAGGAGATGGCCACCGAGTCGAAGTCTCCCAGGTCGAAGACATGCAGGCGCCGGTCCACCAGTCGGGTGTTGGCGTTCTCCAGGTCCGGCAGCAGCGCCGGTCCGAGCAGGAACACCTGTCCGTCCGACTCCCGGCGCAGATACGGCGTGCCCCAGCTCCCCGTCATCGTGGCCAGCGAGAAGACCTCCTGCCGGCCGGCGATGGTGAGCGTCAGCTTGCGCTGCGTCGAGGCCAGCCCCACCTCCTCCAGCTTCTTCGCGTCCATGACGCCCAGGGCCCGCATCGCGCGCAGCGGACCGAACTTCGGCAGGAGCTTCTCCGCCACGTCGTTCGCGCGCAGCTCGCGCGGAGGCGGCGGTGGCGCTGGCGGAGCGACGGCCACCGTCGTCCCCGCGTCACTCCCGGCAGCCGCGGCCACATCCGAGCCCGCGTCCGAGGAGGCCGGCGTGCCCCCGTCCGCGAGCGGCGGCGCGGCGACCGGCCTCGCGGGCTTCTGGCCCAACCGGACCCAGAGCTGGTCCCGGTCCTTCGCGTCGCGGAACAGCTCCACGTAGCGCGTCTCGTCCTCGTACCGCACGACGTCGAGCGCGCGGGCGGGAGAGTCCACCACCGTCACGTCCGTGGGAGCGCCCACGGGCTCCCGCTGCCACACCAGGTAGGCGGCCACCAGGGCCACGGCCGCGAGGGCCCCCTGGATGGCGAGGTCCCGCACCTTCATCGCTCACCTCCCGCCACCGGGCGCGGCGCCCGTCGGCCCCGGCGCCGCGTCGTCACGAAGCCCACCGCCAGCACCAGCGCGGGCGCCAGGAAGACGGTGACGTAGAACCAGGCCACGTCCTGCTCGCGCGTGTGCTGGATGGGCACGTCCTCCTCGGAAGACACCGCGCCGGAGATGGCCTCCTCGCCGGTGAGCCACCGCAGCGTGTCCGCCGCGAGGTACGCGTTGCCCATGTTGGTCACCACCCCGTCGCTCACCGCGTCCGCGTCCGCCATGACCACGGCCCGCATCGCCGGCTTGCCCGCGGCGGCCGGCGCCTCCACCGCCACCACCAGCGGCCACGGGCGACGCATCTCCCCCGCGTCCGGCATGAAGTCGCCGTTGGCGTCCGCGAACGTCGCGCCGTGCGCGCGCACGGAGATGTCCTGGAGGAGGCCGTTGGGCAGCGGCTGCACCTGCTCCATCGCCCCGGCGCCCAGGAAGGCCACCGGCGCCTGCCCCGCCAGCGCGGACAGCGTCGTGACGGAGGGGTGGGAGCTGTAGCTCGCAGTGCCCAGATTGCCCCGGTCGCTCTGCTGCCGTGACACGCGGAAGAAGACCTGGTCGTTGGCCAGCGGCGTCTTCAGGTACTTCAGCCCCAGGGGCGCCAGCAGCTGCTGGAAGTCCGGTCCCTCCGGCTCCAGCGCGAGCCACAGCCGCCCCCCGCGCCCCAGGTACTCGCGCAGGGCCGTGAGCTCCTCGGGGAGGAAGTCGCGCGTGGCCCCGAGCACCACCACCACCGCGGCGTCGCCCGGCACCTCGTTTCCCAACCCCTCCGCGGCGCCCAGGGGACGCACGTCCACGTTCTGCGCGCGCAGCATCTCCTTCAACTGCGAGACGGGAGGACGCGGCGGCTCGCCCGGCACCGGGCGCGTCTCCGCCCGCTCGCCATGGCCCGCCGTGAAGTAGATGACCCGCCGGGGCCTGGCCACCGTCAACAGCCGCTTCTGGACCTCCTGGTCCAGGCGCTGGAGCTGCCCACGCGCGCGGTCCAGCTCCAGGCCCACCGTGAAGGGCTCCTTGCGGTCGCCGCGCGTCAACACGACGGTGCCGTTGTTCGTGACGCCCAGGGTCCGCGCCCGCGCGGGCTCCACCGCCTGGTCCAGCCGCTCCACGGAGAACAACTGGGGGCTCTCCACGGAGAGGTCGCGGAAGTACTGCCCCACCGCCTCGCCCACCTCGTTCGCGGGCGGGAAGAAGAGCGTCACCTGGAGCGGTTCGTTCAGGCCCCGCACCACCTTGCGGGTGGAATCTCCGGGCTTCGCGGTGCGGAAGTACGACAGGTCCCACGTCGCGTTCGCCTGCGTCGCCACGTACATGGACGCGAACGCGAACACGAGCACGAAGGCCATCCCCAGCCCGGAGTACAGCGCGCTGCGCGCGCGGCCCGTCTCCAGCACCGGCGCGCGCTCCATGGCCGCCGAGGCCGCCTCCACCAGGGCCAGCGGCACCAGGCCGCACGCCAGCAGCGCCGGGAACAGCGCCGCCAGGATGACCGCCAGCCTCGGCGCCACGCGCGCCACGGGCCCTCCGAGGAGGACCGCGCCCACGTCCGCCTGGAGGAAGTAGAGCGCCAGCGCCGCGAGCCCCACCCCATACAGTCCCAGCACCCAGCCATCCACGGTGCGCCGGTCCGCGCTGGCGCTCCGGCGACGCGCCCACCGCCACGCCACCGCGCCCACCGCCACCGCCACGCCCGCGCCGGACAGCAGCACTCGGCCCGTCCCCACGCCCAGGATGCGCTCACCGATGAAGACCGCGAGCAGGCCTCCCACGAAGGCCAGCGTCACGGGCAGACCCCTCGCCGGACGCGCGCTCATCGCCACCTCCGCGCCTCGAGCACCCGCGTGGCCGCGAACAGCGCCACGTAGGTGACGAGCAGGTAATAGACGACGTCGCGCACGTGGACCAACCCCGACTGGAACGGCGGGAAGTGCTGGTTCCACAGCGACATCGCGCTGAAGACATCCGCCAGCGGCTGCTCGGTGATGCGCGCCAGGAGCCAGCAGAGGATGAGCGCCACCAGCATCACCGCGGAGGTGATGGCCGCCAGCAGCTGGTTGCGCGCGAGCGCCGAACCGAACGTGCCCACCGCCAGCGACGCGCTGCCCAGCAGCAGCAGACCCAGGTAGCCGGCCGCGACGTGCCCGAACGACACCTTGCCGTTCACCAACACCAGCAGCGGCATGTACAGCGTGCACAACACATACAGCGACAGGAACGCCAGCCCCGCCAGGAACTTGCCCAGCACGATGTCCCGGTCCCGCAGCGGCGACGAGTACAGCAGGGGCAGCGTGCCCGTCTGCCGCTCCTCGGCCAACAGCCGCATGGAGATGAACACCGAGGCGACGATGGTGAAGCCGCTCGAATAGTAGAAGAACTGCGACAGCACCTCGGCGGAGCGCTTGCTCGCGCCGCCCAGGGCGTACGCGTTGAAGAACAGGCCATTCAACGCGAGGATGACCGCGATGACGACGTAGCCGCTGAGCGTGCGCAGGTAGCCGGACAACTCGCGGCGGGCGATGAGCAGGGCCTTCACGCGCGCGCCTCCTGGCCATGCGTCAGCCGCAGGAAGATGGACTCCAGCTGGCCGGCGCCCTGGTCCAGCCGCAGCAGCTCCAACCCCGCGCCCACCAGCGCCTGGGCCACCCGCGGCCGCTCCTCCGGCGAGGCGCGCAGCGTCAGCGACAGCACGCCGTCGGCCGCGCGCTCCACGTCCACCGCGCCGAAGGGGGCGAGGACCTCCAGCGCGCGCGCGCGGTCTCCCCGGACCTCGAGCTCGATGGAGCCGCCGCCGCCCATCTTCCGCGCCAGCTCGTCCTCGGTGCCCTGCGCCACCAGCGTCCCCTTGTTGATGATGAGGAGCCGGTCACACGTCTGGGAGATTTCAGGGAGGATGTGGCTGGAGACGAGCACCGTGTGCGCGCCCTTCAGCCCCCGGATGACGTCGCGCATGTCGACGATCTGCCGCGGGTCCAGGCCGCTCGTCGGCTCGTCGAGGATGAGCAGCGCGGGCCGGTGCACCAGCGCCTGCGCCACGCCGACGCGCTGACGGTAGCCATGGCTGAGCGTGGAGATGAGCTCGCCGTCCACCTCGCGAAGGCCCGTCTTCTCCTCCGCCTCCCCCACCCGCGACGCGGTGTCCCGCGACGCGACGCCGCGCAGCTGCGCGACGTAGGCGAGGTACTCACCCACCGTCATCTCGTCGTAGAGCGGCGGGACGTCGGGGAGATAGCCGATACGCTGCCGGACCTCGTGGGCATTGCTCACCACGTCGTGACCGTCGATGACCACCCGGCCCGCGGTCGGCAGCAGCACGCACCCCAGGATTTTCAGCGTCGTCGACTTGCCCGCGCCGTTGAGGCCCAGGAAGCCGATGACCTCGCCCTGGCCGATGGTGAAGGCCAGGTCCCGGATGGCCGCGTGCTCACCGTAGTACTTGGTCAGCCCTTCCACCTGGATCATAAGGCGCATTCCATCAATCCCAGCAGGGGGGATTGTCAAGCGCCGAACTCAGTCGTGCCGGTATTCCGGCCCCGCCGTGGTGCGGCCGAGCGTGAAGCGCAGCGCGTCCTCCAGCTCCGGCAGCAGGAAGGAGTAACCGAGTTGCTCCGCCGCCTGGGGGAGCACCCGGGCCCCCGACAGCAGCGCCTCCTGACCCAGCTCGCCGAAGAGGGCGCGGATGACCCCGGCGGGCACGGGGAAGAAGGCCGGGCGCCGCAGCACCCGGCCGAGCGTCCGGGCGAAGTCCGCCTGCCTCGTCGCCCCGGGCGCCACCGCGTTGATGGGGCCGCGCGCCGCGTCGGTGAAGAGGGCGAAGTGCACGAGCCCCACCACGTCCTCCAGCGACACCCAGCTCATCCACTGCCGCCCGGAGCCCACCGGCCCGCCTCCGCCCGCGAGGAAGGCGGGCAGCATCTTCGCCAGCGCGCCATGGCGCGCGTCGAGCACCGGCCCGATGCGCAGGTGCACCACCCGGATGCCCGCGGCCTCGGCGGGCGCCGTCGCGGCCTCCCACGCGCGACACACGTCCGCGAGGAAGCCCGCGCCCGCCCCGCTCTGCTCGGTGACGGGCTCGTCGCCCCGGTCGCCATAGAGGCTGATCCCCGCGGCGCACACCAGCACTCGCGGCTTGCGCGTCATCCGCGCCAGCGCCTCGGCCAGGGTGCGCGTGCCTTCGGCGCGGCTGCGCAGGATGGCGTCCTTGTACGCGGGCGACCAGCGCTGGCCGGCGACGTTGACGCCCGCCAGGTGGACCACCGCGTCCACGCCCTCCAGCGCGGCCACGTCCACCTCGCCCCGGTCCGGCGCCCAGGACACCTCCGAGCGCGCGGCGTCCGCCGGGCCGCGCACCAGGCGCCGCACGGCGTGGCCGCCGGTGGTGAGGAACGGCACCAGCGCGGAGCCAATCGACCCGGACGCGCCGGTGACGGCCACCGTGAGCGGCCCGCGCGCCGCGAAGGCCGCGTGGCGCCTCAGGTCCTCGCGCGTCACCCGGTGGCGATAGGCGAACATGCGCTCCAGCGTGCGCCGCGCGAAGCCGGCGCCGAACAGCCGGCCCGCGGGCCCCAGCGGCAGGACGTACTCGACCTCGTCCTCCAGCACCGACGTCCCCTGGGCCGGCTCCGGCCACATCCGGTGGGTGTGGACCCAGCGGGAGAAGGGGCCGGAGCGCTGGACGTCCTGGAAGAGCGAGTCCTGCACATAGGCCGTGTGCTCGGCCACCCAGCGCCGGGGGATGGGCCCCACGCGCATGCGCATCACCACGCGGGCGCCCGGGTGGATGCCATCACCGGAGCGCTCCAGCAGCTCCATGCGCTCCCAGGGGGGCGTCAGCCGGGCGAGCGCCCCTTCCCGGGCATGCCAGCCGAACAGCTCGCTGGCCGTCACCGGCATCCGGCTGCGAGCATCGAAGACGTGCGACTTGCCCATGCCTTCCTCCGGCGCGACAGTGCGACCGCGCATGCTTAATCCGGAACTCGTCGAGCGCGCAGTGGAAATGCTGCGACGCGGCGGCGTCATCGCCCTGCCCACGGAGACGGTCTACGGCCTCGCCGCCAACGCCGAGGACGAGCTGGCCGTGCGCCGCGTCTTCGCCATCAAGGGGCGCCCCGCCACCCATCCACTCATCGTCCACCTCCCCGGCGCGGAGCACCTGTCCTCCTGGGCCAGGGAGGTCCCCGACAGCGCGCGCCTGCTGGCCGCGGCCTTCTGGCCGGGGCCGCTCACGCTCGTGCTGCCGCGCACGCCCCGCGCCACCGACGCCGTCACCGGCGGCCAGGACACGGTGGCCCTGCGCGTGCCGGCGCATCCGGTGGCGCTCGCCGTGCTCCAGCGCCTGGGTGGCGGCGTGGCCGCGCCCAGCGCCAACCGCTTCGGCCGCGTGAGCCCCACCACCGCGGAGCACGTGCGACAGGACCTGGGCACCGACGTGGACCTGGTGCTGGACGGCGGGCCGTGCGCGGTGGGCGTGGAGTCGACCATCGTCGACCTGAGCTCGGGCGCGCCCGCCATCCTCCGTCCCGGAGGTCTGGCCACCGAGGACGTGGAGCGCGTGCTCGGCCACGCGGTGCCCGTGCGCGCCGAGTCCAAGGTCCGCGTCTCCGGCTCGCTCGCGTCCCACTACGCGCCGCGCGCCGGCGTGGTGCTGGCCGAACCCCACGAGGCCGCCGCGCGCGTGGCGGCGCTGCGCGCGCGGGGACTGCGCGTGGGCGTGCTCGGCCCCCAGGGGCTCGCGCTCCCCGACGACGTGCCCCGCTTCGACGTCCCGGAGGAGCCAGCCGGCGCCGCCCGCGTGCTCTACACGCGCCTGCGCGAGGCGGACGCGCGGGGACACGACGTGCTCGTCGCGTGCCTGCCCTCGGCCAGCGGGCTCGGCGTCGCCGTGCGCGACAGGCTCTCGCGCGCCGCCGCGCCCCGCGACAGCTGACCCGGCCCCTCCTCCGCGCGGCGATATGCGCCCGTGCGGGAGCCGTTGTGTTCCTCAGCCAACCCCGACCCGCGTCGGGCCCCGCCCCACCGTCGGCGGGGAGACAAGGACGAGGACCATGACGACGCAAGGCTTTCGCCGGATGATGTCCGTTTTCGTTGGAGCCCTCACCATGACGGGGTGCGCCACCCCGCAGAAGGTGCTGCTCGAGCAGACCTCCAGCTACGTCGTCTACGACCTGCCGACCGGCACGGTGATGAAGGCGGCGGAGGAGGTGCTCGGCGAGCGGGGCTACGCGCTGCTGCCCAGCAAGGACCCGCGCTTCGTGCACACGCCGTGGAAGGTGGATGGCAACTTCGACATGGGCTCGCGCTGGTCCCGCCTCTACGTCGAGGCCCAGCCGCGGCCCGACGGGCGCCTGCGCGTGCGCGCCTACGAGCTGTACGCCAGCACCTACGGGGGGCGCTCGCAGTTGTTGCCCGCCATGCCGGCCGACCAGAACTACGCCCCGGACGAAGTGCCCAACAACGGCCCCACCGTGCTGCTCGCCGCCGAACCCACGCTGCCCATGCGCTCGTCCCGTCCCGTCATGCGCCGGAACCAGGAGCTGGAGTGGGCCATCCTCGAGCGGCTCAACCCCGAGTTCGCCGGACACGTCAAGGAGCAGGTGGACCTCTACGTGGCTCGAGCCGCCCACTGAACGCGGCCGGGTGACGGACTTGAAATGCCCTCGGGGGCTTCGATATCCCGCGTGTACTCCCAGAGGAGCGTCCCCGCGTGAAGCGAAGCCTTGTCGGCCTGGTCGTCGCCCTGTCCTTGTCCGCGTGCAGCGAAGAGCCGCGCGGGCGGATGGAACCCATTCCCCGCCCGCCGGGCATGCCGGAGGCTCCGAAGCAGGCGGAGGCCCCCACGAAGGCCGCGGAGCCCGCGGTGGACCCGTCCAAGCTCGCGCTGCGCTGGAAGGTCGCCGAGGGCGCCCCCGTCACCTACCAGCTCACCCTCGAGCGCGGTGGCGCCGCCGCGTCCCCGGAGCCGGAGGCGGCGAGCTCCTCCGCCAAGGGCAAGAAGGGCAAGGGCAAGGACGCGCCGAAGGAGAAGCCCGCCACCGCGGTCGCCAGCGTCTCGCTCCCCGGCGCCTTCACCTTCGTGCTCGAGCGCGGTGACTCCGGTGACTACAAGCTGCGCGTCATCCCCGCGGGCAAGGACGCCGTCGAGGACCTGGGGACGGTGAGCGAGCGCGGCTTCGTGCTCGACGGCCTCCACGGCGTCACCCGCAACCTGGCGTCGCTGGTGCTGGAGCTCCCCAGGGACCCGGTGGGCCCCGACGACACGTGGCTTCTGGCCACGGAGCTGCTCACGCACGACGCGCTCGGCCCCCAGTTCGTCACCCTCAAGACGGAGCGGCGCAACCGCGTGAAGCTCGCGTCGCTCACCCCGGGCGACGACGGGGAGCAGGTGGCCCGCCTCGAGTACGACATCACCGAGCAGTTGCAGGGCAAGCACCTGCCCCGCCCCAAGCCGCCCGCGGTGCCCGCGCGCGCCACGGACCCGGACGAGAGCGACGCCACGCCGGAGAAGGCGCTGGAGCCGGTGGACGCGAGCGCCGAGGTGAAGATTGTCGGCGTGGGTGAGTTCCTGGTGAAGGCCGGCCGCTGGCGCACGTGGGAGGGCAGCATCTCCACCACGACGAAGGGCCCCTTCCCCAGCCAGGCGCTCCAGGTGCCCCCGGGCACGCTGAAGCTGCGGCTCACCACGCTGGACGCGCCGCCGCCCCCCGCCGCCGCGCCCACCGCGAAGCCCCAGCCCTAAGGGGCGCCGTCGGACTCGCGCACCAGCTGGACCACCGCGTCCACCCACGCCGGGTGGGCGTTCAGCGAGGGGACGAGCGTCAGCGACTCGCCCCCCTCCTGCACGAACTGCTCCCGGGCCCGCAGGCCCACCTCCTCCAGCGTCTCCAGGCAGTCCGCGACGAAGGCCGGGCACATGACCGCCAGGCGCCTCACGCCGCGCTTCGCCAGCTCCGGCAGCACCAGGTCCGTGTACGGCTTCACCCACGGCGTGCGCCCCAGCCGCGACTGGAAGGACACGCTCCAACCCTCGCGCGAAAGCCCCAGCCGCTCGGCCAGCCCCCGCGCGGTGGCGAAGCACTGCGCCCGGTAGCAGTGGCGGTTGGCGTCGGAGAGCACGTCGCAGCACCCCTCGGACGCGAGGCAGTGGCGGCCCGTGGGGTCGCTCTTGACGACGTGCCGCTGCGGCACGCCATGGAAGCTGAAGAGGACGTGGTCCGCGCGCGCGTCCGCGATGACCGGCCGCGCCACCTGGGCGAAGGCGTCCAGGAAGGCCGGGTGCGAATGGAAGGCCGGCACCGCGCGCACGTTGGGCACGTCCCAGCCGGCCGCCAGCAGCTCGTACACGCGCGCCAACGACGACGCGGACGACGAGGCGGCCTCCTGCGGATACAGGGGCAGCACCGTGAAGTCGGACACGCCCCTGGCGCGCAGGGACTCCAGCGCGTCCGGGATGGAGGGGTTGCCGTAGCGCATCGCCAGCGCCACCTCGTACTCCCCGCCCAGCCGCTCGCGCACGGCCGCCTCCAGCGCCCGGCTGTGCACCAGCAGCGGCGAGCCCTCCGGCATCCACACCTTGCGGTACGCCTCCGCGCTCTTCGCCGGACGCACGGGGAGGATGATGAGGTTGAGCAGCAGCCAGCGGCCCACCGGGTGGATGTCCACCACGCGCGGGTCGCTCAGGAACTCGCGCAGGTAGCGGCGCACCGGCCCCGTCCGAGGCGCGTCCGGCGTCCCCAGGTTGACGAGCAGCAGCCCCCGCTTGGTCGACGACGGCGTCATCAGTGCAGCGCGTTGGGGAGGGTGAGCGCGAACTCCGCGATGCGGGCCGCGAAGCGCGAGCCGTCCGGCCGCTCCATGTCGTAGCTGCCCCGCATGGTGCCGAACGGGGTGCGCAGCATCGCCCAGCTCGTGTACTCGAACCGCTCACCTGGGGCGACACGGGGCTGGCGACCCACCACGCCCTCGCCCTTCACCTCCTCCACCTTCCCGCTCGCGTCGGTGATGACCCAATGCCGCGCCCTGAGCTGCGCGGGGGCGTCCCCCTCGTTCACGATTTCCACCGTGTACATGAAGGCGTACTGCCCGGACTCCGGCGAGCTGCGCTCGGGCCAGAAGGCTGGCTTCACGGTGATGCGGATGCCATCGGTCGTGGCGGTGGAGGACATGCCTCCACATTTGGCGGCAAGGCCCCCGGGTTGCAAGGAAAACCCCGAGCCTCCCCGCCCGGCGGGGCTCAGGTCTTGGCGCTCTCGCGGTCATCTCCCGGCTCGGGGGCCTTGGGCCACACGAGCGAGGCGAGGATGGCGAGCAGGAGGATGCCGCCAATCACCCCCAGGGAGATGCCGATGGGGACGTGGATGTCGAAGAAGGTGATGAGCATCTTCACGCCCACGAAGGCGAGGATGGCGCTCAGCCCCAGCTTCAGCAGGTGGAACTTCTCCATCAGGCTGGCGACCACGAAGAACAGCGAGCGCAGGCCGAGGATGGCGCAGACGTTGGACGTGTAGATGATGAAGGCGTCCTGGCTGATGCCCAGCACCGCGGGGATGGAGTCCAGGGCGAACAGCAGGTCGGTGGCCTCCACGACGAGCAGGACGATGAACAGCGGCGTCACCTTCATGCGCCCGTCCTCGCGCAGGAAGAAGCGGCTGCCCTCGCCCTGCCGCGCCACCGGGAGCGCGCGGCGCGCGAACTTGACGATGCCCTGCTGCTCCGGGTCGATCTCCTCGTCCTTGGAGAAGAGCATCTTCACCGCGGTGAAGACGAGGAAGGCGCCGAACAGGTAGATGAGCCAGTGGAAGCGCTGCACCAGCGCCGCGCCCGCGATGATGAGGCCGGCGCGCATGACGAACGCGCCCAGGATGCCCCAGAACAGCACCCGGTGCTGCAGCTCCGGCGCCACCCGGAAGTAGCTGAACACCATCAGGAAGACGAAGAGGTTGTCGACGGAGAGCGCGTACTCCACGACGTACGCCGTCACCCACTGGAGCGCGGGCGTGCGTCCCGCGAAGTACCAGATGCCGCCACAGAACGTGAGGCTGAGGGCGATCCAGACCAGCGTCCAGATGCCCGCCTCCTTGGGCGACACCACATGCTCCTTGCGGTGGAACAACCCGAGGTCCAGCGCCAGCATGGCCAGGACGAAGACGTTGAAGCCCACCCAGAGCGCGACTTGCGTGTTCACGTGTGATTCCTGTTTCAGGGGACGACCGGCGCACCCTACCGGCGGCGAGAGCGGGCGTCGATACTTCCGTGAGTCACGCGTCCGCCGCCACCCGTCCGCCCGCTACTCCGTCGCCGGCCGACGCAGCACCACCATGGAGCGCCCCGCCACCTGCACCCGCCCCCCCGCCGGCGTGTGCGTCCGCGTGGACTCCGCCGACGTGGAGGTGTCCACCACCAGCTCCCAGTCCGCACCCCACTCCAGCGCCGGCAGCAGGAAGGAGATGGGCTCGTGATGGGCGTTCATCAGCACCAGCAGCGTGTCCCCGACGATGCGGTTGCCCTCGTCGTCCGGCGCCGCGATGGCGTCTCCCCCCAGGAGGAAGGCGAGCGAGCGCACATAGGGCTTCTCCCAGTCCTCCTTCTTCATCTCCTTGCCGTCCGGCCGGAACCACGCCAGGTCCTTCAGCTCGCTGTCCCACATGTGGGCGCCGCGGAAGAAGCGGCGCTTGTGGAGCACGGGCTGCTCGCGGCGCAGCCGCGTCAACCGGCAGGTGAAGTCGAGCAGCGCGCGCTGCGTGTCGTCCAGCTCCCAGTTCACCCAGGACAGCGCGTTGTCCTGGCAGTAGGCGTTGTTGTTGCCGCCCTGGGTGCGCCCCATCTCGTCGCCCGCCACCAGCATGGGCACGCCCTGGGACACGAAGAGCGTGGCCAGGAAGTTGCGCTTCTGCTGCTCGCGCAGGGCGTTGATGCGCGCCTCGCCCGTCTCGCCCTCCACCCCGCAGTTCCACGAGTGGTTGTCATTGGCCCCGTCGCGGTTCTCCTCGCCGTTGGCCTCGTTGTGTTTGTCGTTGTAGGTGACCAGGTCGTGCAGCGTGAAGCCGTCGTGCGCGGTGACGAAGTTGACGCTCGCGCTGGGCTTGCGGCCGGACAGCGCGTACAGGTCCGAGCTGCCGGTGAGCCGGTAGCCGATCTCCGCCGCCTGCCGGTCGTCGCCCTTCCAGTAGCGGCGGATGGTGTCGCGGTACTTGCCGTTCCACTCGCTCCACAGCACCGGGAAGTTGCCCACCTGGTAGCCGAAGTCGCCCACATCCCAGGGTTCGGAGATGAGCTTCACCCGGCTGAGCACCGGGTCCTGGTGGATTATCTGGAAGAAGGCCGCGCGCGTGTCGTAGCCGTGCCGGTCGCGCCCCAGCGTGGTGGCCAGGTCGAAGCGGAAGCCGTCGACGTGCATCTGCTCCACCCAGTAGCGCAGCGAGTCCGCGACCAGCTTCAGCGCGTACGGGTGGGTGGCGTTCCACGAGTTGCCCGTGCCCGTCACGTCCATGTAGTAGCGCGGGTCCTTCTCCGTGAGCCGGTAGTACGCGCCGTTGTCCAGGCCGCGGAAGGACAGCGTGGGGCCCTGGTGGTTGCCCTCGCAGGTGTGGTTGTAGACGACGTCGAGGATGACCTCGATGCCGGCGCGGTGCAGCGCCTTCACCATGGCCTTGAACTCGTCCACCTGCTCGCCGCGCGTGCCGGAGGCGCTGTAGCGGCCGTCCGGCGCGAAGTAGCCCAGCGTGCTGTAGCCCCAGTAGTTGGTGAGCCCGCGCTCGACGAGGAAGGGCTCGTCCACGATGTGGTGGATGGGCAGCAGCTCCACCGCCGTGACGCCCACCTTCTTCAGGTGCTCGATGGCGGCCGGGTGGCCCAGCCCCGCGTAGGTGCCCCGCAGCGCCTCCGGGACGCGGGGGTGCAGCTTCGTGAAGCCCTTGACGTGCAGCTCGTAGAGGACGGTGCGGTGCCAGGGCACGCGCGGGTGGGTGTCCCCCTCCCAGTCGAAGGTGTCCCTGAGCACCACCGCCTTGGGCACGGCCGCCGCGTCGTCGCGCTTGTCGAGGACGTGCTCGTCGTCCTTGCCCCCCTGGACGTGGCCGTAGATGGGGGCCAGGTAGTCCACCTTGCCGTGGAGCGCCCGGGCGTACGGGTCCACCAGCAGCTTGTGCGGATTGAAGCGCAGGCCCTTCTTGGGTTCGTAGGGGCCGTGGACGCGCAGGCCGTAGAGGGTGCCGGGCGCCAGGTCCGGCACGTAGCCGTGGAAGACCTGGTGCGTGCACTCCAGCAACGGGAAGCGGCGCGTCTCCCGGGAGGGGTCGTCCGGGTCGAAGAGGCAGACCTCCACCTTCTTCGCATGCTCGCTGAAGACCGCGAAGTTGACCCCGTGCCCGTCATGCGTGGCGCCCAGGGGGAACGGCTTCCCTGGAAGCACCTCGGCCCTCCTCATCCAGCGCTCCTCTCCAGCAGCACCACCGGGAACCCCGCCAGGAGCGGCGCGAGGGGCAGCACCACGCCGCCCGGCCCACGCTCGGGCCGCACCTGACGCCCGGTGAAGACATCGCGGAACATCATGCCCGCATATGCCTCCGGAAGGTCCAGGAACGTGCGCTCGTACGCCCCGGCGAACCCCTCCGGGGACTCCAGCGCGGACAGCGTGAAGCGCGGCGCGCACGCCACCACCACCGCCTCCCCCAGCTCCCGGGCGAAGGCCACCGCCGCCTGGGCCCGGGGCCCGGACAGCTCCAGGGCCCGGTAGCCCCCGCCCCGGAACAACGCCGCGTGGCGCTGGCGCAGCCGCAGGGCGGTGGACAGCAGGAAGAGCTTCACCCGGCCGTCCGCCAGGTCCTCGCGCAGCTGGGCGCACAGGCCCTCCCGGTCCGCCTCCGCCCGGGCGTCCAGCTCCTCCAGGAGCCGGGAGCGCAGGTCGAAGTCCACCGGCCGCCGGTTGTCCGGGTCCACCAGCGACAGGTCCCACAGCTCGCAGCCCTGGTACGTGTCCACCACGCCGGGCGAGGCGAGCTTGAGCAGCTGCTGCCCCAGCGCGTTGTGCTGCCCCGCGCGCTCGACGCGGCGCTTGAAGTCGCGCGCCTCCGCCAGGAAGGCCGCGCCCTTCTCCGGGTGGAAGCAGGCGTCGACAAAGCGCGCCACCGCGTCGTCGTAGGCGCCATCCGGGTTGGTCCACGAGGTGCGCACCTTGGCCTCCTTGATGGCCTTGGCCATGTAGTCGCGCACGCGGCGGTGGAAGTCGGCCAGCGCCTCCGGGGACGACGCGTCGCCCATGGGCCAGGCGCCCACCACCGTCTGGAGGAAGAGGTAGACGTCGTTGGGGCTGGGCGCGGGGCCGGACGGCAGGGGCACCACCCACTTCTCCGTCATCCGCATCCAGCGGCGCGCCAGCTTGCGCCAGTCCTCGGGCAGCTCCGTCAGCACGTTGATGCGGGCGCGCACGTCCTCGCTGCGCTTGGTGTCGTGGGTGCTGGTGGTCAGCTGGCTGGCCGGCCAGTGCTCGGCGCGCTCCTGGTTGCGCAGGTGGAAGGTCTCCGCGCGCGAACCGAAGCGCTCGGGCTCGCCGCCCACCTCGTTGAGGCTGACCAGCCGGTTGTAGATGTAGAAGACGGTGTCCTCCAGGCCCTTGGCCATGACGGGCCCGGTCACCTGCTGGAGCTTCATCGCGAAGCGCAGCATGACGGCGCGCTCGTGCTCGTCGGCCTGGGGCGGGTAGCGCCGCAGGAGGATGTCGCGCAGGAAGTCGAAGATGGAGGCGTTGGTGGTGGCGTTGCGCTCCTTGGCGCGCTGGATGGTCCACTCGACGTACTGCACGTCGCGCGCGTCCAGGCCCGGGCGCCAGCCGTCCACGTAGGTGCGGTAGACGGGGAACAGCGCGACGAACTCCACCAGCGCGCGCCGCAGCGAGTTGAGCGTGAAGTCGCGCGTGCGCCGGCTCATCTCCGAGATGCGGTTGAGCTCGTGCGCCAGCACGTTGATCTCACTCGACATCGACACGCGCATGATGAGCAGCTTCTTCTGGTACACCAGCTCGTCGAAGTCGGGGCGCTCGCCCGTCAGCCGCTCGTACGTCTCCGTCAGGTGCGCCTCCGCCGCCGGCTGCACGAACAGGCCGCTCACCGCGTTGGCGAAGCGGTAGCCGGTGGTGCCGTGCACCGCCCACGCCTCCGGGATGCGCTCGCGCCCGCCCTGGATCTTCTCCACCACCACGTAGAGCGCCTTGCGCAGCGGGCTGTCCGGGCGCCGCGTCACCTCCGCGCGCCACCGCTCCCTGAGCGACGCCTCCACGCCCGGCCAGCGCGTGTCGTCGCCCGCCTGCGCCTGGAGGAACAGCGCGTGCGCGCGCTCCACGAAGTAGCGCTCCTGCAGGTCCAGGAAGTAGGCGGTGGGGTCGAACAGGCCGTCCGGGTGGTCGATGCGCAGGCCGGTGACGCACCCCTCGCGCAGCCAGCGGAAGACGAGCGCGTGCGCCTCCTGGAAGACCTCCGGGTCCTCCACGCGGATGGCGGCCAGGCCGTTGATGTCGAAGAAGCGCCGGTAGTTGATCTCCTCTCCCGCCACGCGCCAGTGCGCCAGCCGGTAGCTGCACGAGGACAGCACCGCGTCCAGCAGGTCGAACGAGCGCGGGTTGCCCGGCTCGCCGTTGAAGACGCGCAGGTTGTCCTCGATGTAGGCCGCCAGCGCCTCGCAGGACGCCACCACCGCGGCCAGCCGCCGCTTGATGACCTCCTTCTCGCGGTGCCGCTCGACGACGCGCTCGCGCGCCACCTCCGTGCGCAGCGGCAGGTGCTCGATGGCGGTGAGGATGGACAGCAGCTCCACCATGGGCGGGGCGTCCGTCCCCAGCCGCGCCTCCAGCCGCTCCAGGCCGTGGCGCAGGATACGGCCGTACTGGCGCGGGGCCACCGGCAGCAGGTGGTCGTAGTAGTGCAGGAAGAAGGCGCCGTCGCGGAACGACAGCCTCAGTTCGCCCCGCTCCAGGACGACGCCGTACTGGTCGCCGAGGATGGGCAGGAGCACCTTGTCGTGCAGCTCGTCCTTCACCGGCGCCCAGTCGATGTCGAAGTACTTGGCGTAGACGGACGACGGGCCGTTCTCCAGCACGTCGAACCACAGCCGGTTGTCGCGCTCGATGCCCATGTGGTTGGGCACCACGTCCAGCACCTGCCCCATGCCCCGCGCGGCGAGGGCGGCGCACAGGGCGGCGTGGGATTCGGGCGTGCCCACCTCCGGGTTGAGCTGCTGGTGGTCCACGCAGTCGTAGCCGTGGGTGCTGCCCGGCGTGGCCTTCAGGTAGGGAGACGCGTACAGGTCGCTGATGCCCAGCCGCGCCAGGTACGGGACGACGCGGCGGGCCTGGTCGAAGGTGAAGCCCCGGTGCAGCTGCACCCGGTACGTGGACAGCGGCGTGTAGGGCCGCGCGCCCAGCTCGTCACGCACCCGCGCGAACAAGCCCTCCGCGAGGACCTCCGCGCTCGAGGTGGCTCCCGCCGCTCCCGAGGGAGCGCTCCCCGCTTCTTCCATCCCGTCGAGCAACATGGAGACCAGAGGTAGGTCGCCAGGGGTCCATCCGCCAGCACCAGGTGGGGCTTCCGCCCTCTTTCCAACGCTCCAGGTGCCCGAGGACACAGGGGACCGCCCGGAAAAAACAAAGGGCCCGCCGGGGAAGTTCCGGCGAGCCCTCGCTGTGTTCCGGCCAGGCGGACCCTGGCGGGAGGACGTCTCAGCTCAGCTGCTTGTTCACCAGCGAGGTCATCTCGAACATGGTGACGTTCTTCTTGCCACCGAAGATGGGCTTGAGCTTGTCGTCGGCGTTGATCTGCCGCTTGTTCTTGGCGTCCTGCAGGCCCTGCTTCTTGATGTAGGCCCAGAGCTTCTTGACCACCTCGGTGCGAGGCAGAGGCTTGGAACCGACGATCTCAGCGAGCGCGGCGGAAGGAGTCATCTCCTTCATGAACGACGCGTTCGGCTTGCGCTTCGCGCCAGCGGACTTCTTCGCGGCGGGAGCCTTCTTCGCAGCAGCTTTCTTGGCGGCCATTCGTCTTGAGTCTCCTCCCCTCCGAAGGGGACGTTGTTCGGCCTTGCTTGGATGAGAGCCAGTGCCGGTGGGGCGTAGGTAGCACGCCCAAGCCCGAAAAACAGCCCTCTCCTGCGTTTTTCCCTCGGGAAACGCCCTACGCAACGCGTTTCATGCCCGAAAATCCGCCTCGGCAGCGCCCCTTGCGCTCGGGGAGAGCCCCGCCGGAAGCCTCGCGGCGGCCCGGGTTCGTGGCTCGCAAACCCCCTTCTTCCCTCGACGGAAGCCTCGTGGAGCGCCGTCCGGGGCCCGCCCTCCGGGAGGGCGGCCGCCAAGGCCGCGCCCCACGTCCTGGGGATTCCTCTTGCGGACGAGGTGTACTTTTTTGGATGAAACGACCCATGAGAGCCCTCATCACCGGAGCAGGTGGCTTCCTGGGAATCTGGCTGGCGCGCGCCCTGGCGGCGCGCGGCGACACCGTGACGTGCCTGCTGCGCCGGGGGTCGGACGCCTCCGGACTGAAGGACGTCCCCCATGTCCGCGTGGAGGGGGACGTGACGGACGCGGCCTCGCTGCCACCGGCGGTGGCGGGCCAGGACGTCGTCTTCCACCTCGCGGGGGTTCGCCGCGGCGCGACACGCGAGGACTTCATGCGAGTCAACGCGGAGGGCACCCGCCTGGTGTGCGAGGCCATGGTGGCCACCGGCCAGCGCCCGCGCCTGGTGCTCGTGGGCTCGCTGGCGGCCATGGGGCCCTCCTCCCCCACTCGGCCCCATGTCGAGGAGGACCCCTTCCAGCCCCACGAGTGGTACGGCGAGAGCAAGGCGGAGGCCGAGCGCATCGCCTTCTCCTACAAGGACCGGCTGCCGGTGACTGTGTCCCGGCCGCCGCGCATCCTCGGCCCGGGCGACCACGAGAACCTCACGTTCTTCAAGCTGGTGCAGAAGGGCATCCGGCTGGAGCTGGTGGGCGGCCCCCGTCCGCTCACCATGGTGGACGTGGAGGACGTGGTGGACGCGCTCCTCCTGCAGGCCGAGCACCCCGCCGCGGTGGGCGAGGCCTTCTTCTGCGCGGGCCCCGGCGAGCCGCTGTCGCTGGAGGCGGTGCAGGACCTGGGCGCCGAGGCCCTGGGCCTGACACCCCGCACGGTGCGCCTGAGCCCCCGGGTGCTCACCGCCCTGGCGTCCGCGGCGGACGGCGTCTCCCGCGTGACGGGCCGCAAGCTGCCCCTGAACCGGAAGCTGGCGCGCCAGCTGCTGGCCCCCGCCTGGACCTGCTCCAGCGCCAAGGCCGAACGGCTGCTCGGGTTTCACCCCCGGAGGGATTTGCGGGACTCCATCCGCCGGAGCGCGGAGTGGTACCGCCAGCAAGGCTGGCTCTAGCCGTGCTAGCAGGGGTGGGGAGCCGCTCCCCCGTCCCAGTGTCGTTGACCTCACCCCCCCTGGAGTGTCAGGAAGCCCGCTGCCACATGCCCTCGAAAGCCGCATTTTTCGATGTCGACGGGACGCTCGTGAAGACGAACGTCGTCCACGTCTACGCGTACTACGCGATGAACCGCGGCTCCGTGCTGGGCATCGCGGGGCGGACCCTCAGCACCGCGCTGAGCGTGCCGCTCTTCGGCGCCATGGACACGCTCGACCGCAAGACCTTCAACGAGTTCTTCTACCGGTATTACGCGGGGTTGAGCGAGGACCGCCTCGTCACCATCGCGGAGGACATGTTCGAGGACGTGCTGAAGCCGGCGCTCTTCGAGCAGTCCCAGGACCTCATCGACCAGGCGCGCCGCAGCGGCTGCAAGGTGGTGCTCGTCACGGGCGCGCTGGACTTCACCATGCGCCCGCTGGCCCGCCACCTGGGCTGTGACGACCTGATCGCCAACAAGATGCAGTTCGTGGGCGGCAAGGCCACCGGCAAGGTGATTCCACCCATCATCGAGGGCGCGAACAAGGCCAACGCCATCCGCGCCTATTGCACCAAGGAGGGGCTGACCCTGGACAAGTGCCACGGCTACTCCGACAGCGCCTCCGACTACGCCATGCTCGCGGTGGTGGGCCGACCCACCGCGGTGAACCCGGACCTGCGGCTGCGCTCCATCGCGCGCGCCTACAACTGGCCCATCCTCGACCTCAAGTAAGGCAGCACCGCTCCCCCCATGCGCCCGTTCAAGACGCTCCAGAAGCTGTACGACGAGGAAAGCCAGGTCGTCATCACCGAGAAGGGCAGCCCGCCGCGCGCGCTGTTCTACGGTGAGGGCTTCCTCCAGGAAGACCTGCCCGTGGGTACCCGGGTCATCTTCCCCCGCCCGCCGCTGGCGGGCGTGCCCAACGTCAAGGCCGCCATCCGCTGGGCCATCAACCACCCGGAGGGCATGGACCCGCTGCACGCGCTGCTCAAGCCGGGCATGCGCCTGACGTGCGTCATCGACGACATCAGCGTCCCCCTGCCCCCCATGGTGACGCCGGACGTGCGCCAGTCCATCCTGGAGGTGGTGCTGGAGCTGGCCGCCGACAGCGGCGTGGACGACGTCCACCTCGTCATCGCCAACGCCCTGCACCGCCGCATGACGGAAGCGGAGATGCGGCGCATGGTGGGCCAGAAGATCTTCGACGCGTACTACCCGGACCGCTACTACAACCACGACGCGGAGGACCCGGACGGCATCGTCGCCCTGGAGCGCACGTCCCACGGCGAGGAGGTGTCGGTCAACCGCCGGGTCGCGGAGAGCGACCTCGTCGTCTACGTGAACGTGAACTTCGTGCCCATGAACGGCGGGCACAAGTCCATGGGCACCGGCGTGTCGAACTACGCCTCGCTGCGCCACCACCACAATCCGAAGACCATCCGCGAGTCGGACAGCTACATGGAGCCGAAGGCCAGCGCGCTCTACCGCAGCAACGAGCGCATCGGCCGCAACATCGACAAGCACCTGAAGGTCTTCCACATCGAGACCACGCTGAACAACCGCATGTTCGGCGCGCCCGTGGACTTCCTCGCGAAGAAGGAGGAGGACTACACGGAGGCGGACCGGCTGAAGTTCCAGGCCATGCGCTACGCGCTGTCGAAGATGCCGCGCGCGGCGGCGCGCAAGGTGCTCAACGCCATCCCCGCCCCGTATGACGTCACGGGCGTGTACGCCGGCGCCACGGAGCCCGCGCACCAGAAGACGCTGGAGACCAGCTGGAAGCAGTACGTGGTGCCTGTGGAGGGGCAGAGCGACATCGTCATCTTCCCCATCCCCTTCATCTCCCCGTACAGCGTCAACTCCATCCTCAACCCGCTGCTCGTGCAGGTGATGGGGCTGGGCTACTTCTTCAACCTCAACCGCGGCGTGCCGCTGGTGAAGAAGGGCGGCTGCCTCATCCTGCTGCACCCGGCCTACGACGAGTTCGACCCGGAGCACCACCCCAGCTACATCGAGTTCTTCCACCGGCTCTTGCCGGAGACGCGCGACTCCATGAAGCTGGAGCACAAGTACGAGAAGGAGTTCGCGGAGAACCCCAGCTACGTGCACCTGTACAGGAAGGGCAACGCCTACCACGGCGTGCACCCGTTCTACATGTGGTACTGGGGCGAGAACGGCCGCCAGCACGTGGGCAAGGTCATCGTCGCGGGCGCGGAGAACAACCACGTCCCGGCGCTGCTGGGCTGGGACCGCACGGACACGCTGACGGAGGCCATCGAGGAGGCGCGCGGCTTCATGGGCCGCTCGGCGACCATCAGCCTCTTGCGCATCGCCCCCACGGTGATGGTGGACGTGAAGTGAGGACGCCCATGGCACCGCTCCCCGAGCTGGACGTCTCCCGCGTCTTCACCGGCAAGCGCCTGTTGTTCGCCGGCGCCACGGGCTTCGTGGGCAAGGTGACGCTGTCCATGCTGCTGCACCGCTACGGGCAGGAGCTGGAGCGCGTCTACGTGCTCGTGCGCAAGGGCAGCGCGGCCTCCGCCGAGCGCCGCTTCTTCGACAAGGTGGCCACGAGCGAGCCCTTCCAGCCGCTGCGCGACACCTACGGCGAGGAGGGCGCGCTCGAGTTCCTGCGCGCCAAGTGCGAGGTGCTCGATGGCGACATCACCGACCCGTGGGTGGGCCTGGACGAGGCCCGGGTGGCGGAGCTCACCGGCAAGGTGCACGCGTTCGTCAACTGCGCGGGCCTGGTGTCCTTCAACCCGTCGCTGGAGGTGGGCCTCAACGTCAACACCCACGGCGTGAAGTACGCGGTGGAGCTGGCGCTGCGCTGGGCCGTGCCCCTCATCCACATGTCCACCTCCTTCGTCGCGGGCAACCGCAGCGGGCTGGTGTTCGAGGACGAGGAGGTGCGCGGCTACTTCCCGCGCAAGGACGAGCTGGACGGGCGCGACTTCAGCCTGGAGCAGGAGCTGAAGGACGCCGAGCGCATCGTCGCGCGGCTGCGCGAGCAGGCCGACGACCGGGCCCTGACGTCCACCTTCCGCAAGAAGGCGCTGGACCGGCTGGCGGAGGAGGGCCGCGACGTCAACGACGAGAAGACGCTGCGGCTGGCGGTGGGCCGCGAGCGCAAGCTGTGGCTCAGCGGCGAACTGGTGCGCGCGGGCATGGAGCGCGCGGCGCACTGGGGCTGGCCCAACACGTACACGTACACCAAGTCCCTGGGCGAGCAGGTCATCGCCGCCACGCCGGGGCTGCGCTACGCCATCGTGCGGCCCTCCATCGTGGAGAGCGCGCGGCACTACCCGTTCCCCGGGTGGAACGAGGGCTTCACCACCTCCGCGCCGCTGGCCTTCGCGGGCATCAAGGGCCCCGGCGGCATCCCCGCGGGCGAGAACACCATCCTGGACATCATCCCGGTGGACCAGGTGGCGGGCGCCACCATCGGCATCACCGCGCACTCCATCGAGGTGGAGGAGCGGCGCGTGTACCAGCTGGCGTCGGGTGACGTGAACCCGTTCTACGCCAGCCGCTCCGTGGAGCTGGTGGGCCTGTACCGGCGGCGCTTCTACCGGAACAAGGAGTCGGGCAACAAGCTGCTCAACTCGCTGCGCTCGCGGCTGGAGCCGCAGCCGGTCAGCAAGCGCGAGTTCGAGCTGTTCAGCGCGCCCATGCTGGTGCGGGGCGCGCGCTTCCTGAAGAAGGCCATCGACGAGGTGCGCCCCGCATGGGGAGCGCCCGCCGTGCAGGCGATGCTGGACAAGGCGAAGGTGTCGCTCGACGAGGTCGAGGACAACAACGCCGGCCTCATCGCGATGACGGAGCTGTTCCTCCCCTTCCTCTACGAGAACCGCTACGTCTTCCGCTGCGACAACACGCGCTCCGTCTACACGCGCATGGCGCACGCGGACCGGCTGAAGATTCCGTGGGACCCGGAGCACATCGACTGGCGCGCGTACTTCATGGAGACGCACCTGCCGGGCCTGGAGAAGTGGGTGTTCCCCGGCCTGGAGGAGGAGCGCGAGAAGCGCACCGTCATCCCCGCGCACCGCGACCTGCTGGAGATGTTCGAGGCGGTGGTGCACGCGTACCGCCACCGGGTGGCCTTCCGGATGGTGGCCGGCGAGAAGGAGGAGCGCTTCACCTTCGGCGAGGTGCACCGGTACGCGGCGCGGGTGGGCAGCTTCCTGAAGCTCTCCGGCGTGAAGCCCCAGGACCGGGTGCTGCTGGTGTCGGAGAACCGGCCCGAGTGGGGCACGGCCTTCTTCGGCATCCTGCGCGCGGGCGGCACGGTGGTGCCGGTGGACCCGGGCCTGTCGGAGGCGGAGGTGCTCAACATCGCCCGGCGCTCCCAGGCGCGCGCCTGCCTCCTGTCCGAGGACGCGGCGCGGGACTTCCCGGGCCTGTTCGACGCGCTGGGTGAGGGCGTCACCATGGCCAGCCTCGCGCAGGCGATGACGGGCGACCCGGCGTACCCGGACCGCATCGGGCCGGTGCGCAAGTCCGCGTCGCCGGACGACATCGCCAGCCTCATCTTCACGTCGGGGACGACGGGCACGCCCAAGGGCGTGATGCTCACCCACCGCAACTTCGCCTCGCTGGTGGCGAAGCTGGCGGGCGTGTTCGACGTGGGCGTGGGCGACGGCGTGCTGTCGGTGCTGCCCTTGCACCACACGTTCGAGTTCTCCGCGGGCTTCCTCACGCCGTTCTCCCGCGGCGCGGAAATCACGTACATCGACGAGCTGACGTCGGACCGGCTGGGCGAGGTGTTCGAGACGGGCCGCATCACCGCGATGATTGGCGTGCCGGCGCTGTGGCAGCTGTTGCACCGGAAGATGACGCAGGAGTTCGCCAGCAAGCCGCCGCTGGTGGAGCAGGCCATCAAGGCGATGATGGCCACGCACGGCGAGCTGCGCAGCCGCGCCAACGTCAACCTGGGCAAGCTGCTGTTCTGGCCGGTGCACCGCAAGTTCGGCGGTCGCATCAAGGTGCTCGTGTCGGGCGGCTCCGCGCTGCCGGAGGAGGTGCACAAGGCCTTCCACGAGCTGGGCTTCAACATCACGGAGGGCTACGGCCTGACGGAGGCCGCGCCGGTGCTGGCGGTGGCGGAGCCGGGCAACAAGCGCACGCCGGGGTCGGTGGGCAAGCCGCTGACGGGCATCGAGGTGCGCATCCTCCAGCCGGACAACGACGGCATCGGCGAGGTGCTGGCCAAGGGCCCCAACGTCATGGCGGGCTACTTCGGGGACCGCGAGGCGACGGACGCGGTGCTGAAGGAGGGCTGGCTGTACACCGGCGACCTGGGGCGGCTGGACGCGGAGGGCCGCCTGTACCTGGTGGGCCGCGCCAAGGACGTCATCATCGACCACAACGGGAAGAACATCTACCCGGACGAGCTGGAGGAGCTCTACCAGGAGCACGCGCACGTCAAGGAGCTGTCCATCGTCGGCCTGCCGGACGAGGCGGGTGGCGAGAAGGTGGCGTGCCTGTGCGTGCCCGACTACGGCGACCGGCCGCGCGAGGAGGTCCGCCGCGAGCTGGAGGAGCACTTCCGCAAGGTGGGCGCGGGCATGCCCTTCTATCGGCGGATGAAGGTGCTGCGCTTCTGGGACGGCGAGCTGCCGCGCACCTCCACGCGCAAGGTGAAGCGCAAGCAGGTGGTGGAGGAGCTGCAGCGGCTGGAGCGCATGGCCCAGAGCGCCACCAAGGCGCGCGAGAAGGTGCTCTCGCCGGGCACGGGCGGCGCGGCGGACTGGCTCTTCCCGCTCATCGCCGAGGTGTGCCACCGTCCCCTCTCCGACGTGCGGCCGGACGCGCACCTCACCGGGGACCTGGGCTTCGACTCGCTGATGCTCACGGAGCTGTCGAGCGCGCTGGAGGGCGCGGGCGTGCCGCTGCCGGCCATCGAGGACCTGACGCAGGTGCAGACGGTGGAGGACCTGCGCAAGGTGGTGGTGGCCTCCGGCCGCCGCCCCTCCGCGGAGACGCGGGCGAAGGAGATCTCCAAGGAGAACGCGAAGGCGGAGGAGGTGGAGATTCCGGTGCCGGACGTCGTCGCGGACGTGGGCCGTCAGCTGATGGCCTTCGGCCAGAAGGTGCTCTACGGCGGCGTGTTCGACGTGAAGGTGACGGGCCGCAGCTTCGTGCCGCAGAACCGCAACTTCCTGGTCATCGCCAACCACGCCAGCCACCTGGACGCGGGCCTGGTGCGCGTGGCGCTGGAGGAGCAGGGAGAGAAGATCGTCTCGCTCGCCGCGCGCGACTACTTCTTCGACACGCCGCTCAAGCGCGCGTGGTTCGAGAACTTCACCAACCTGATTCCCATCGAGCGGCACGGCTCGCTGCGCGAGTCGCTGCGGCTGGCGGGCGAGGCGCTGCGCCAGGGGTTCAACGTGCTCATCTTCCCGGAGGGCACGCGCTCGGTGACGGGGGAGCTGCTGGAGTTCAAGAACACGCTGGGCTACCTGGCGCTCACCTACCGCGTGGACGTGCTGCCGCTGTACATCCACGGCACGTATGAAGCGCTGCCCAAGGGGAGCGTGTTCCCCAAGGCGAAGGACCTGAAGGTGAGCATCGGGCCGGTGCTGGGGCACGACGCGCTGCGCGCGCGCACGCAGGGCATGTCGCGGTCGGAGAGCTACCGCTACGCCACGCGCATCGCCGAGGACGCGGTGCGCGAGCTGCGCGACGGCCGGGTGCTGCACCTGGACGGGCTGGCCACGGCGACGGTGGACGCGAGCGTGGAGCCCGCGCTCCCTCGCGTGCGCGTCCTCACGGGAGGGAAGGACTCGTGAAGCTCTTGGTGACGGGAGGGACGGGCTTTCTGGGCACGCACCTGGTGCCCAGGCTGGTGGCGGCGGGCCACACGGTGCGGCTCATCGGGCGCACCAGGCCCACGGGCCCCGCCTACGCGGGCACGGAGTACGTCGCCGGCGACCTGAAGGACCGGGACGCGGTGCGCCGCGCGCTGGACGGCGTGGAGGGCCTCTACCACCTGGCGGGGCTCGTCTCCTTCCAGCCCAAGGACGCCCGGAAGATGTTCGAGCTGCACGTGGACAGCACGCGCGAGCTCATGCGGGACGTGCGCGAGGCGGGCCTGAAGCGCGTGGTGCTGGCCTCCACCTCCGGCACCATCGCCGTGTCCAAGGACGAGGCCGTCCTCGACGAGACGGCGGACTACCCGCTGACGGTGGTGTCGCGCTGGCCGTACTACCTGTCGAAGATCTACGAGGAGAAGCTGACGCTGGAGTACTGCCGCAAGTACGGCATCCCCCTGGTCGTGCTCAACCCCAGCCTGCTGATGGGGCCGGGCGACGACCGGCTGTCCTCCACGTGGACGGTGGTGAAGTTCCTCAACCGCGAGATTCCGGCCATGCCGGGAGGCGGCATCTCCTTCGTGGACGTGCGCGACGCGGCGGACGCGTTCTTCCAGGCGCTGACGCGGGGCGAGCTGTACGGCCGCCACCTGCTGGGCCTGAACATGACGATGACGGAGTTCTTCCGCCGGCTGGAGCGCCTCACCGGCGTGGCCGCGCCGAGGCTGCGGCTGCCCTCGCGGGTGAACATCCTGGGCGGCAAGCTGCTGGAGCGCTGGGCCAAGGCGCGCGGCACGCCCGCGCCGTTGGACCCTCAGGAGGTGGAGATTGGCGAGCACTACTTCTGGCTCGACGCCGCCAAGGCCGAGGCGGAGCTGGGCTTCCGCGCGCGCGACGCACAGGAGACGCTCGCGGACACCGTGAAGCACATCTACGGGAAGCTGCCTCCGGGGAGCCTGCCCGGCACCAAGGGCCGGTTGGGCGACCTGCGCGAGGGGACCTGACGTCCCCGCGCGCGCTCACGGGCGGAGGGGCACGCTCCTTCCGCCCGCCCCGGCCCTAGCGCGCCACCGTCCGACGGGCGCGCTCCACCAGCCGCCCGGCCCACGGCTCCGAGCGGTGGCTCCACACCCAGGCCGCGCCGAGGAAGCACAGGCCCAGCAGGACGAGCACCAGCCGCGCCAGCGCCGAGGGCCCCGCGTCCGCCTGCGCCACGGTCACCCCACCACCCGGTTGCGGCCGGACTTCTTCGCCTTGTACAGGTTGGCGTCCGCGACCTTGATGAAGTGCGTGGGCTCCGTCATGTCCGCCGCCATCTCCGCCACGCCGATGGAGATGGTCACCGGAATCTCCTTCTCGTCGTAGACGAAGGACTTCTCCGCGACGAGCTTGCGGATCTTCTCCGCGAACAGCCGCGCCTTGTCCGGCCCGTCCTCGGGCATGACCACGGCGAACTCCTCGCCGCCGTAGCGCGCGAAGCACTGCTCGCGGCGCACCAGCCGCTTGATGGTCTGCGCCAGCTCCCGCAGCACGTAGTCCCCGGCCAGGTGCCCGTGGACGTCGTTGATCTGCTTGAAGTGGTCGATGTCGAACATCATCAGCGACAGTGTGCGCTGGTACCGGCTGGAGCGCCCCATCTCCCGCTCGAGGTACTCGAGGAAGAAGCGCTTGTTGTTGATGCCGGTGAGACCGTCCGCGATGGTCAGCGTGTAGATGGTCTCGTGGTACTGGGTCTCGATGTTGTCGCCATCGAGGAACTTGAAGATGGAGCCCCCCACCTTGATGAGGTCGCCGCTGCGCAGCGGCTGGGCCTGCAGCACCTCCTGGTCGTTCAGGTAGGTGCCGTTGGTGGAGCCCAGGTCCTCCACCAGCATCTTCCCGCCCCGGCCGAGCACGCGGGCATGGCGCCGGGACACGTTGTCCAGGTCCACCACGATGTGGTTGTGCTGGTCCCGCCCGATGGTCAGCTCGGAGTCGTCGAGCAGGTACTTCTTGCCCAACTCGGGACCGTGAATCTGGACGAGGCAGCACTCGGTGCTGCGCTCGGGGCGCAGATTGAGCGTGGAGATCTTGGTGACGCGCGTTTCGTCGCCTGACATCGCCCACCGAGGCTAGCACGACCCCCTTTTCGGAAGCCAAGCAAGCCAAGCGGGAACGGCGCTTCCGGGTCCTCTCCCGGCAATAGGAAGGAGGCGATGTCCCACATGCGCCGCACGCGCTCCGCAAAGGAGACCTGGTCGAGCGGTTGTGCACTCAACGAAGGCATGCGAGCAGGCATGGGTGGGCTTGTGGAGCCAGGGCGGAGGACTAACGTCCGGCGCACCTATGTCCAAAGTCCTGGCGATGATTCTGGCGGGAGGCGCGGGCACGCGCCTGGAGCCGCTGACTCGCGAACGAGCCAAGCCCGCCGTCCCCTTCGGTGGGCGTTACCGCATCATCGACTTCGTCCTCTCCAACTTCGCCAACTCCGGCGTCTACCGGATGAAGGTGCTCACCCAGTACAAGAGCGACTCGCTGAACAACCACCTGTCGCGCGCCTGGCGCATGACGGCGTTCCTGGGCCACTACGTGGAATCCGTGCCCGCGCAGATGCGCACCGGGCTGGACTGGTACAAGGGTAGCGCGGACGCCATCTACCAGAACCTCAACATCATCACCGACGAGGAGCCGGACTTCATCTTCGTCTTCGGCGCGGACCACGTGTACCGGATGGACACGCGGCAGATGCTGGACTTCCACATGCAGAAGAAGGCCGCGTGCACGGTGGCGGCGATTCCGGTGCCCATCGAGCAGGGGCGTGAGTTCGGCATCATCGACGTGGGGCCGGACGGGCGGATGCGCCAGTTCCTGGAGAAGCCGCGCGACCCGCCGCCCATGCCGGGCAACCCGAAGATGTGCCTGGCGTCCATGGGCAACTACCTGTTCACCACGGAGGTGCTGGTGCGGGAGGTGGTGCGCGACGCGGCCAACGAGTCGAGCGCGCACGACTTCGGCAAGTCCATCATCAGCGAGCTGTACAAGAACGCGCCCGTGTACGTGTACGACTTCGCCCAGAACGAGATTGCCGGGCAGGAGGCGAAGGAGCGCGGCTACTGGCGGGACGTGGGGAACATCGACGTCTACTACCAGTCCAACATGGAGCTGGTGGAGGTGGACCCCATCTTCAACCTCTACAACGACCGCTGGCCCATCCACACCCAGCCCAACAACTACCCGCCGGCCAAGTTCGTCTTCGCGGACAAGGAGAACCAGCGGGTGGGCCACGCCACGGACTCGCTGGTGGCGGAGGGGTGCATCATCTCCGGCGGACACGTGAACCGCTCCGTGCTCTCGCCGAAGGTGCGCATCAACTCCTATTCGGAGGTGGAGGCCTCCATCCTCTTCGAGAACGTCACCATCGGCCGGCGCTGCCGCATCAAGAAGGCCATCATCGACAAGAACGTGGAGATTCCACCGGGCATGACGATTGGCTACGACCCGGTGGAGGACAAGCGGCGCTTCCACGTCACGCCGGACGGGGTGGTCGTCATCCCCAAGGGCATGAAGGTCACCTGAGGCGGTCATGCGGTTGGGGGGGCTCTACCTCAGGCCGGCGCGGGACGCGGACCGGCGCGCCCTGTGGCGCATCCACACCGAGGCGGTGGGGACGCTGTGCCAGGGCGCGTACGCCCCCCACGAGCTGACGACGTGGGTGCGGCTCTTGCGGCCGGAGGGCTACCTGCGCCCGGACAAGCCGCGCACCGTGCTGGTGGCGGAGCGGGAGCGGCGGCTGGTGGGCTTCGGGCAGCTGGACCCGCGCGCCGGAGAGGTGGAGGCCCTCTACGTGTTGCCGGACGAGGCGGGCATCGGCGTGGGCAGCCAGCTGCTGGCCGCGCTGGAGTCCGTCGCGTGGAGCGGCGCGGTGCCCCTGCTCAGCCTGGACGCCAGCCTCAACGCGGAGGCGTTCTACCGGAGGCGGGGCTACGTGCCGCTGCACCCCGCCCGCCGTCCGCTCACGCCCCAGGTCCAGCTGGCGTGCGTGCGGATGCAGAAGCGCCGGCCGGCCCCCACGTCTCGCTGGGAGCCCGCCGGCGGCGCGACCACGACTAGGTGAAGCTCGCCTTGACCTCGGGCTTGCTGAGCACCACCAGCGCCCAGATGCCCAGGGGGATACCCAGACACAGGCAGGGACCGCAGCACGGGATGATGGCCGCGATGGCGCCCGCCATGGCCAGCCCATAGCTCTGGAGGTTCTTCATCTTCAGCGCGCCGAAGAACGTGAGCGCGTTGATGACGAGCACGGGCAGGCTCGACACGAAGCGCCCCGTCCCCGAGTAGATGAACTCGAAGGCGCCCCGGAACTGCTCCAGCTGCGGGTTGTTCAGCACCTGCTCCAGCGCCTCCTGGTTCGCGGGCAGCGCCAGCGACACCAGGTAGTAGAGGAACGTCAGGGCGGAGGAGACCATCAGCAGGATGGCCGGAATCGACACGGCCTCCTTGGCGTTGACGCCGGCCCCTCCTGGATGATTCGCCCCGGGCGGCACTCCGAAGTTGTTCTCCATGTTCCCCTCTCCCGTGAAGCGTGGACGACGGCGGGGCCCCAGGCCCGCGTCCCGTCGCGCGCATTCCACATGGAGGATGCCCCCTCGCCAAGTGAATTGACGGGGGAGCCCCCTACGGTTCAGGCCTTGAAGGTGAGCAGCGGCGCCAGTCGGGCCACCTCCTGGACGATGCCCGCCTCCACCTGGGAGTCGACCACGGGGCGGATGGGCTTGTAGGCCGCGGGAGCCTCCTCCACGCGGCGCTCGGCCCTCAGGCTGATGCAGTCCACGCCGGTGAGGCCCAGCGCCTCCTCGCTCCGGTCCGCCCCTTCCCGCGCCAGGGAGAAGCGCGAGCGGGCCCGCCCCGCCCCATGCGAGGCGGACTCCAGCGACCGCGCGTCCCCCCGCCCCACCATGAGGAAGGACGAGGCCCCCATGGAGCCGGGGATGATGACGGGCTGCTCCGCGGTGGCCGGGCAGGCCCCCTTGCGCGCCAGCCACCCGCCTTCGTGCGGCAGCGTGAGGTTGTGAGGCACGTCGTAGACGAGCGGCGCCTCCACGTCCCCGAACAGCTCGCGCAGCGTCTGGCGCAACAGCTCCGCCAGCAGCAGCCGGTTGAGGAACGCGTAGTTGGCCGCGGTGGCCTCCGCCTCCAGGTACTCGGCGATGAGCGCCTCGTCCGCGAGCGGGAGGATGCCGCTGTCCGGCAGGGGCACCCCGCGGGGCCAGGCCGCGCGCGCCCGCTGCTGCCACGCCACGCCCACGTGCTTGCCCACGTCGCGGCTGCCCGAGTGCACCATGAACGCGAGCTGCCCCTCGCGCACGCCCCAGCGCCAGGCGCGCGCCCGGTCCTTCACCTCCTCCACGCGGAGCACCTCCACGAAGTGGTTGCCGCCGCCCACGGAGGCCAGCCCCGCGTCGCGCACCACGCCCTCGCGCACGAGCGCGTCCGGAGCCCAGCGGGGATGGCCCGAAAGCGCGCCGCCCAGGTGCACCCGGTCCAGCTCCGCGTCGAGCTGCTCCAGGTCCGCGCGCCCCGCGCACCCCAGCGGCGCATCCAGCGTCTCCACCAGCCAGCCCGGGAGTCCGTCGCGCAGCAGGGCCTCCGAGGCGCGCGAGGACATGGCCACGTCGCGGGTGCCGAAGAAGTAGTGGCCCTTCATCCGCTCGACGAAGTCCCCGCGGCGCGACAGGAAGTCGTCCACGCCGAGGTCGGCGACGTGCAGGCGCATGCCACAGTTGATGTCGGTGCCCACGGCGCCGGGGACGACGAGGCCGCGGGTGTGCAGCACCGAGCCGATGGCCACGCCGGAGTCTCCGGGGTGGAAGTCGGGCGTGGCGCGCACGCGCAGCACCTCGCCTCCGCCCGGGTGCTTCAGGGCGGCGAGGTGGGCGAGTTGTCGGAAGGCCTTGCCCTCCACGGGCAGGTCCGGTGGGAGGAGCACCTCGGCGGGTGGCGCGTTCGCGTCACCCATCAGGCGCACGGTGTAGAGGCGACCGTCATAGGTCACCTCGAGCCCCTCGCGGGCAAGCGCCCGCAGGAGCCGATTCGATGTCGGCTGCATGACCCAGCTCTGGAATGGCCCTGACGCGCCCACGTGGGGCACGAGGTCAGGGGGACGTAGCGGATGAGATGGTGGACCTCGGGTCAGCAGCCGCGGTCGCCGGAAGGGACGCAGGGCCCCTTCCGCATCCCACCCCTGACGGGAGCGGGTCGCCGTCCTGACGGGGCGGCGGCCTAGACGGCGGCGGACAGGCCCCCATCCACGTTGAGGGCCGTGCCGGAGACGTACGCGCCCCGGGGGGACACGAGGAAGGCCACCACGTCGGCGAACTCCTCCGCCCGCCCCACGCGGCCCAGGGGGATGCCCGCGTTGCGCGCCATCTCCGCCTGGAGCGCCTCCACCGGCTTGCCCAGCTCCTGGGCGCGGCGCACCCACTGGCCGCTCTCGATGATGCCCACCAGCACCGCGTTCACCCGGACGTTCTGGGGGCCGAGCTCCTTCGACAGCGCCTTGGTGAGCGCCATGCCGGCCGCCCGCGACACCGACGAGGGCGTCGACTGCGCGCCCGGCGTCTTCGCGCCGATGGCGAGCACGTTGACGATGGCGCCACCCCCCACCTCGCGCAGGTGGGGCAGCACGTGCCGCGACGCGCGCACGGCGGCGAACAGCTTGAGCTGGAGGTCGGCCTCCCACTCCGCGTCGGTGACGGACGCGAAGGGCCGGGCCGCGGCGGTGCCGGCGTTGTTCACCAGTGCGTCCACCCGCCCCCAGCGCGCGTGGGCGGCGTCCACGAAGTGCTCCACCTCCCAGGCCCGGGCGACGTCCGCCTGCACCGCGAGGACGTCACCGCCCTGGGCCCGGAGCGCCGCCGCCGTGGCCTCCAGCCGCTCCGCGCCCCGGGCGCACAGGGCCACCCTCGCCCCCTCCCGCACGAGCCGCCGGGCCACCGCCGCCCCCAGCCCGTCCGAGCCGCCCGTCACCAACACCACCTTGCCACCCAGCTCCAGGTCCATCCGCGTCACCCTCCCGAGCGGGCGCGCCCGAGGGACGCCGCCCGCCGGCTCGGAGCGGGTGCGCGGGCGAGGGCCGCCGCGCGCACCACGAGGCCCCTGCTCACGCCGTCTGCTTCACCGCGGCGCCGCCGCGCTTCTTGTCGAAGGAGGCCAGCGTGGAGGCAATCTCCTGGTTCACCAGCCGCAGCATGTCCTGCTTCTCCCGGAACGGGAGGAAGGCGCTCTTGAAGCCGGAGACGATGATGGTGGTCAGGTCGTCCAGCGACAGCCCCAGCTCCTTGTGGGCCGTCCACATCTCCTTCGTCACCGTGGTGTCGGTGATGAGGCGGTTGTCGGTGTTGATGGTCACCCGCAGGCCGTAGTCGAAGTAGAACTTGAGCGGGTGCGCGGCCAGGCTCGACACCGCGCCCGTCTGCACGTTGGAGGTGGGGCAGACCTCCAGCGGGATGCGGTGGTCGTTGACGTAGTTGAGCAGGTCCCCGTCCTCGCGCAGCCGCGTGCCGTGGCCGATGCGGTGCGCGCCCAGGTTGTGGATGGCCTGGGAGATGGACTCGGGGCCGTACGCCTCGCCCGCGTGCGCGGTGCAGTTGACGTTGTTCTTGAGGATGAGCTGGAAGGCGTCCTTGTGGTCCTTGGCCGGGAAGCTGGCCTCGGCGCCCGCCAGGTCGAAGCCGATGACGCCCCGGTTCTTGTAGGCGACGGACAGCTCGGCCAGGCGCATGGAGGTCTGCGGGTTGATGTGGCGGATGCCGCAGACGATGACGCCGCACTTGATGCCCGTCTCGCGCTTGGCGACGCGCAGGCCCTCCAGCACGGAGTCGATGACGGTGGTCATCTTCAGGCCCTTCTGCAGGTGCAGGGCGGGCGAGTAGCGCACCTCCAGCCAGCGCACGTTCTCCGCGGCGGCGTCCACCGCCAGCTCGTACGCGGCGCGGTAGAGGGCGTCCGCCGTCTGGAGCACGGAGAGCGTCACGTCGAAGGCGACGAGGTACTCCTCCAGGCTCTTGCAGACCTCGCCCATGTGGATGGCGCGGGCCAGGCCATCCTCGGTGTCCGCGGGCAGCTTCACCTTCTGCTCCTCGGCCAGCTCGAGGATGGTCTTCACCCGCATCGAGCCATCCAGGTGGCAGTGCAGGTCCGTCTTGGGGAGGGCGTGGAGCAGCTCCTCCGTCACCGTCAGTGTGGGCGGCGGCACGAAGTCCGTCCGGCGGGCGCCGGAGGGGATGCCCGTGGCGCTGGGAATCTCGTCGTCGCGAATCGTAGGCATGGTCGAATTTCCTTCCTTACGCCATCCTCCAAACCATGTCGCCCCGCGCGTGTCCATGCAGGCGCTTGCTACCCACCCTCGTGCTGACAGTGGTGGCGGCCGTGGGCTGCCGGGAGCCCGCGGAGACGGCCTTCCGGTACTCCACGGATGCATCCTCCCGCGCGGGGCTGACGGCCCTACCGGATGGCGTCCTCACCGGTAACGAGGCCGGGGCGGTGCTGCGCGTCGACCCGACCGGCCGCGTCGTCTGGCGGGTGGCGCTCGGGCGGGAGGTGGCCACCCGTCCGGCGGTGGCGGCGGACAGTGTCATCGTGGGAACGGTGGCCGGGGACCTGGCGAGGCTGGCGCTCTCCGATGGGACGGAGCGCTGGCGGCTCACCGGCGAGGCGCCCGTGCTCACCCCGCCCGTCGCGGAGGAGGACGGGACCGCCGTCTACGTCGTGGCGCCGGATGGCGCGGTGCGTTCGCACGCCGTGGACACGGGCAAGGTCCGCTGGAGGGCGCCCGCCCCCAGGGCCGACGAGGCCCACCTCGACACCACGCGCGGGCTCCCCGCGCCCGTGCTGGCGGACGGGCTGCTGGTGGTCGCCCAGGGTGACGCGGGGCTGGTGGCGCTGTCCACCGCGGACGGCGCCCGGGCCTGGCGCCAGGACGTTCCGGGCGTGCTCGGCCTGGTGGCGACGAAGGACGTCCTCTTCGCCAGCACCCGCGAGCGACGCGTCCGGGCGCTGCGACTGAAGGACGGCAGCCCCTTGTGGGAGCAGACCCCCGCGACCGCCCTCACTGGCCCGCCATCGCTCGCGCTGGGGACGCTGTGGGTCGGCGCTCGCGAGGACGAGGCCGACGTGCTGCTCGGCCTGTCACCCACGGACGGCAAGGAGGTGTTCCGGGTGCCCCTGCCCGCGCCCCTCGTCACCGGCGTGGCCGAGGCCCATGGCGAGCTGCTCGTGGTCCCCACCAATGGACGCCAGGGGCGGCTGCTCGTGCTCGCGCCCCGGGACGTGGCGCACGCCATCTCCCTGCGCTCGGACACGCCGCTGCGCACGCGGCCCGTCGTGCTGGGCGCGCAGGTCTTCGTGCTGGGAATGGACGGCCGCGTGCTGTCGTGGCGCCTGCGTGCGCCCAAGCCCTGAAACCGGGCCGTCAGGCGCCGCCCGTGCGCCGCGTCACTCCCCGAAGCGCCCGGCAGTGGAGGCCCGACACGCCCCAGGTCTCGCTGGTTCGAATCCAGCTCCCTCCGTCGGAGGGATAGCCAAGCGGTCAAAGGCACCAGAGTCCCAATCTGTCAGACTCCGGCTTCCACACTCGGGCGCATCCCTTCCCCTCTCTACCCCGGCAGCAGGAAGCGGGCGATGACGCGCTTGAGCCCCACGGCGCCGCCGAACTCCACCGTCACCTTGGCGTTGGGCCCCGTGCCATCCGTGGCGACGATGCGGCCCACGCCGAACTGCTCGTGGCGCACGCGCATGCCGCGCACGTCCCCGCCAATGCCCTCCATGTCCGAGGCCTGCGAGTACGAGCGGTCGATGCGCGGCCCGTCGTCCTCGTCCCAGGTGCGCTTGCGCGGCGGCACGGGCGCGGCGCGCGGCGGCTCCGGCACGTCCTGCTCGCTGATGCCGAAGAGGTTCGGAGGCACGTCTCGCAGGAAGCGGCTGGGCGGGTTGTAGCGCAGCTCGCCGAACAGCGAGCGGCACTGCGCCAGGCTCACGAAGAGCCGCTTGCGCGCGCGGGTGAAGCCCACGTAGCAGAGCCTGCGCTCCTCGGCCATCTCCTCGCCGTCATCCGGGTCCTCGCCCTTGAGCGCGCGCGAGTGGGGGAAGACGCCGTCCTCCAGGCCGGTGAGGAACACCGCGTCGAACTCCAGGCCCTTGGCCGCGTGCAGCGTCATCAGCGCCACGCGCCCCTCGCCCACCTCCGCGTCCGCGTCGCCCACCAGGGAGATCTGCTCGAGGAACGCCTGGAGCGGCGGCGTGTCCGCGGACAGCGGCGCGGCGTCCACCTCCGGCGGCACCTCGGCGGGGGCGGCGCTGGCGGCGGCCACCGCGGCGGCGGCGCGGTTGAGGTCGAACTCCTGCGCGGCGCCCAGGAACTCGCGCAGGTTCTCCGCGCGCGTCTGGGCCTCGTCGCTGCCCTCGGCCATCAGCGTCTCGACGAGCTTCGTCTCGCGCAGCATCTCGTCCACCGCGCTCGCCGCGTCCGTGGCGCCCTGCGCGAAGACGGTGAGCGACTCCAGCAGGGCGCGGAAGGTGCGCAGGCGCTTCACCGCGGTGGCGTTGAGCGCGGGGATGCGCTCCGGCGCGGCGAGCACCTCGTAGAGGCTCGTTCCCAGGGTGTTGGCGTGGTCCGTCACCCGCTCCACCGTGGTGTCGCCGATGCCGCGCGCGGGCGTGTTGATGATGCGCAAGAGGTCCGCGTCCGAGCGCGGGTTGACCATCAACCGCAGGTACGCGGAGGCGTCACGCACCTCCGCCCGGTCGTAGAAGCTGCGCCCGCTCACCAGAGTGTACGGCACGCGCGCCAGCCGCAGCCCCTCCTCCAGCACGCGGCTCTGCGCGTTCACCCGGTAGAAGACGGCCATGCTGGAGAACTTGATGAAGCCCTCGCGCTGGAGCGCCAAAATCTGGCGCGCCACCTCCTGGGCCTCCATCCGCTCGTCGCGGTTGAGCAGCAGCGACAGCGTCTGGCCGGCGGGCCGGTCCGACCACAGCTTCTTCTCCATCCGCCGCGTGTTCTTGCGGATGACCTCGTGGGCCGCGTCGAGGATGTTGCGGTCCGAGCGGTAGTTCTGCTCGAGCTTCACCACCCGCGCGCCGGGGTACTCGCCGGGGAACTCGAGGATGTTGCCCACGTCCGCGCCGCGCCAGCGATAGATGGACTGGTCGTCGTCGCCCACCACCACCAGGTTCGCGGACGGGGGCGGCGCCAATAGCTTGAGCAGCGCGTACTGTACCGGGTTGGTGTCCTGGAACTCGTCCACCAGCACGTGGTGGAAGCGGCGCCGGTAGTTGGCCAGCACGTCCGGCTTCGTCTTGAACAGCGTCACCAGCAAGAGCAGCAGGTCGCCGAAGTCCACCGCGTTGGCCGCGCGCAGCCGGTCCTGGTAGGCGCGGTACACCTTGCGCACCAGCTGGCCGCGCTCGTCGCCCGGCTCCACCACCATGTCCTCCGGCAGCCGCGCCGCGTTCTTCTCCTGGTCGATGCGGCTGAGGATTTCGCGCGGCTGCATGGACTGCTCCAGCCCCGCCTCGCGCATGGCGCGCTTGACCACGTTGAGCTGGTCCCCGTCGTCGTAGATGACGAACGAACGGGTGAGCCCCACGTGCTCCGCCTCGCGGCGCAGAATCATCGCCGCCGCCGAGTGGAACGTGCTCACCACCAGCTCGTTCGCCTGGGGCCCCAGCAGCTGCACCAGGCGCTCGCGCATCTCCCGGGCCGCCTTGTTGGTGAACGTGACGGCCAGGATGCGCCACGGGAAGACGCCCCGGACCTTCACCAGGTGCGCCACCCGGCGGGTGATGACGCGCGTCTTGCCACTGCCAGCGCCCGACAGGACGAGCAGCGGGCCCTCGCCGTGCAGCACGGCCTCGCGTTGCGGGGGATTCAGGTCTTCGAGGAGTGCGGATTCGTGCGCGTTCACAGGTGACTCAGGGGGGAACGCCTGCTTCTAACGTCTTTCTCCATCCCGTGGGGGGCCTTCCACCACCCCGGCCCGCCCGCCCGTCCCCCGGCCCTGCCCGTGTCGGGTATAAGGGAGACGACCCATGTCCGACTCCCCGTCCGGCCCCCCCTCGCGGCCGTCCCAGGCAGACCTGGACCGCTACGCGACCCTCTTCAACCAGAGCCTCACCCTGCGTCACTTCGGCGCGCACCTCGCCTTCCCGGAGGGACGCAAGGTCGTCATCACCCTGCCCGAAATCCGCCCGGAGCACCGCGGCGGGGTGGGCAGCGCCGCGGCCGTCAACGGCGGCATCCTCGCGGCCCTCTTCGACCTGGCCATCGGCACCAGCGGCGCGTTGGTGGACCCCAGCCGCCGGTGCGCCACGGTGCAGCTGTCCATGAGCTTCGAGCGCCCCGTCACCGGCGACCACCTGCGCGTGGAAGCCGAAATCGACAGCCAGGGCCTCACCCTCCTCTTCGCCACAGCCCGCGTGTACGACGCACAGGGGCGGATGTGCGCCCGCTGCCAGGGCGTCGTCCGCCTCTCCAACCTCCCCTGGGCCTCGGGGGAAAGCCCCGCCGTCAACTGACCCTTGCCCACCCGCCCCCACATCTTCCCAGCCGGCAACGATATGTCCGCCTCGGACACACGTTACTCGGGCACCGGGGAGCGGCCGTGTCCCGGACACGCGACGGAGCAACGGGAAGACGGCATGGGCGCAGCCGTGCAGGGCCTGCGGATGACGGTTCGACTGTCGAGGGAAGCCGAGGAGCCGATGGAGGAGCCGGCGCGCGCGGGGGATGAAGAAGCCCTGGCGCGCCGGGCCCTGGCTGGCGACCGCTCGGCCTGGGACGCGCTGGTTGCGCGCCACCACCGCCGGGTCGTGGTATCGCTCCTCGCCCGAGGCGTCCGGGTGGACCGGGCGCATGAGCTGGCCCAGGAGACCTGGGCCCGGCTCATCCAACAACAGCAGCGTGGGCTGCTGACGGAGCTGCGCCTGCCCAACCTCGCCCTCACCCAGGCGGCCTTCCTGGCCGCGGACGATGCCCGCCGCGCCCGGCGCGAGTCCATCGCCGGGGCGGTGGAGGAGCTTCCCGAACGGCAGCACCCGGTGGACCCTTCCGTCTCCGCCGAGCGTCGTCTCCTGTCGGAAGAGCAGCTTTCCCGCGCCCACGCCGCGCTCGCCCAGGTGTCGCCGAGCGCGCGGAGCGTTTTCCTCCTGGCCTGCGATGGCCAGGAGCTCCCCCATGCCGAAGTCGCCGCGCGCGTCGGCCTGTCCGTGCAGCGCGTACGACAGATCCTGTGCGAGGTCCGCAAGAAGCTGCGGACCGCGCTCGAGGAGGAATCCCATGCTTAAGCCCCACCTGACCCGCGACCTCGCGGAGCAATACATCCTGGGCGCGCTCGCCCCGGAGAAGGCGGCGGCGCTCGAGGACCACACGCTGGAGTGTGAGCCGTGCGCCCTGCTGCTTCAGGAAGAGGCCCTCCTCTCCGAACAGCTCAACGAGGTGGCGCAGGCCTTCCCCCGGGAGGACCGGGTCGTCCGCCCCGCCCGCTGGGACGTGCGCCGCGCGGCGACGGGCGCGGCCGTGGCGGCGCTGGCGGCGGCGGCCGCGCTCATCCTGCTGGCGCGCGTGGACGCGGGCGGGAGTGGTGCTTCGGCGCCGCTCGTCCTGGAGACCCGACCGCCCTCGGTGGCGCTGGGCGAGGAGGCCGCTCCGACCAACATGGTGGCCTGTCCGGACCTGGCCACGCAGGAGACCTGCACCCGCAAGGCCGCGGAGCGCGGCCTGCTCGTCATGAATCCCTGGGGCACCGCGGAGGTGCCTCGCTACGAGGCCCGCACGGGCCTCCCCGAGGGCGCGCTCAGCGCCCGCCAGCCCGTGTCGCTGTAAGGACGGCCACCATGGACTTCCGGAAGAAGCTCGTCGCACTGCTGCTCGCGCTGGCCGCTCCCGCGGCCCACGCGGGAGCGCCGGGCGGCACCCAGAAGCTGCCGGTGGGCTGGTACGTCACGGAGAGCGCCCCCAAGCGCTACGAGGCGGGCGTGGACACCAGCGCCCCCTGCGAGGGCAGCCGCAGCGCCTTCCTGCGCTCGCTCACCACGGACGAGAACGGCTACGGCACCTTCATGCAGGCCTTCGGCGCCCAGGACTTCCGCGGCAAGCGGCTGCGCTTCTCCGCCGCCGCCCGGGTCAAGGACGTCGACGGCTGGGCCGGGTTGTGGATGCGCGTGGAGGGGCCGGATCCCAAGCAACCGCTCGCCTTCGACAACATGCAGTCGCGCGCGTTGGTGGGCACCCGGGGCTGCAAGCGCTACGAGGTCGTGCTGGACGTGCCGCGCGAGGCCACCACCATCATGGCCGGCCTCATCATGAGCGGCACCGGCCAGGCCTGGCTGGACGGGGTCCGCTTCGAGGTGGTCGACGGCTCCGTGCCCGTGACGGACCTGCTCGCCTCCCGGCCCGTCGTGGCCTCCACCGGCCCCGCCGGCCTGGACGACTCCGAGCCCTCTCACGTCTCGAGGAACGACCAGGTCCCCACGGGGCGCGTGGGCGACGTGTGGTTCAACCACGGCCGCGTCGCCGCGGCCAAGCCGTACACCCGCACCAAGGACGGCGTGTGGGTGAGCATCCTCAACGAGGAGATCTACGAGCACGGCATCGCGGTGACGGGCGCCTTCGGCCAGCGCCAGCTCGACCTGAAGGTGAAGGCCGGGGGGCCGCTCACCGTCATCGAGGGCACCTGGGGCGGAGAGCCGCTGCTCGTCCAGTTCAACTCGGAGGCGCTCACCATGAAGTGGGGCCGGCTGACGCGCCAGATGCTGCGCGACAAGAGCCATCAGGAGAACGGCGCCTGCAACCGCTACCAGAGCAACGAGGGTCCTCGCATCACGGACCAGCTCGACCTGTGTGGCGCCGCGCTCGGCACGCGCCCTCCCCCCGCCCAGTTGGTGACGGCCTTCCTGGACAACGGCTTCAAGCCCATCCCCCCCGCCCACAACCTCCCCATCCCCCAGCGCCCCACCAACACCCGCAACGCGCTCGACTCGACGGAGCGCAGCGGCACCATCGCGCCGTGAGGGGTTGAGGACGTGAAAAAGGGGCGCGGCCCATGGGCCCGCCCCCCATCCAACCCACCGGCGCTGGCTAGAAGGAGAAGTCCCGCTCCAGCGTCTCGCCGCCCGCCTGCACCGTCAGGTGGGCCGAGCGCGCGCCCGTGGACGACGCCGTCGTCAGGTCGAAGGCGAGCCCCTCCGGGCCCTGCGCGGGCTTGAGCGAGGGACGACCTGGGCTGAGGAACACCGCCGCGGTCACCGCGCGGCCGGAGAGCGGCTGCACCAGGAGGCGGACGCGCTGGCGCTCGCGGACCAGCACCACGCGGAAGTCCCGCCGCTCCTCCAGCACCTCGCGCTGCTCCGGGTGGCGCGCCGCGGAGGGGCGCTGCGACACCGGGGCGCGAGACGTGCGCGCGGCGCGGGACACCATCGCCTCGCCATCCTCCATCTCCAGGGCCTCCTCGATGGCGTCATCCCCCTCGCCGAGCGCCAGCACCGCCTGGGCACACTCGCCACAGCGGGCCGTGTGCGCGTCCACGCGGGAGCGCTCGTCCTCGCTCATCAGGCCCATGTCGAAGCGCCACAGGTCCTCCTCCGTGAGGTGGCGGCGCGGGGGCGCGTCCACGGGCGCCGCGTCCGCGATGTCCGCCCTGCAGTCCGCGCAGCCTTGGAGGTGGGGGGTCTGCGTCTGCGCCCCCGTCCAGGTGGTCACCAGGTCGTCGCAGCTGGCCCGCTCGGAGAACCACCAGGCCTTGTCCTGCTCGGCGGGCTCGAGCAGGTCGCGCTCCTGCCGTCGCTGCGGATTGAGGGGGATGAACCAACGCGCCCTGGGACGGAGCGCCGAATCCAGGGTCCCCAGGCCCTCCAGATAGCGGTCCCGACTCCCCGCGGCCTCGCCTTCGAGGGGGCCATGAAGTGCCTCCCAGGCCGCCAGCGCCACCGCCGCGGAGGCCGCCCTGTCACGCGCGGCCAGACCTTCCAGCGCCGAGTGCCGCCACATCTCCGCTTCTTCCCCCCCGTCCAGCACCACCTCCACCGCCTCTTCCGCGGCCCTCAACAGCACGGGCTGGAGCGCCTGCGGTTTCTGCGCCTGGAGCCATGTCTCCACTTCCCGTCGACCGAGGCCCCGGAGGGCTTGCTCCACACCTTCGGTCCCCACCTTCCGGGAGCGCCTCAGCAGGTCGCCGGCGGCTTCGAGCACCACCCCGGGAGAGGAAGCTCCAGCGGCGAGCTGCTGGCGACGAGCGGTATAGCGGGACATGGCATCGGTGTTCATGACTTCATTCCTCCTGAATACCCCGGGGTGGGACCGGACAGGAGGCTCACGCTTCCTCCCCGGGTGACTCGCGCTGGAGATCCAGCAGGTAGAGCTTCAAGTAGGCCTGGGCGCGGCTGACTCGCTTGTAGGAGTTCACCACGCTGATGTTCAGACGACGGGCGCATTCCTCGTGATCCTCCACGTCCTCGTGGTGGTAGAGCTCCCACGCCGAGGCCTCCTTGGGGTGTTCCTGCTGGAGACGGGCGAAGGCCGCCCAGTACAGCTCCTGGGCCTCCGCGCGCTCCTCGCGGCGCCGGCCCATCTCCACGGCGCGGGCCGTCTCGGAAGGCTGCTCCTCCATGGCGTCATCGGGGTCGGACGGAGCGGGCGCGAGCTCCTCGCGGTGGCGCCGGTAGAAGTCGATGGCCACGTGCTTGACGATGCGCAGGAAGAACGTCTTGGGAGACGCGCTCCTGCCGGGCATCTGCTGGGAGACGCCCCGGAACTGGTCCAGGCCGCGGTCGAGGAACTTCCCCACCGCGTCCTGGTAGAGCTCGTCCGCGTCCGCGGGGGAACCGCGGCCGTAGCTCGCCTGGATCTTGCTGATGACATACCGGGCAGGTCGGCTCCACCGCTGCACCAACGCCCCGAGCGGCCCGCTGAAGGGCTCGCTGGCGGCGCGGCGGCGGACCACCTCCGCGAACAATTCGTCATCCGTGAGCTGCTCGTACACCGGAAGGACCTGGGGGCTGTGCCCGGAGAACCACCCCGGGAGATGATGGGATTACGGGGATGTGGCGCGGCAAGGTACCACGTTGGCATCCGCAGGCAGCCTCCGAGTGGAGCAGGAGGGCCCTCCCCCCGGGGGTTTCCGGGCAGGTGGGACACCTCCAGGGGCCCGACGCCGGCGGTTCCGGTGTCCTGACAAATCGTCCCGAGGGGAGGCACCAGGCCCGCGCCGGGCCACCCGCTGTCAGGAATCCGGGGCTCGCCGGGTCCCTGGCCGCATCGCTTTCGAGCGCCCGGCAGGACAGGCCCCACAAGCGGTGGTTCGACTCCACCCACCTACCCCTCGGGGTAGATGGTTGCCGGCGGTCCGGCACTGAATTCAGGATTCAGCCTTCCGGCCTGCCCACTCGGGCGCTCACCCTTCTTCCAAGGAACTCCTGGTCATGTCGCCCCGTACCATCGTCATCGGAGATCTCCACGGCTGCTACGACGAGGCCCTGGAGCTGCTCGACAAGGTCGGGGCGACCTCCAGCGACCGCGTCATCTTCGCGGGTGACCTGGTGGACCGCGGGCCCCGGCGCCGCGAGTGCGTGGAGCTGGCCATGCGGCACGAGGCCGTCCTGGGCAACCACGAGGAGGCCCACCTGCAGCAGCGGCGGCGGGCGGACGAACGGCTGAACCCCGACCACCTGGAGACGCGCCGCGCGCTGGAGCCGGAGCACTTCGACTGGATGGCCCGGCTGCCGCACTACCTGCGGCTGCCCGAGCACGACGCCATCGTGGTGCACGCCGGCATGCTCCCGGGCCTGCCCGTGGAAGCGCAGAACCCGTACCACCTGCTGCATGCCCAATGCATCCAGCCACCGGCGACCAAGAGCTACTGGCCTTCCAAGGCTCCAGAGGGGTTCACCTTCTGGACACACCACTGGAAGGGCCCGGAGCGCGTCATCTTCGGACACACCGTCTTCGACCGACCGCTCGTCACCGAGCACGCGGTGGGCATCGACACCGGCTGCGTGTACGGCCGGTCGCTGACGGCGGTGGTGCTCCCCTCGTGGGAGCTCGTCTCGGTGCCAGCCCGGAAGACCTACCGGGGCGGCAAAGAGGTGGCGCTGTTCCCGGTGCATGGCGACGTGTGCGTCTACTCGTGAGCACCCGCCGCTGACCGCCGCTCCCGGTCCTCCGCTTTCGCGCCCGGCCGACGGGGTCCCACACGCAAAGAGGTGCGGGTTCGAATCCCGCCGGGGCCATGAGGCCCCGTAGATCAACGGGTAGATCGCTGGACCTTGACTCCAGAGACAACGGCCTCGTCACTCGGGCGCACCCTTTCCCTCGTTCCCAGCTTCGCGTGGACCTGACCGCGTCTCCCTCTCCGGGAGGTCCGGCCGGGTCCACGCGTTCCCACGCGCGGCGCACTCCTCTCGCCGATGACGCGAGAGGTCCGCGCCGCGCCTGACCCGCGACACGCCCCGAAGGGGGACACCATGACCACGACCCAGACTCCGCCCCAGTTGCCCGAGGCACAGCGCGGTCCGGCCGAGCGCCTGCTGGACCTGGTGCTCAGCGGCTCCGCCCACCTGTGGCACAACCGTCCCGGACTCGACGCGGAGGGCATGTGGCACGCCGCCGCGCACGCCTCGCCGCAGCTCAAGGCCCGCGCACGCCCGGTGCGGCCCGGCCTGTTCGTGCCCGCGGCGGTGAAGCTCTACACGCAGCTGCTCGACATCTACCGGCTCAACTCGGAGCTGATGGCGCACTTCGCGTCCTACGCGTTGACGCAGACCGACTGGCGCGACCTCAAGGTGGCCACCTGCGCGCTCATGCTGGTGCAGGAGCACGCGGGCCAGCCCGTGCGGGGTGACGACGGCCAGGTGGCGTTCCACGACGACGACTGGCGCGCCATCGGCGAGGCCATGGTGCTGCACTACGAGCGCAAGTCCACGCGCATGCTCACGCCCAAGGCGGTGCTGCGGGTGGCGGAGCTGCTCGAGCACCCGGACATCGCGCGCCTCAACCGCGAGGCGGGCTTCGGTGACCCGGCGTCCCGCAAGGCGCCCATGGGCCGCTGGAAGCGCGTGGCGACGCGGTGGCTGGCGGCACGCGAGGCCAACCCGTCCATGCTCCAGGGCCTGGTGAAGGCCGGCTACAAGGAGACGCTGAAGAAGCTGGCGCGCAAGGCGGGGTACAAGCCGCGCTCGCAGGCCTTCTTCGAGGTGCTCGGCTGGAAGCAGAAGCAGTCCGACGGCGGGCACCGCACGGTGGGCCTCGACGGGCTGACGCTGGTCAAGCGCGAGCGCTTCGACGGGCTGTCGGAGGCGGAGATCTGCGAGTGGATCGACCTGGAGCGCCTCTCCTACAAGGAGGTGGTGGGCCGGCTGCCGAAGGACGTGGGCCTGACGCCGGCCATCATGGCGGCCCTCTTGCCCTCGTTGTCGGACCGCGACCTGCGGCTGATGACGCCGACCCTGGAGGAGCTGGGGCTCCTGGCGGAGCCGTCCGTGCGCGCGCGCTGGGAGAAGGCCGTGCGGACGGCCACCGACCAGCGGGCGCTGAACATCTCGAAGAACGTGCGCAGCCAGGAGCTGCGCCAGAAGCTGGAGGAGGCGAGCGACAACGCGGCACGCCACGCGGTGGCGGAGGCGACGGCGGAGACCGACGTGCGGGTGATGTTCCTCATCGACAAGTCGGGCTCCATGGAGGGCGCCATCGAGAACTCGAAGGAGGCGCTGGCGCGCATCCTCGCGGGGTTCCCGGCGGAGAAGCTGCACATCGCGGCGTTCGACACGATGGGCACCGTCCTCAGGCCGAAGGCCCCCAACCGCGCCGCCGTGCAGCACATGCTCGCCAACCTGAAGGCCTCGGGTGGCACCGCGCACATGGCGGGCGTCCACGCGCTGCATCGGGATGGGGTGCGGGTGCCGGAGGGGGCGAAGCTGGTGGTCATCGTGGTGGGCGACGAGGCGGGAGAGGCGGGGGACCAGTTCGCCCGCGCCTTCCGTGACTGCGGCTACACCGTGGCGGCCCTGGCGTTGCTGGTGAGCGTGGCGGGGGCCCGTGGCAACACGGTCCGCACGTGCGCTGGCCAGCTGAAGGTCCCCTTCAGCGAGGTGAACGTGGACCAGTTCGAGGACCCGTACCAGGTCCCCCGGGTGCTCAAGGCGCTGCTGGACGCGCCGACGGCCCCCGGCGCCAGCCAGTCCGGCTGGGTGGAGCGGGTGATGCGCACGCCCCTGCTGAAGGTGGCGTGAAGCGGAGGTCGCGGTGAGCAGGAAGGAGGCGGTCGTGGACTACCGGAAGTTCCTCGGGAAGGCGGAGTCGCTGGTGCTGCCGTATCTGGGCGGCGGCACCGTGGACGCCGCCTCGCGCCGCCTCCGTGTCACCACCCCGGTCGCCGCGGGGTGGTGGCGCTTCGACGTGAAGGGCCGGGACGCCACCGCTCGCGAGCCCGCGGGCCCCGAGGGGCTCGACGCGCTGCCGCGCGTGCGTGGCCATGTCTGGGGCACGCGGCTGGTGCGCGAGGGGGCGGTGGCCGAGCCGCTGGAGCTGATGCCGGAGGAGGAGCCGCCACGGCTGGCGCCCGTCTGCGCGCGGCGGTGGCATGACGGAACGCTGCTGTTCGATGGCGTCGACTTCGAGACCGAGGCGGAGGACGCGGCGCGCCGGGCGCTCGAGGAGGGACACCCCCTCTGCGGCATCCGGAGCGTGCCGTCGTCGCTGCGCGCGGCGTTCGGCTATGCGCTGCTGGACGACGCGTCACGCGCGCTGGACATCCGCTTCGCGCCCGCCGAAGCGCGCGGACGCGTGTTGTCGGTCGCCGAGGGGGGCCGCCCCCAGGCCGAGGCCTGCCTGCGGCGCCTGCGCGCGGAGCGCGAGGCCCATCAGCGGACCCTGGCCGCGCGCGAGGCCCGGGCCCAGGCGCGACACCTGGCGATGATGGACGAGAACGCCCGTCGGCTCGCGTCGGGGCTGCTGGAGCAGGTGCACCGCCGGGGGGCCATGAACCCCAGGCGACAGGGAGGAGGGCACGCGCCCGAGAGCGACTGGGTGCGCGCGGAGCGGGCCCTGGCGGGTTCGGGCGCGAGGCTGGTGGCGCAGCGCCGGCTCGTCGGGAATCAGCTGGAGGTGACGTATGCCTTCATGGGCGAGCGCTTCCTCTCCATCGTCGACGCCGACTCGCTCCAGGTGGTGGACGCGGGCATCTGCCTCGCGGGCGCGGACAGCGAGGTGACGTTGGAGAGTCTCCCCTCGGTCATCCGCGAGGCCATCGAGACGGACGTGCTGGTGGTGACACGGCACGCCTGAAACACGGGACGGAGGGAACCATGTCGACGCGTGAGGTGTGCCTGCTCATCGGCCAGCGGGGCGAGGTGTTGTGGTGCGACGTCTCCGACAACCCCACCCTCCTCCCGGACTCGCGGGAGCGATGGGAGGCCATCTGGCGGCTGCGCGCCGAGCTGACGGAGGTGGCCCACAGCCACCCCGAGGGGCCGCTCGGCTTCTCCAGCGAGGACGAGACGACCATGGAGGCGTTGACGCTGGCGCTGGGGCGCGCGCCCCGCTTCTCCGTCGTCGCCCCTGGGGGGACGGTGGCCCGAGTGGGCGGGCGCGACGTCCTGGTGACGCCCGAGCCCTGGTGGGTCGCGCCCCTGCGCGAGGCCTCGGGCATGCGCCCGAGCCCCGTGGCGTTGGCGTGAGAGCTCCTGGCCAGCGCGCCTTCAGACGGGATGGCGCCACAGCTCCCGCAGGTCCTCGGGGAGCTGGGCCATGACGTCCTCGGCCTCTCCCTCACTGATGTGGTCGCGGACGGAGTTGAGGACCGCGCGCACCACGGGCTCCACCGCATCCGGATGGAGCGACAGGTCCTCCCCCACGCGCCGCAGGAGCTCCTCCCGACCGAACTTGCCGGGGAGCTCGTCCTCGTGGCGCTCGCAACGGTGGAGCAGCTCCGACAACCTGCGCGGGAGCTGGGCCTCGAGGTCGCGGGTCTCGTCGCTGTTGATGCGCTGCTCCACCGCGCAGAGCACCGACACCGCGGCCTGCCGGGCCACCGCGGGAGACATGCCTCCGCGCTCGCACAACCGCTGGATGAAGGCCGCGAAGGTCTGACTCGCGTGCGCGGCGCGGCGTCGGGCCCGTCGCTCCTCGAGGGAGACGGCGGGGCGGCTGTGCACTCCCTGCTGCTCGCGATGCTCGGCCATGGCATGTCCTCCCGGTTGCATCCGTGGGCTTCAAGGTTGCCCACGCGCGACGGGGTCAGCACCACCGGACCGCGCGGGGAGCCGCGCCGCTGGCCGCCCGCCTCCCCTCACTCCAGCTCCGCTGCCTCGCCCCCCGCGCGCCGGAGGTCATTGACGAGCCGATGCGCGCGGCGCGTGGTCTCCGGCTCACGGAACCGAGGCGCCGCCTTCAACACCAGCTCCACCGCGGTGGGCAGGTCCATCAGGTGCCCGGCCGACACATAGACGGGCTGGACCGCCCGGCGCGTGCGCACCGCCATGCCCACCACCTCTCCCTTGTGCACCAGAGGGGACGTGGCGCCCCGCTCCTCCCCCAGCTTCCCGTGGGTCCCCACCAGCAGCGACTTCGCGCAGCCGATGGAGGGAATGCCGAACAGCAGGCCCCCATGGCTCGCGATGCCCAGCCGGCGTGGATGCGCGATGCCATGCCCATCGAACACGAGCACGTCCGGGCGCACCTTCAGTCGCTGCCAGGCCACGGCCAGCACCGGCAGCTCCCGGAAGGACAACAACCCTGGCACGTAGGGGAAGGACAGCTCGACCGCGGAGCCCGCATGGGCCACCGGGGCCAGCGAGGCCGCGTCGAGCACCACGATGCCCCCGAAGCCCGTGGGGCGTCCCTTCTCCGTGGACACGTCCGCTCCGGCGACGCGCTCGACGCGCAGCCCCGCCGGAGGCTTCAACACCACCTGCTCCCGCAGCTCCCGCTGGAGCGCCACCGCCTCCGTGGGGGTGACGTCCCAGCGATGCACCGACGACCCGACCTCCATGCACGACCTCCCTCCTCCGAGTCTGGGGACCCCCACGCTCGCGGCAACCACCCGGGACGTCCTCACACCGCTCCAACGTGCCCCAGCCAACGCACGCACAGCCCCCGGGGGCCGGACCACGGCGTCAGGTCGCCCTGCCCTCCAGGGACGGACTGGAATGACAAGGCCCCGTGATTACCCTGATGCCCCCAGGCACGGGTGATTCCGCTCTCACGGCCCCCACCGTCCATGCCTCGCCTGGGACTCCTTTCGTTCTCGAATCGGGTCGTGGGGCGCCGCATGTCCAGGGGTATGCAATGCATCGAGTCCTCGTCGCCTGTGTCGTGGCCCTCACGCTCATGGCCACCGTTCCCGCCACGGCCTCCGAATGTGGCTACACCTCCGCCGGATGGAACGCGCCCAACGGCGCCGTGGTGTTCAGCCGCAGCGATGACGGCCCCATCCGCAACGTCATCGACGCGATTGGCGAGTTCCGCACGCACTCCATGCTGTCGCACGGCGTGCTGGGCGGCGTCACCCACGCCACCATGCGGGACCCGGACCAGAACTCGTGGCCCACCGTCTGTGGGACACCGCTCAAGGTGGACCAGCTCCGCAACGGCTACCCCGGCCTGGAGCAGATCAACCAGGGCGGCATCTATCACTTCCTCTACGACGTGGATGGCCATGGCCCGGAGTGGACGGCCTGGCAGCTGGGTGACGCGGCCGGCGCGGCGCAGGTGGCGGACAACATCTGGTTCAACCACGAGTACGTGACGGACGCCTCCAGGGTCGACTCGAGCCAGCCCATCGACCGGCTCCTGTGGAACGGAGCCCGCGTGTCCTACTCCCTCTTCCAGTATCGGGACCTGGAGTCGGTCCACACCATCCCCGGGAGCGCCGCCAACAACGGCATGGTGTGCTCCACCTTCCTGGCCTACGCGCACAACTACGCGGGCCGGGGCGTCGTCACCGCGCACACGTATCCGCACGAGCTCATCGCCAACGCCTCCAACACCTTGCACACGGGCGTCCACGCGCAGTGCAAGAGCTCGCTGGGCTGGTTCGAGAACGTCGCGCTGTCGGTCATCTGTCCCATCTTCTGGAATGTCTGCACCAACGCCGGCAACCAGGTCGCCAACTGCATGTCCGCCAACCGCTGCGACACCAGCACCAGCACCATCTGGCGCGCGGTGCGCGACGACCCGAACGCCACCGCCACGTCCATCAGCCCCGACCGCATCGGCGGCTGGAGCGTGCACCCCGTCACCTCCACCCTCTGGGCCAACGACTACTCCCATCAACTCCAGTGGAACTCGGGCGGCAACGTCTACGGCTGCTGGCAGTGACACCGCGGCCGACACGAGAGGACGGCACCCATGATGCGTTCGGACCCGCCCGGGGGGCGCAGACGCTGGATCTGGTCGTTCGGCCTGGGCCTCACCCTCGCTTTGCTCGCCGCGGTGTGGCTGCGCTCACCCGGGACGGCACCACCGCCCACCGAGCCCCTCCCGCCCACCGCGGCCACCCAGGCCCTCGCACGGGACCTCCCGCCGCCCACGCCCCCCGCGCCCACGCGCCCACGCGCGGAGCCGCCCTCCTCGAAACCGACGCCACCTCCCATCATCGACGAGGTGGCGGTGGAGAAACCCGAGGTGTGCTCGGGGGAGGACAACCTCATCACGGTCCGGGCGCACTCGCCGGATGGCAATGATGCCTACCTGCACTCCACCATCGGGACCGGGGTCGGCATGCGCGTCCCCTTGCGCGTCTGGCTGGAGGAGGGGGCCACCTACGAGCAGCCCCGGGTGACGGTGTTCGGCAAGGACAACGTCAGCGCGTCCGTGCTCGTGCCTCGCTACAAGGTCAAGGAGTGCGAACCCGAGCGGCTCGTCGACGTCTATTCGCGCCGCGTCCCCAACTCGGAGGAGGACTACGAGTTCCTCGTGCGCATCCTCGAAGTGCCCCGACGCGACGAGCCCCGACGCAAGCCCTTCGCGCCCGTGAGGTTCATCTGGACGTTCGATGACGCGCCCCCCGTGACGACGACCGTCCCCACGGTGACGTGGACCTTGAGCCCCCTCCCCGACCGCCCCGCCGCCATGTACCACCAGCACCTGGTCCGCGTGGAGGCCATCGACGCCTCGGGGCGCAAGGCCACGGGCCGCTCGTCGATCCAACTCCTCGACCCGACGTTCGAGAACTTCGACAAGAAGGGCGTCGTCACCGTGCTCGCCGTGGGAACCCCCCGCTTCCCGACCGAGGACGAGGCCGGCGTGGTGCGCCAGCGCTTCCGCCTGTTCCACCGGTGGAAGGGGCCGGTGAAGCTGGAGCGGGTGACGGCGCTGCGCGCGCGCAGACCCGAGCCCAAGGCGCCTCCCCTCCCCGAGGAAGCCACGGAGGCGTCGCTCGACGTGGAGACCCTGCCCGAGGGACGCGGCGCCGAGGTGAGCGTCTCGCTGGACACGAAGGCGGAGCCGGACGTGGGGATGATCACCTACGTGCTGGAAGGGAGGACGACGGACGGCCACCCCGCCCGGGGAACCTTCTCCCTGATGCGACCGCCGCCTCGGCCCACGAAGGAGAACAGCGTGCCGGTGACGGACCCGCGCCTGCTGGCCAAGGTGAAACGGGCCCGCGAGCTGCTGGGCCAGGACTTCGTCACCGACGAGGACCTGTGGCGGCTGGAACGGCAGGGGCGCTTCGAGGACCTCGCGGTCCGACGCGCCACGCCCTGACGCGCCGTCCACCCGACGGGGGCGACCGCTCCCGTCGGGCCCGCGACCGGAGAGCGGGACGACCCGGCCACCGCCGACGCGACGTGGTGACGTGGCGTCATGGCCCCCGCCCCGCGCGCCCCGTCGCTGTCGCCGCTGCTGGTGCTGCTGTGCTGGACCTCCCTCTCCGCCAGGGCCGGAGAGCCGCCATCGACCTGGGAGGACCTCATGGACGCGCCCACGCCCCAGGCCCTGGAGGCCGTGGAGCAACGCATCGTCGGGCAGGGCTGCGAGCCCCGGCTCCTGGGCGACGCGAAGCGGCGCTTCGTCGAGGCCCAGCTCCTGTGTGATGCCTATCTCTCGTTCATCTTCGTCCAGGCCACGCTGGAGGGAAGCCCGCTCCCCGACTCGCGCCGGCGACTGAAGGCCCTGCTGGCCGACGCGCTGGGGCGCGCCCGGGCGCCCTTCCTCGCGGACGGGACGACACGCGTGGCGGACCGCGCGCTCCCACTCAGCATCCTGTACCGGGGACACGTGCTGCTGATGCTCGCGGGGATGCACCACGCGGGGCTCGCCGACCCGGAAGACTCCGTCCTGTTCGATGCGCTGGCCGCGCAGCTCGTGGAGGCCTTGTCGCGTCAGCGCCTCCTCCCCTCCTTCGGTCGCTCCATCTGGCCGTGCGACAGCGCCCCCGCCGCCGCCGGACTGCTGTTGCATGGCCGACTGCGCGGCGCGGACGCCTCCACGGCCATGGGCAAGCGGCTCGTCGAGCGACTCGTCGAGCTGACCTCCCTGCCCACCGGGTTCCCCACGCGGGTCGACGCGAAGGGACGCCCCGTGGAGGCCACGCCTCGCGGGACCACGCTGGCCTGGACGGGGGCCTACCTCGGCATGGCGGGACATCCCGCCGCGAGCACCTTCACGCGCACCCTGGTGCGGACCCACTGCGACAGGCCCGCCGGCGACCTGCTGCCGCTCGCCGCATGCCGGGAATGGCCACGCGGTGTCCACGGGAAGGAGGACTCCGCCAGCGGCCCCCTGCTCCACGGCTACTCCGTGGGCGCCAGCGCCCTGGCCATCGCCGCCACCCACCTCTCCGCTGAACACACCACGTGGCACCGACAACTGCTCAACACCGCGCGGGAGATGGGCATCCAGCCCATGCTCCAAAAGCCAGACAAACACCCACTGGAGGCGACACTCTTCTGGTGGGGACTCACCACGAGGCCCTGGGCCTCCGTTCAATGAACAACCCCGGGCCCATCCCTCCGGACCAAATCAGGATTAAACCGACAATAATGTCGATCCGTATCAATGCGAGTCATCCACTCGTGGGGGCGTGAGACATGAATCGACGGATGTGGAAGCTGTCGTTGGCAGCAGCCGGGGGGCTGCTGGCGCTGGGCGCGTGCTCGAGCCGGCCCACCTGCAAGGACCCCTCGACCCTCGCGGCGCTGCGCGCGCCCCCCACCAGCAAGTTCCTCACCGTCTCGAAGAAGGTCCCTGGGGAGTACGTCGTCGTGCTCAAGGCCCCGGCGCCGGGGCTCCAGCCCGTCCCCGTGGCGCAGGCCACGCAAGACCTCTCGTCGAAGTACGGAGGCAGCGCGTTCTTCACCTACGAGCACGCCCTGCGCGGCTTCGCCAGCCGGATGACCGAGGACCAGGCGCGCGCGCTGGCACAGGACCCCGCCGTGGAGTACGTGCAGGAGAGTGGCGTGGTCTCCATCGTGGAGAGTCACACCCAGGAGCGCCCCACCTGGGGTATCGACCGGGTGGACCAGCGCACCCTGCCGCTCGACAAGGTCTATCTGTACAACGCCACGGGCCTGGGCGTTCACATCTACATCCTCGACACCGGCGTGCGCTTCTCGCACCGCGAGTTCGGAGGGCGGGCGTCCGTCGGTTACGACTCGGTGGGCGACAGCATGAAGGGCAACGACTGTCATGGCCATGGCACCCACGTGGCTGGCACCGCGGCGGGCAGCACGTTCGGACTGGCCAAGAACGCCACGGTGCACTCCGTGCGGGTGCTCGGCTGCGACGGCTCCGGGTCCACCACCGGCGTCATCGCGGGCATCGACTGGGTGACCAGGAACCACCAGTCCCCCGCCGTCGCCAACATGAGCCTGGGCGGAGACGCGGACCGCGCCATCGACGACGCCGTCCGCCGCTCCATCGCCTCGGGCGTGACCTACGTGCTGGCCGCCGGCAACGAGGACAACGACGCGTGCAAGCACTCGCCCGCGCGCACGATGGAGGCCATCACCGTCGCCGCGACCGACAGCGCCGACAAGCGCGCGGCCTTCTCCAACTTCGGCGAATGCGTGGACGTGTTCGCGCCGGGCAACCGCATCACCTCCGCCTGGCACTACGGCGACCGGGAGACGCGCGTGCTCAGCGGCACCTCCATGGCCGCGCCGCACGTGACGGGCGTGGCCGCGCTCTTCATGGAGCTCAACCCGGACGCGGACCCGGAGTCCGTCGCCACCGCGCTGTATACCCACGCCACGCCCGACACGGTCCGCAGCCCTGGCGACTGCTCTCCCAACCGCATGGCGTACTCGGGCTTCATCGGCGCGGTGCCGGTGCTGCCCACCGCCGGAAAGCCGCCCGCCCCTTCGCCGGACACGGTGAGCGGCGAGCCCACGAAGTAGGCGTTCGTCCGCGAGGCCCCTCCCCCTCGCGGGCACCGAGGGCCGGACCCGTCCATGGGGGACGTGGTCCGGCCCTCGTCTTTTCCCGCCACGGCCCACACCGTCAGGAAGCCGCTCGGGCCCGCGTCCCGCGAGGTGCCCGGCGGCCGCGCCATCCAGCGGCCTCGCGCTCGGGCCGCGCGAGGAGGCGCGACAAGACCATGGCGACCCTGAACATCACCTATGACGGCATGTCCGCGGACGTGCCGGTGGAGCTGGACCGGCCGGTGTCCGACGCCGACGTCCGTCGCATCGCCGTGGAGCTCATCCGCTCCGGCGGCGTCCCCGGGCTCCACCTGTCCCAGCTGCGGGATGACACCTTCCAGCACTACGCGGTGGACCGCTTCCGGGGTGCCCGGGGCGAGGACCGCATCTACCTGCGCCCCAAGGTGCCGTTCGGCGCCCGGTGAGGTGAAGCCATGCGCATCGTCTTCTGCGGCGTGGGCGCCATCGGCTCCCACGCGGCCCTGCTGTGCCGCAACCTCGAGGCCACCCTCGTCTTCGTCGACTTCGACCGGGTGGAGTCCAAGAACCTGCTCGCCCAGGCCTACGTGAAGCCCTCCGTGGGAAGGAACAAGGCCGAGGCGCTCAAGCTCCAGCTCCTCAACCTCCACGGCGTGAAGGCGGAGGCGGTGGGCGTGCGCGTCACCCGCGACAACGTGGCCGCGCTGTGCGGCGGCGCGGACCTCGTCGTGGACTGCTTCGACAACCGCGACAGCCGACAGGTGCTCAGCGACTTCGCCCGGACCACCGGCAAGCCGCTCGTCCATGGCGCGGTGAGCGCGGACGGCTCCTTCGGGCTCGTGCGCTGGGACGAGCACTTCGTCCCGGACGCGGAGGACACCGTCGGGCAGGCGACCTGCGAAGGCGGTGCCCACCTGCCCCTGCTCGGCCTCCTGGCCGCGGCCCTCGCTCGCGTCGTCCAGGACTTCGCCAGGCAGGGCGTCCGGCGCAACGCCCTGGTGAACCTGTCCGCCGTCGTCCCCACGCCCGACGCCTGACGTTCCAGTGGACCCGCGGCTTCTGCGGACAGCCGCGTCGGGTCGAGCAAGCACCCGATGGACTCGGTCGTCGTGACGGGCACGAGCACGCATCGGGGCGGCCGGGCGCGGGTGCCGTCGAAGGACACACGTGAGCAAACGCTCTCGAGGAGACGTCGGCCTTCAGGGGTGCTCGGAAAGCCCGTTCAGCGTGGCCAGCTCCTCGGCGCCCAAGACGATCGAGGCGCTCGCGAGGTTCTCCCGGAGGTGTGCGAGCGAGGACGTGCCGGGAATGAGCAGCACGTTGGGTGAGCGGTACAAGAGCCACGCGAGCGCCACCTGCATCGGCGTGGCCCCGAGCCGGGCGGCCACGGTGTCGAGCGCGCTGGACTGAAGTGGTGAGAACCCGCCGAGCGGGTAGAACGGAACATACGCGATGCCGAGCGCGGCGAGTTCGTCGATGACCGCGTCGTCACCACGGTGCGTCAGGTTGTATTGGTTCTGCACGCACACGATCTTCGTGAGCTTGCGTCCCTCCTCGAGCTGCGCGGCCGTGACGTTGCTCAAGCCGATGTGTCGAATCAACCCACGTCGCTGAAGCTCAGCGAGCGCGGTGAGCGGAGCTTCGATGGAGCCCTCCGCTGGGCCATGGGCGCTGAACATCGCGCGAAGGTTCACGACGTCGAGCACGTCCAAGCCGAGATTGCGAAGGTTGTCGTGAACCGCGCGCTCGATGTCCGTGGCGGAGAAGGCGGGCTCCCACGACCCAGACGGGCCTCGCACCGCGCCGACCTTCGTGGCGATGACCAGGTCCTCGCGGTACGGATGGAGCGCCTCGCGGATGAGCTCGTTCGTGACATGGGGACCGTAGATGTCGCTGGTGTCGATATGGTTGACGCCCTGAGCGATGGCTTCTCTCAGCACGGCGACGGCGGCCTTGCGATCCCTGGGAGGGCCGAAGACGCCGGGACCCGCGAGTTGCATGGCTCCGTAGCCGAGACGACGAACGGTGCGCGAGCCGAGGAGGTAGCTGTCCGTGATGTGAGGGTCGGTCATGATGGGGTCCTTCGAGGTTCGACTTCGTCACGAAACCTACGAAGAACCCGCTGCGCGACGGCTCCCTATAATCAGCACAGGCTGTGCGATAATCTGCACAGCCCATGGATGACCTCGCAGACCTCACCGCGTTCATGACGGTCGCTCGTGAGGGTGGCTTTCGCAACGCCGCCCGGGTTGCGGGCACGAGCGCTTCGCGACTGGGCGACGCGGTTCGCCGACTGGAAGCCCGTCTCGGAGTTCGGCTGCTCCATCGCACCACCCGCAGCGTCACCCCCACGGACGCAGGTGCGCGCCTCCTCGAGCGAATCACCCCAGCGCTCGGTGAAGTGCGCGCGGCGCTGGACGTGGTCAACGATTTCCGCGACCGGCCCGCGGGGCGTTTGAGGCTCAACGTGCCAACCGCCGCCGCGCGGCTCGTTCTCCCGCGCATCGTTCCGCCCTTCCTCGCGAAGTACCCCGACATCTGCCTCGAGGTGACCGCCGAGGAGCGAAGCATCGACGTGGTTGCCGAAGGCTTCGACGCCGGCATTCGCTACGAAGAATGGCTCGAAAAGGACATGGTGGCGGTTCCCATCGGTCCACGCGTGCAGCGGTTCGCCGCGGCCGCGTCCCCCGAGTATCTCTCTCGCCGTGGTCGTCCCACCCATCCCCATGAATTGCTCGAACACGATTGCTTGCGATGGCGCTTCATGAAAGGGCCACTGCACCCGTGGGAATTCGAACGAGACGGAGAGACGATCAAAGTCGACCCCAAGGGCCAGCTGATCGTCGGGTTCGGTGGCACCATGGAGCTCGCGGTGGATGCCGCCGTGGCGGGGAGTGGGATCGTCTATCTGTTCGAGGATTGGCTCCGCCCCTTCATCGACCGAGGGGAGTTGGTTCCCGTGCTCCAAGCGTGGTGGCCGAGCTTCTCCGGGCCGTTTCTCTACTACCCCAGTCGTCGGCACCTGCAGACGCCGCTGCGTGCCTTCGTGGACTTCATCAGGTCGATGCAGTCGACGCAGCCGAGAGCGCGTCGACGTAACGGACGCTGAAGCGCCTCCGCCTCGGTCCTTGGCTCGGCCTTGCGCGCCGGTACCGGACGGCGGCTTCGTACCGCGGAGGCGCATGCGCCGGACGCCAGCGTCAGACGTTCACCGCCGCCTCACCAGCGGACGAACGGTTCAGCGCTGTCGAGGACCGGCTGGAGGTTCGGCTCGAGCAGGCCTTTGCGCACCTCACACCGGGCCAGGTCGGGTCGAATGCGCTGCACGGGCCCGATCGTTTCCCCTTGTCCGAAGCAGAGCTCGCTGGTGCTGAGCAGATACCGAGGCCGCTGTCCGCCGGACTTGCTGACCGAAATCGATAGCGACGGCGCGACCTCGAGCGCATACGGAAGCTTGATCTTCAGCGCGAGCCTGGCGCCTCCGTCACGGCCTGGCTTGTTGGCGACCTCTACGGTCGGCGACTTCGCCGTTCCTCCGTGCCCCGGCTCGACCTTGCCGCTCGGAATTCCAATCAGCCATTGGTGCGCCGGCATCTCGCCGTTTCCGGCGTCCTTCTCGGCCTGCCAGACCTCCAGGCGATCGACGGCGGGGCTGGCGGTGGCCCCGTTGCTCCCCGCTCCCAGCCCGGTGACCTCGATGAAGAGCATGTCCGGCGGAGACAGGACCGCTCGGAAGAGCACGTCCTCGCCGTCGCGCATGCCGGCGAGGAGGTAGCCAGGAAAGGCCGAACCGCCCAGTGCGAGCCCGCATCCCCCGATATCGACCGTCTTCCATTCACGGGTGACGAAGCCAGAGGGAAGAGAGACGGCGGGAATCGCGCGGAACGCTCTCTCCTTCTCGAGCGCCCCGCGTCCCTTCCCGGAGCACCTGGGGCTCTGGATGGCGTCGAACAGGTGACCGCCTCCGGCAAAGTCTTCGTACCGCCACTCCATGTCGAAATGAGGGAATGGGATGTCCGCTCCGCCCGCGCCCTGGCTGATCACCAAACGCTCGGAGAGCGCTCGGAGGTCGGCGGTGGAGAGCTCGAGGCTCGATTTCCGGTACCTGTCGAAGGAGACGAAGCGCAGCGAGAGGGGCCCGACCGAGCAGTACTTGCCACCAACCTCGAAGCGCTCCGTGTTCTCGCAGGCGCCGCGAACGAGCAACTGACGCGTGGGCTCCCCATGGCTCGGAGAATGACGCCACCACCACTCATGCACATCCGGGTCGCCCTTGCGCTCGAGCACGTCCGTCGTCCCGGCCGCGGTGACCTCATGGTGGAGGACGGCACAGTGGCCGGAACACGTCGCCACGCCCTGGGCGAGCGCGGGAACTGGCGACAACAGCAGCGCGAGTGTCGAGGCTACCGCGAGAAGCTCACAACGGGAGGCCCTGGATGCCATGGATTGAAAGCTACCAGTTCCTCGCATCGGCGGGGCGGCTGTGTCACCATGGCGCTCCCAATGCCCCGTGCACAGATAACGAGTGGTAAAGGCGCGCCCAGGTGGACCACGGAGCTGTTCGCCTCGTACATCGTCATGCTCGCCGCGGCGCAGCTCACTGGCTGCACGATGTTGGCTCAAACCAGCGTCCGAGCACCGGGCCCTTCGACGACCGTAGACCCCGCGCTCGAGGTCGGAGCCGGGCTCCCCTACGCGACCGTCGGTGCCCGGATGGAGTTCGCATCGCTCGACGCGGGACTGGTGGTCGACGGTCGCGCGCCGCTCCAGCTCACCGACGGTCGTCTCGAGCTGCTCCTGGTACCGCACCTCGGCGTCGAGCTGCTCTCCATCGGCCGCCCCCGGAACGGCGCCCTTGGCTACCTCAGCCCGCGCGCCGGAGCCGCCGCCGGGTTCCTATTTGGGAGCGGCAACCCGCGGAAGTTCCTCTTCGTCGACTTCATGGGCGGCTACGACCAACCTTTCTCCCCGCGGTGGCGCCGCTGGTATGGCGAGGCGAGCGTCGGGATCGGGCTCCATCTCCGCCCGTGGATTGGCGGTTGAGTCGCACGCCTCCCGAGCCTCCGGCTGACAGCGGCGCATCGGCGGTGAGGGGCCACGGCGGGTCCTCCTCAACGGTCGAATGGACTCAACGAGACCGTCGCGACTCCAGTGGCTTCGCGAGGAACTCCGTGAGCAATGGGGCCACTGCCTCGGGGCGCTCGTAATGGGGCAGGTGCCCGGCGTCGTCGATGATGTGGAGCTCCGCGTGGGGCAGGGCCGCGTGGACCTCTTCGGCGATGTGGAGGGGCGTGATTCTGTCGTCGCGACCCCACAGCAACAGCGTGGGGACACGGCGCTCGGCCACGCGGTGGAAGGTCGGCGCCGCGGTGTGGATGGCCATGTGTCGCAGCGTCGAGAGCAGCGCGTGGCCGAATCCCTCGATGCGCGTGGAGGGCAGGAAGCGGGCCTCGAGCTCCGGAATCAGCTCGGGGCGGCGTGAATAGCCCGGCAGCCGGGCTCGCAGCTGCCGCTCGCCCATCACCGCGAAGAGGGCTTCCCCCAGCACGGGCACGTGCATGAGCCGGACCCCGAGCGACAGCTTCGTTCCGAAGCCATCCGGCTCGATGAGACACAGCGCGCGGACGCGCTCGGGATTCCGGTCCACGTACTGCACCGCCAGCAGCCCGCCGAAGGCGAGCCCCACCAGGTGCACCGGCGCGTGGAGCCCCAGGGCCGCCAGCAGCTCCGTGAGCTGCCGTTCATACAGCTCCGGGCCGTACCTCACCTTCGGTCGGTCCGAGTACCCTCGGCCAAACAGGTCATAGCGCAGCACCCGGTGGCCCGCGCGCACGAGCGGCTCGACAAGGGGCTCCCAGACGAACAGCGGCAGCGTGGCACCCGGAATCAACACCACGGCGGAGCCGCCTTCGGGGCCGTCCAGCAGGTAGTGTGTCTGCCCATCGCTCAGGGCGATGAATCGGCCTGGGGCCGCCTCCCGGAGCCGCGCGTCGAGGGGAATTGACGAAGGAGTTCGCATGCCCGGTCAGTAGCGCCGGGCCCCGTGACGCGGAAGGGACCGCTCGCGACGAAGAGGGGACCTCTCGCGCCATCTCGCGAGCTTGAGCCGTCCCCATGTTGTGCGTAGCGTCTGGAAGACGAGGGCATCGCCATGGCCACCCCCATTGTCTCCACGAGATTGCCCCGGCTCATCCTGGACACGGTCGCGGCGAAGGGCGCCAACGCCGACGCCCTGGCTCGGGATGCCGGGGTGGACCGGACACGGCTGACGGACGCGCACACGCCAATCGCCCTGCCTCGTGGACACCTGCTCTGGGAGAACGCCGCCGCGGCTGTTGGCGACCCGCACTTCGGGCTCCATCTGGCCACGACCGTCGAGCCCGGCCAGCTCGACCTCTTCGAGTATCTGTGTCGGACCGCCGCGACCCTGGGGGCGGGGCTCGCCCTCGCGAGCCGCCACTTGCGGTTGTTGCATGATGGCGCCGAGCTCCATCTCGCGCTGTCGGAGAGCCGCGCGACGCTCCTCTACCGGTGCCCGAATCGCCCTGCTGGACCTGGACGGCAGGAGGCGGAATTCACGCTCGCACGGCTCCTGACCTTCGCGCGCGAGGCCACCGGCCAGCCGTTGATTCCCTCCCAGGTGGGTTTCACCCACGCGGCTCCGCGTGGGCAGGACGTCCTCGCCGAGGCCTTCGGTACGACGCGGCTGGCCTTCCGTCAGAAGTCCTGCACGCTCACGCTGCCCCGGGAGATGCTCTCCCTTCCCCTGCGCCATGCGGATGGCGGGTTGAACGCCCTGCTCCTTCGCCATGTGGACCTGCTGGCGCGCGAGGCGACACGCTCCGTGGGCTGGCGCGAGCGGCTCCAGGCCCAGGTGGAAGAGGAGGTGGAGCGAGGAGAGCCATCGCTCACCACCGTGTGCGCGCGCCTGGGAATGAGCCCGCGCGGCCTCCAGCGCCGACTCAAGGCCGAGGGGCGGACATTCCGCGAAGTGACCGAGGACGTCCGCCTGGAGAAGGCCCGCCGACTGCTCGCCGAGGACTCGCTCAACATCGCGGGTATCGCGCGGCGCGTGGGCTATTCGGATGCACGGGCCCTGCGACGCGCCTTCCAGCGCTGGACCGGCATGAGCCCGGGGCGCTACCGCCGGAGCACATCCTCCGTGTGAGCCGTGGGCTCACAGGCTCGACATCGCGGGTGGTGAGCATGGCCCGGTTCGGTGGGCAGGATGACTACGCCGCCAGCCTCTTCGTTGCCGCCATCCGCTCGTCCTCAGCTGGGCTGACGTACCCCAGGGCCGAGTGGCGACGCTTCCGGTCGTGGAACGCCTCGATGTACTCGAACAGCGCCCCCTTCGCCGCCACGCGTGTCTCGAAGTGGGCGTCGAGAAGAAGCTCTCTGCCACGGCGTTGTCCCAGCAGTTGCCCTTGCACGACACGCTGCACTCGAGGCCTCGCTCCCGCGGCATCCGAGCGGCGCGGCGGGCCCTCCACCATCGGAGGGCTCCGCGCCGCTCCCTGTTGCATCACAGCCGCCCTGCCCGCTCTCGCGGCTCAGCCATACAGCTCGCTCAGCGGTCCCGGCGCGATGCGCGTGCTGCCCTCCTGCCCGAAGGTGTTGAAGTCCGCGTCTCCGAACGCGTGGCCGAGCGTGTTGAAGAGGTTGGAGACCTGCCGGTTCCGGGCCGCGTCGTACTTCGGGTACACGACCGTGCGCCCGTCGGTCTTCAGGCCCAGCGCGTTGCCGCCCACCACGAGCTTCGGCCACTCACGCGAGGTCGAGTGGTGCTGCTCGCCGTTGTCGGACATGAAGACGATCGCGGTGTGATCCAGCATCGAGCCGCTCGCGCCGACCTCGGGCGTGGCGGCCAGCGTCCTCGCCAGGTTCGCCACCAGCTGCACGTGGCGGCGGGTGACCTCGGCGACGAGATTCCAGTTCTGCCCCGCATCCAGGCCGTGCTGCAAGCTGTGTCGCGGGATGTCGGTCACGTCCGGGCCGTAGGCCACGTCGAAGCCCGAGGTGCCCGTCGCCAGCACCACCGTGTTCGTCAGCCCGCCCAGGAGGGACGCCGTGGCGATCTGGAACTGCGCCTCGAACCACTTCAGCGAGTCGGGCGGTGAGCCCGCGCCGGTGATGAGCGGGTTGTCCTTCGGCGCCAGCGGCAGGTAGGGCCGCACGCGGTCCGCCATGCCTGCGAGCTGATCCTCCCGCGTGCGCAGCGACTCGAGCGAGGAGACGTAGCGCTCCAGTTTCAGCCGCTCGTTGGAGTTGCCGCGGAACTCCGCCAGCGCCTTGCGCGAGTCGGCCAGCGCGAAGTCGAAGAGCATCTTGCGATCTCGCCCACTCGTCGAGCCGCCGAGCAGCGAGCCGAAGGTGCTGTCGAACGCGAGCGAAGGGTTGACGATGATGCCCGCGGGCTTGCGGGGTCCGAGCGCGCAGGTCTCGTACACGATCGACACGCGCGCGGAGCTGGTGCCCAGGCGCAGCACGTCGAACGGCGCACCACGGCGCAGGCGGGGTGCGATCACCGCGTCGAAGGTCGCGCCCGCGCCGTTCACCGCGCAGCTCAGCCCACCCGTCCCGCTGGAGTGCCCACCGCCCGCGATGAGGTTCGAGAGCCCCAGCAGCACGGCGGAGCGGTTCACCAGGTCGATGTTGCCGGAAGACGCCGCCAGCGGCCCGAGACTGATCGCGCTGGCGAGATTGTCGCCCTCACGCACCAGCGGCGTGTCCTTGTACGCGTCCCAGAAGATGCGGTCGGAGGTGTCGGCGCGTCCACCCAGCGCCGCGCGGGTGCCCGAGCTCAGGAGCGCGCGGGGATAGACGCCATTGCACTCGAGGACCAGCACCAGGCGCGCCGGCACCGCTGACGACTGGGCGTAGACGTCGCGGAAATAGGGCGCGAAGAGGCCGGCGGCCATGCCCTTCAGGACGGTTCGTCGCGAGAACATGGCGGTCACTCTCCAGCCTGCGGCACACGCCGCGTCTTCCAGGTGTCGCTGGTCATCAGCGTGGTCAGCATCTTGGAGAACGAGCCGTTGTTCTGATCATAGGCCTGCTCCATCTGCGTCAGCGTACAGGCGTCGCTCGGGTTCTCCGGGCGGCCCATGAAGTAGCGGAAGACCTGACGCAGGAAGCAGCGCTTCACGTGCCGCGAGGTCGCCAGGCGCTCGCTCAGCTCCACCGCGTCGCGCACCGTGCCATCCAGCGCGGGGTCCGGCATCGACGTGAGCGTCGAGCTTCCGTCCGGCGTGGTCCAGCCTCCGCTGGTCGAGTGGTCCCGCGCGCGCAGGAAGCCCGCGTGGTTGTAGATCTCGAAGGGCAGGCCGAGCGGCTCCATCAGGCGGTGGCAGCCCTGACACTGCGCTCCGGCGGTCGCCTCCTGCAGGCGGCGGCGCGCGTTCTTGTCGGCGGCGTGAGCACCGACCTGGGCCGCCACCTGCACGCTGCTGAGCGGCGGGACGAAGCCACACAGGAGGTTCTCGCGCACCCACTTGCCGCGGTGGACGATGGACGGATCGTCCTCGAAGTTGCCGCCGTGCGCGGCCAGCCACACCGGGTGGGTCAGCACGCCCGCGCGCTCGGTGGCAGGCAGCGTCTTCCAGCGGCCCGCGACGGTCGCCGGGAGAATTTCGCTGACGTTGTAGGGGTGCGACAGACCCTTGTGCGAGTCGTATGCCGCGTGCTGCATGGAGGGCACATAGAAGGTGCGCGTGGTGAGCAGGTTCGCCAGCACGTCCTGGTCCTCGACGACCACCCGCGCGATCAGATCGTCGAACTGCTGGATGAAGGTCGGCTCCAGCGGATGGAAGTTGGTGAGCAGGTTGTCGTACGAGACCGCGCTGATGTAGCCGAGCCCCTCGAGTTCGAAGCGCGATGTCGCCGCCGGGGACTCCTTGAACACCGCGGACACGTGTCCGTAGCCGAGCCACTCGCGGAAGAAGCCCGCGACGCCGTCACCCAGCCAGTACTGCCCGCGCTTGGAGCGCTGCTCCTCGTTGTAGTCCTGCACCAGATCGAAGCGCGGTGTCCCGTTCTCGTTGGCGTCGACGCCCCCCAGGTACTTCTTGATCAGGGCGGTGGTCGTCGCATCCTGCCTGAGCGAGCCATCCTTCGCGGCGGTGGCCACGTCCGCCAGATGCCCCTCGAGGGGCGCGGAGTAGTACGGCCACACGAAGCTCGGCGTGGCCGAGGGCGCGCGCCCCGCCAGCGCGTAGGCCAGCTGCGAGCCCAGCTCGAGGCTGGTCAGCTCCACCCGACCGTCGGCCGGCTCGCCGCCCATCTCGCGGCGGAACATGGCGCCGGTCATCATCCACGCGGCGTTGGAGATCCGCGTGATGGAGTCCGCGCGGTTTCGCGGGGAGTAGCTCGGCTCCTGCGCGATGACCGCGGTCGCGAAGGCGGTGAGGCGGGTGAGCTCATCCTCGGTGGGCGGGCGGAAGAAGACGCCGAACTCGAGCATCTGGCCGAGGTGGAAGCGCTTGCAGGCGTCGCTCGGGTTCGCGTCGTCGAACATGCATCTGAAGCGGCTGTCGGTGTAGACACGCTCCATCCGGTTGCCATCCGGGTAGTTCATCGTCCACGGCGCGGCGGCCTCCCCGACCACCGGCAGGAAGAGCTCCACCGTGGCCTCGTCCAGCGTCTCGTCCGTGGCCCAGGAGCTGTACTGCTCGATGGCGCTGGGATCGAGCGGGTTGTCGTAGAAGCTGAACCCGGTCCAGCTGCGCTCGACCGATCCACCGACGTTGCGGGTGAACTCGCGCCGGTTCATGCGGCGGATGCGCGTCGGCGCATCCGAGCGCACGCCTTCGGTGCAGCGGAAGAGCGCGGACTGATCGAGCAGGTTCGGCTCGGGCACCACGGTCACGGGCGGGCCGCCCGTTCCATTGCAGAGGGGCATCCCCTCTCCGATCCAGGTCTCGAGCGCGGCGAGCTCGGCTGCGCTCGCGCGCGCATGGGGGGCCGGTGGCATCGGAGACGCGTCGTCGCGCATGCGGATGAGCGCGCGCTGGGCGTTGCTGAGCCTCCCATCCATCGCCGAGCTCACCCGCATATCGTGCAGGGTGCGCAGCGGCATCGTCGCCCCCTGGGTCGGCAGCGCGCCGTGACAGCTGGCGCAGCGATCGCCGAGCACCGACTGCACCACGCACGCGGCGCCCAAGCTCCCCCCGGGCCCTCCGGGCCCCCCTGGGTTGTTGGGGCCTCCGGTGTCGGTGTTCGGCGCGCTGGAGCCCGTGCACGCAACAAGGCTCAACAGTCCAGCCAGCAGGAGGACGCGGTTCATCCGGCCAGGATGTCACGGAGGGCGGGTGGGATAGCAAGCAAGCCCTGCAAAACGGGCTCAGACGTGCCTGGGCTCCCCTGTGGTGCCGCGGGGGGCGCGGCTTGTCGGGCAGCCCTCGCGCCCTCTTCCAGCCAGAAGAGTGACCTGACGGCCAGCCTGTAAGCCACCCACTGGAGAATGGCTCCATCAACTTCCAGGAAAGTCCGAGGAGCCTCGTTCGTAGAGACGCCACACTCTCGACGAAGGTGTTGCGCGCATGCGGTTCGACAGGAAGTTCATCAACGCCCGCTGGGTGGCCCTCGCCGTGCTGGCCTCCGGGGTGAAGGGACCGCGCGCCATGACAGGGTCGTCACCCAGCCTGGCCTTCCCAGTCAAGACGGCGTCTCGGATGTGATGACAGTGCGCGGTATCGCCGTTGTTTCTCCTCAGTCCTTGAACGACTGAGCGCCGCGAAGTTGCTGTGGCCGCATTCCAGCTGCGAAACGGACTCGCTGGCTGGGTTCCTTGGAGTCGTTGCATGAAATCATGGACGTGTAGTTCCAATGGCGTTGGCATTTCCGCGCTCGGAGTTCGAGCCCACCTTCTACGGAGGGTCCTGCTCGGTGCCGTCTGCTCGGTGATCACGGCCTGTTCGGCGCAGGTCGAAGCCCCAGACGACACCGGAGGGCTCGGCACCACGGGCCAGAAGCTCATCGGTCCGACCTTCACTTTCCCGCTGAAGGTCAGTGCCAACAAGCGTTACCTGGTCGACCAGAACAATGTTCCGTTTCTCGTGAACGGGTTCAATCCACAATCCATCGTCACCGGAGTCGACCCAGCCGACCTCAATACCATCTTTGCCACCAAGGCCAGCCAGGGCGTCAACGCCGCGGATGTCTGGTTGATCCAGAACTACTCCACGCCGGACTCCTCCACCTGGGACGGCATCAAGCCCTTCACCGGGACGCTCGCTCAGAGTTGCGAGTATGGCCCCTGTTGGGATTTGAGCAAGCCGAACGACGCCTACTTTGCCCGGTTCGATGCGGTGGTGGCAGCGGCCAACCAGAACAACATCGTGCTCTTCGCGACGCCCATCGACGGTCCGGTCGGCTTCCACCAGACCCTCGTTGCGAACGGTACGACACGGGCGAACCAGTACGGCCAGTATCTCGGCAATCGCTACAAGAACAACCACAACATCGTCTGGTGGATGGGCGGCGACTATTTCGATGTCGACGTCAATGACAAGGCGCGCATGGCCGCCGTGGCGAGCGGCATCAAGAGCGCGGACAACGTCAATCCGAAGCTCTTCGTGCTCCAACTCGCCCCCACCACCGGGACCAGCTCCCTGGATGGCGATTGGTCGGTGTGGGGCGGCCTCGTCACTCTCAGTGGGGTCTACAACTACAACGCGGCCTACTACAAGCAGCACGTCGACTATGGACGGACCCTGCCGGCGATCATGCCCAGCTTCCTGATGGAGCCCAAGTACGAGGACGAAGGCGTGACCGGGCGAGACACCCGGAAGGTGGCCTGGTGGTCGATTACGTCCGGCTCCGTCGGCACGCTCTACGGGGCGTCCCATGAGTGGCAACTGGGGGCACCATTCCCCAACAAGTCCTTGATCAACAACCCCACGCACCCAGGCGCCATCTACATGCAGCACTTGCGGACCTTCTTCGATGGTCCCAGTGGGTTCAACTGGTGGGAGCTGGTCCCCGACCGTGGGCCCAGCGACCCGGTCAATGGAAGCACCATCGTGACCCAGGGCATGTGCGCCAGCGGGAGCAGCAGCACCAGCTGCTATGGCAACAACGCCGTTCGAACCAACTACTACGCGACGACCGCGCGGACCCCCAACGGGTCGGCGGTGGTCGTCTACATCCCGTCGTCCCGCACCGTCCGCGTGGACATGACCAGGCTGTGCGGTACCTCCACGGCCAGGTGGTTCAACCCCACCAACGGTGCGTACACGACCATTGGCACCAGTTACGCCAACACCGGGACGCAGGACTTCACCACCCCCACGTGGACCACGGGCCACCAGGCGAACTGCGACGACGCGGCTCCGCAGTCCACGAACTGCAACGACTGGGTGCTCACGATCAACACGAATGCCCCGTGCAGCGGTGCCGTGGCTCCGACCACGACCACCTTGGCGGCCAGCAATGTCGCAGCATCTGGCGCCTCGCTCAACGGCTCGGCCAACCCCAACGGCGCTCAGACCACGGGTTGGTTCCGCTACAGCACCACGAACCCCGGAAGCTGCAACGACACGTTCGGGACTCGCGCTCCGGCCACGGGTGGAGTGAGCCTGGGCAGCGGCGGCTCGGCGCTCCCGTTCACTCAGTCCGTGACGGGGCTCGCGGCGAGCACCACGTATTACTTCTGCGCCATCGCCAGCAATTCGGTGGGGGTGACCTCCGCGAGCGCGGTGTTGTCGTTCACCACTTCGGCTGAGGGAGCCGCCCCGACCGTCCTCACCTCGGACGCGACCAGCGTCACCTCGACGAGCGCCACGTTGAACGGGGCGGGGAATCCCCATGGCCTCGCTTCCACCGGTTGGTTCCGCTACAGCGCGACCCACCCGGGAAGCTGCAACGACACGTTCGGGACTCGCGCTCCGACCAGCGGAGGCATCAATCTTGGCAGCGGCAGCGCCGCCGTCAGCTTCAATCAGGCCATCACCGGGCTGACGTCCGACACCACGTACTATTTCTGTGCCCTGGCCAGCAGCACCGACGGTACCGGCACGGGGCAGGTGAAGTCTTTCGTGACCAGCTCGAGTTCTTCCATCACCATTGGAGAGACGAACATCCTGTCGGGCACGGACTCCGGCCTCGCCGATCTGCTGATCGGCAACCAGGTGGCGCTGACGCAAACGGCCACGCTTCAGACCTTGAGCATCAACGTCAAGGCGCTGGGGAGCTCGCCTGGCAACCTGACCATGGCCGTCTATGACAGCCTCGCCAGCGGCGCGCCAGGCAACCTCCAGGCGACGACCACGTCGTTCGTACCCGTGGTCGGGTGGAATACCGTCAACGTCGTCACGCCGGTCTCTCTCCCCGCGGGCACCTACTGGCTCGTGGTGGGGTTGAACAGCGGCAGCACGATATTCGCCTATAGCGGCGCGTCGGGTACGGAGCGCTGGGTCAGCAGGACCTACGGCCCGATGCCCGCGACCTTCCCCACCACCGGCGTTACGCAGGGCACGGGCCACTACTCGTTCAACGCGACGCTCACGCCGTAGTGCCGCCGGGCTCCGAAGCACCGGGTTGACACGCATCCGGCCGCCAGTTTCGCCTCCTCGCGCCGACGCCGCATGCTCCGGCGCGAGGAGGCCGTGCGGTGTAGCCCCCATTCAAACGGACAAGGTTGAGCCGCGGTGAGGGTGTCGACGAAACCCCCTTGGAGGCGGAGCGCGAATGCGGGTCTTCTCGTGAGCACATGGTGCCCCACCCGGCGCTGCCTCGCTTTACGAGCACGAATCGATGAACATCCCAGCGGCGCTGTCCCTCACGGGACACAACACGAGGGATACATCGCATGTCACTGGGGTTCGAGGTGGAGCTGAACGGGGTCGCCGTCCGGAATGCAGCCGGGGAGTCCTTCGGCGAGACCTACAAAGGGGTGACGCTGTTCAAGACGCAGGTGCGGCCCGGTTTGAACGCGGTCATCGAAACAGGGACGATGGGCATGACCTCCACCTTGGAGCTGGTCTCCAATGTGGACGTCGACCCCTACACGCGCTCACCGACCTGGGAGGTCCAGGTCGATCAGTTCGTGGCGCTCATCGAGGCGCTGTCGCAATGCAAGGACCGGGTCGCCGTCGAGTCCTTCTTGAAGCGGACGCATCCGTCAGCCCCATTGAAGTTCTCCCCCAAGCGGACCACCAAGGACCTCTCCGCCCGCATGGGCTCCGAAGAGGTCTCCTTCCTCCGCAGCCTCTTGTGCTGCTGGCCCGCCGAGGACTCCCGGGTGGCTGGAATCCGGTCCGCCACGCTCCAGGGCTCCGGCACTGTCTTCTCCGGTAACTGCGTCCAGGTGAACTTCTCCACCAACCTGGATCACCTGGGGAGCCATATCATTCAAGGCAGACATCCGTTCGAAGCGCTGTTGGATGACATGCACAAGGAGCACGAGCTGCAAATCGTCACCAGGCTGCGCGACCTGGCGCTGCGCGAGCAGTTCACGGACCGGGACCGCCGGTTGCTTGGCTATCTGTTCCTGGTGCTGCACCGGCTGACCTTCGAAGGGAGCGTCACCCCGAGCAAGAACCGCTTCCTCTTCCTGCCCCGCTTCGACCTGCTGAGGGTTCGTTCGAAATGCCTGAGCGAGACGGACCGGGCGTGGCTCCGGGATGTGGACCTCGAGGATTTCGCGGGGCTCCGGCCGGGCAAGGGCCACCTGCCCCTCTCCGCCGAATTCAGCAAGGCGTATCGACTCTCCCAGAGAGGCTCATCCCCCGTGAAGAACACCGTCGAGGAGTTCCTCTCCGCCGCGCTCCACGCCAACCTGGGAGGCCTCGATCCGAAGGTGCTCACGGAGCACGTCATGCGTGTCCCAGACTCGACCTTGCCCAAGTGGGTGGACGGCGCCGACAACATCGTCTTCGAGGGCCGGCTCGACTCGTGGACACAGTTCGCCCGAGAGGAGTCTTCCGGGCGCTCGCTCCTCGACGAAGACGAAGACGAAGACGAAGACGAAGATGACGTGAGTCTGCCCGCGCTCAGGCGGGGCCTGCTCGCCCTGGGCAGAATCGTGGTGGGATACGACGTCGCGCCCGACACGGGAATGGTCGCCCTGGATATCGAAGGGACCCACGAGGGTGAGAACGATGGACTGTTGATTCCACTCCACGCATGGTTGTGAGCCGTCACGTGCCGGCTCCGGAGTTCACCGATGCCGGCCCGCGTCTGTTTCTTCGACTCCGAGCTAGCGCCAGCAGCCCCCCTCCACCTGGGCCTGCGCCAGAAGAGGACCGAGCGCGCCATGGTCGAAGGGCCGTTGGATGCGGCGTCGACCAGGACCTGGCCCAAGGGCGCGCCCCGCGATTCCTGGTGGAGACCGCTGTTCGCATACTTCCATGGCAGCCGCAGCAGCTGCCCGCGTACGCTCCTTCTGGCGCTGCCTTCGTGCGCTGCACTATCGTTGGCGGATGGCGATCTTCTGGTACCTGATAGTCACGCTGCTCGGCGCGCTAGGAACCCTTTCCGTGCTGCGCGTGCTTGAGCGGCTCGCCTTCGGCGGCGGCGGGGGCTCCCTCCTCGTACAGGCCGGAATGGGGCTCGGATGCCTGATGCTGGCACATAAGGCGCTCGGCAAGGCGCGCGCCCTGAGGCGTCCACCTGTCCCTCCCCAGGATTCGGTCGCTGCGTCGCGGGCGCGTCAAAGCAAGTGAGCGGCGTGCCGGAGCGACCGTCACGAATCTAATCAAGTAGTGCTTGAATGCGTCACCCCTCCGGACCCACTACACACGATTCGGGACTTGCCCCGAAGTGCGGGAGAGCCACGGAAGCGGGGGCCTCTCCTCCTCGGCTCCGTGCTCAATGTGCCGTGAATCCGCCATCGACCGGCAGACCGACGCCGACCACGAAGCTCGCGCCCGGGCTACACAGCCACAACACGGCTGCCGCGACCTCGTCAGACCGACCGAGCCGTCCAATCGACTGCTCCTTCAGGATCTCCTTCATCGCGTCAGCCTGGCCCTTCAGCATGTCCTGCACCATCGGCGTGTCGATGGTACCGGGGCAGATCGCATTGATACGGATGCCGCGCGGCGCGTACTCGACACCCGCGCTCTTGGTCATGCCGAGCACGGCGTGCTTGGTGCCGTGGTATGCCGCGCGCCGCGGGAGGCCGACGAGACCGCCCAGCGACGAGTTGTTCACGATCGCGCCCCTCCCCTGCGCGCGCATGACACGTAGCTCGTGCTTCATGCTCGCCCAGACGCCGAACTGGTTGACCGCCGTGACACGGTGAAAGCTCTCCGCCGCTTCCTCCGCGGCATCACTCGGGGGAACCTGGATGCCGGCGTTGTTGAACGCCATGTCGAGCCGACCATATTCGCTGACTGCCCGATCAACCGCGCCGGCGACTTGCGCCTCGTCCGTGACGTCGCAGGCCACACCGATAGCGACACCACCTTCTTCGACAATCTTCGCGGCTTCCTTCGCGGCAAGCCCCACGTCGACATCGGCCAGCACCACGGACGCCCCGCTCTGCGCGAAGGCTCGCGCCGTGGCGAGTCCCATTCCCATCGCGGCGCCGGTTACCAGTGCCACCTGACCCTTGAAATCATACTTCGGATTCATGTCTCATCCTCCAGAACGACAACACGATTCACTTGATCCAACCGGCTCAGTCCTGCCGCGTGCTGAACACGTCCTTCACGACAGGCAGCGCCGAGAAGACGCTTGGCCACCCCGCGTAGAACGCCAACTGAGTGAGCACCTCCGATGCCTGCTCTCGGGTGAGCCCGTGGTCCATCGCTCGACCGAGATGATAGGTGAGCTGGGCGGGCTGCCCCGTGGCGATCAGTGCGCTCACGGTCACCAGGCTGCGATCACGGGGCGCGAGGCCCGGCCGCAACCACAGATCACGAAACAATGCTTCGGTCGTGTAGTGCAGGACGCCCGGAGCAACCTGCCCGAAGTTCGCTTCGACGCCCGCCTTTCGGCGAGCCTCGGCGGCTTCGTCGATGGGGAGCAAGCTCGCGGCGGCAGACGGGAGCTGCGCTGGGTCGATGCCTCGACGCGCGAAGCTCTCTCGCGCGGGGCGCACGGCGCTCATCGCGTTGCCCCAGCCAGTGTAGTACGCGAGGTGCGTAATCGTCTCTGACAGCTCGCTGGCGGTGACTCCATTGTCCATGGCCTGGTCGAGTTCGTAGGCGAGCGCGTCACTCTCGCCGCGTGCGATCATGGCGGCGACCGTCACCAGGCTACGCTCCCGCCGGGCGAGCCCGGGACGGCGCCAGACCTCACCGTAGAGGCGTTCCTGCGTGTCGCGCTCGAGCGCGGGGGCTACGCTCTCGACGCCAGCCGGTGAAGTCCGTCTCCCCGCGACGTTGGGCTGCAGAATCCGCAAGCTCGTTGCGGCAGTCGATCCGCCGAGCGTGGCGGGCATCGCGCCATACTCCTCGTCCGTCACGTGCTCCAGCCACTCGACGACTGAGCCATGACGGCTTTCATTGATCGCGATGTGAGACATCGACGAGTCAGGAGAGGCTCCGTGCCAGTGCTTTGCGCCCGGTGGAATCCAAACGATATCCCCGGAGCGGACTTCCTCGATGGGTCCACCTTCCTGCTGGACGCGCCCGACGCCGCTGCTCACGAGCAGCGTCTGGCCGAGCGGATGCCGATGCCATGCGGTACGGGCCCCGGGTTCGAACATGACGGTCGCACCAGATACCCGGGCCGGTGCGTCCGCCTGGAACGGCGAGTCGATGTGAACAATCCCAGTGAAGTGCTCGGCCGGACCTCGGGTGGGCGACTGCGAGCCACTGCGCGTTACCCGGATCATCGATGACTCCTGTCGTGAAGAAGGGGACGTGACACAGCCCGACGCGAGAAGGAGAAACCCCAGCGAGGCGAGGCGCTTCACCATACGCCCCGAGGAGTTCGCGGCCGGCTGCCGAGTGGAACTGATGCCTTCGTCTCCCTTGGAGTGAGTTTGACGGTCGCGCCGCGGGCGCGAGCGCTGAGCATCGGGGGCAGGTACTCGCTGCCTCGATACTTCTCGCGGTACGCGTCGTCGATGCGCTCGTTGACGGGACCGTCGATGAGGTCGAACGTCACGTCCCTCGTCATGCCCGCGGCGGTGAGGCGCCCGGCCTTCTGTCGCTTGGCCGCCTGGTACCAGCGGGAGCGCTGGCCATGGTACGCGCGGGCGTAAAGCGCCCCATCGACGACGACGCTCCATATCCACGTCGGCGTCCCGTACGTCGCACCATCCTCGCGGAAAGGCGAGATGTGCAGGTCATCTGAGTTGGCGAGTTCGCGAAGTTCTTCCGCGGACCATTCGGCCATGGGGACGGTTCCTTTCAACAATTGATGAAGAACGAGCCGAGCGTCGTCTCCTTCCGAACTCACCATGCGCCCGACACTCCCCATGCAAAAGGGCCCAGAACTGGATGGGTTGGTAAGCTGAGCTTGACAATCGCGCTCGCGGGGGCCGAATCCACGTCATGGACAACCTCCCGTTCGCGCAACTTCAGTCATTCCTGGCGGTCGCCCGCGCCAACAGCTTCGTCGGCGCCGCACGCGAACTCGGCATCTCACGCTCGGCCGTGAGCCAGTCGGTGCAGCAGCTAGAGGAGCGCTTGCGGGTGGTCCTCGTTCAGCGCACGACCCGGAGCGTCGCTTTGACGGACGCCGGGCGCCGCCTCGTCGACCGTGTGGGTCCCGTTTTCGCCCAGACCGCCGCCGCGCTCGCGGAGGTCTCCGCCAAGCCCGGTGAGGTCGTCGGGCGACTCCGGCTCTCCGTGCCGCACGCGGCGGTGTCGCTCGTCCTCGAGCCGGTGCTGCCGACGTTCCGCGAGAGACACCCGCGTGTCGAGGTCGAGCTCGTCCTCGACGAGCGCTTCGTGGACATCGTCGCGGGCGGCTACGACGCCGGCGTTCGCCTCAGCGAGAGCATCGAGCGTGACATGGTGCAGGTGCGACTCACGGAGCCGTTCCGCTTCGTCGTGGTCGGCACACCCGACTACCTGGCCAGGCACGGCCGTCCGCAGCGCCCCGAGGACCTGCTCGAGCACGAGTGCATCACGTTCCGGTCGCCGACGAATGGCTCGCTGTACGCGTGGGAGCTCGAGCGGGGTCGCAAGTCCTGGCGCGTTCCGGTGCGCGGCGGCATCGTGACGAACGACGGACTCCTGTGCTCGATGCTCGCGAAGCGAGGGCTCGGCCTCGCGTATTCGCCGGAAGCGTGGATTCGCGAAGAGTTGCGTCGGGGGGAGCTCGAGGCCGTGCTCGAAGCATATGCCCCCATCGTGCCGGGGTACTTTCTCTACTTCCCGAGCCGCAACCAGCGGTCGGAGCCCCTGCGCCTCTTCGTGGAGACCGCGAAGGAGCTGCTGCGGCGGTAGCTGGATGAGCCTGGTTGGCGGCTCGCCGTCCCCCTTTCACCTTCGAGGGGAACCACACGAAGCGAGGGGGAGCCCGCCCGAGCATAGGCCTCGTTTCCCGTGGAGGTTTTTGGTTCCCCGCACGCGACTTCTCGCCCGGCCTCTCGTTGGTTTCCGCAGGGGCCAGAGCGATGCCTTCGGGCCCGAAAAACAGGATTACTTGTGCTCAAATCAGGGTTCCTCGGGATTCTCCTCACCTTGCTGCCCGCCGTCGCGCTGGCGACCAACGTTCCGGGCGGCGTCCTCGCCAGTGACACCACCTGGACCCCGGCGGGGAATCCCTGGACGCTCCAGGGCACCCTCACCATCCCGGAGGGAGTCACCCTGACACTGGAGCCTGGGGTCTCGGTGGTCACCGCGGACTCCACCGTCTATGTCGAGGTCTATGGCTCCTTGGTGGCCGTGGGGACCTCGGCCTCGCCCATCTCCATCCAGCTCCAGGCCAGCGGCCTCTATGTCCGGGGGAGCGTGGTCGCCGACCATCTCACCGTGGTTGGAGGCAAGCCTGCCATCCGGGTGGTGGGGAGCGGCTCCGCGACCTTCAACCACAGCAGGATGACGTCTGGTGCCCCCTCCTTCTCCATCAGCGGAGAAGGCAGCCTCGACTTCGAGAACGGTGTCTTCAATGACTGTCAGCAGGTGATGTCGACCACGGGTGGCACGTCGACCCTCCGCTCCAGCGTGATTCATGGGTGCACCCCGACGAGCACCGCCGCCCTCATCAGCATCGTCAACCAGCTGCCGAAGGTGACGCTCGTCCACAACACCTTCTTCGACAATCGAGGGAGCGCCATCGATGGGTCCATGACTGGGCCCACGAACGTCTCCATCACCCTCCACGACAACATCATCGTGGGCAGTGGGTCCTACGGCGTGCGATTGACGAATGTCCTCGCGCCCGTCATTCATCACAACGTGGTGTGGGGCTTCACGAATGCCAACTACGTCGGTGTCAGTCCCGGGGAAGGGAGCGTGAACGCCAATCCGCTCCTCCAGGGCTTCGCCAGCCTCTCGGAGAACTCTCCCGCGAGGAACGCCGCCTCGGATGGGACGGACCTGGGGGCCCTCCCCTATGCGGGACATCCAGCCCACCCCCTCCTCGAGGGCATCCTGCGCTCGGACAGGACGTTGACCGGAGACAACATCGTCACCGGAGACCTCCTGGTCTCCGCGGGTGTCTCCCTGACGCTCGCGCCCGGCGCCAGCCTCACCGTCAAGCACCTGAAGGCGGCGCCCGGAGGGGGCCTGAGTGTGCCGGTGAAGGTCATCATCGCGGGCACCCTGAGAGTCGAAGGGACTGTCGACGCGCCCGTCACGTTCCAACGCGAGTATTCCGCTGAGGTGGCCGAGCTCCAAGGTGAGGCGAGCTTCAAACACGCCGCGGTGAAGGGGGCGCTTGTCATCCGGGGCACGGCCACGTTCCAGGATTCCACCCTGTCGGCGCCGACTTCCGTGTACTGGGTCAAGGGGACTGGCTCCGCCACATTCAAGGACTCCACCGTGACGGGAGCCATCTCCATCACGACCGAGGACGACAGCTCCGCCACGGTCGAGAACGTCACCCTGTCGGGAGTGAGGCTGGAGGCCCGGGGAAACAGTACCCTCACGGCCAAGAATGTCACCGCGACGAACGGGGGAGTCTCTACGTACGACTCCGCCACCGCGACCGTGACGGGCTCCACCTTCAAGGAGGGCTACACCTGTCTGAGGGTCGCGGGCGGCTCGCTCACCTTCGAGAGAGGCACGCTCCAGAGATGCACCAACGCGGTCGAGGCCACCGGGGGCGTCGTGAAGGTCTCCTACAGTCTGGTGCGCGACAGCTCGCGGTCTGCCCCCGCGTTGGCGGGTGGCTTTCACATCGCCAACGCCTCCGCGTCCATCTTCCACAACACCATCATCAACAACGCGTGGGGAGGATTTTATGTCGCCACCCAGCCGCAGAACTCCGTGGAGATTCGCGACAACATCATCAAGTCCAACCAATACACGGGCATCGAGGTCGTTGCGGCGTCCAACATCTCCATCCATCACAACGCGGTGTGGGACCATACCAGCAACTACAAGGGGAACCCCACGCTGGGCCCAGGGAGCCTCACCGAGGACCCGCTCTTCGTCAGCCCGCGCCACCTGACGGTTCTCGAGACCTCTCCTTGTCGCAATGCCGCGTCGGATGGGACGGACATGGGGGCCTTCCCCTATGTCCCCATCCCCGCCGCGTCCCTGGTGCTGGACCGGGACTCCATCACCGCGCCTGGCAAGGCGAGGAATTCCATCACCGCGAGGGTCTTCGACGCGGAGGGCCTGGAGCTTCCCCATGCCGTCGTCACCTGGTCGGTCCCCGCCGAGGTGGGGACCATCGATTCGAGCGGAACACTCACCTTGGGGTGTGCCCTCGGTTCGTTTCCTGGAGCGGTGGTCGCGAAGACGGGGGCGCTTTCCGCCTCGGTGGATGTGACGGTGACGCTGGGGGCCATCCAGTCGCTGACGCTGACTCCGTCGCAGCTGACGTTGCGCATCGGTGAGACGCAGCAGTTCTCGGCGAAGGTCCTGGAGGCTTGCGGCCATGAAGTCCCGACGACCTTCCGGTGGGCCACGAGCAACGCGGGGATAGGCTCCATCTCGGACAGCGGTTTCTTCACCGCGAATACCTATGTCACAGCCAATGTCCAGGGCGTCCAGGTCGAAGCGGGTGGAATGTATGCCTTTGCGAGCGTGACCGTCCAGCCGGGGCCGGTGCACAGCATCGAATTGACACCTGAGCACCTTACGTTGGCCGCGAACTCCAAGGAGGTGGTCACCGCAGTGGCCCTCGACCGCGCGAGGAACCTCGTGACTGCCGACATCGACTTGAGGGTCGTCGGAGGAGGCGGCACCATCGACGCCGCGCGCCGCTTCAACGCGGGGACGGTCGCGGGCCACTTCCCGAGAACCATCCAGGCCTCGTACGGAGGGCTCTCGGCGACGATGGATGTCACGGTGACTCCGGGCCCGCTCTGGCGCGTCGAGGTGGTGCCCGACGTCAACGAGGTGAAGACGCGGGAGACCCTCCAGTTCAAGGCGTATGGATTCGACCTGTGGGGTAACAAGCGGGACTCGGTTCCGACCTGGGCTGTCACCAACTCCGCCCTGGGGACCATCACCTCCAATGGCCTGCTCAAGGTCGGCACGGCGGCGGGATTCTATCCTGGCGGCGTGAAGGCGACGATGGAGGGCATGTCTCGGCCCGTGGACGTCACGGTTCTTCCAGGGCCGCTGTCGAGGCTCGCGCTCACTCCGCCCTTCGCCACGCTGGAGCCCCAGGGCACGCAGCAGTTCGGGGTGATGGGGTTCGACGGGGATGGCAACCCGCGCCCCCTCTCCCCGACGTGGTCCGTGGTGACGCCGGGCGCGGGGTCCATCACGTCCGAGGGGCTCTTCACCGCGCCCAGGGTCGCGGGGACGTATACCAACAGCGTGAGCGTCACCGTGGACCACCTCACGCTCAATGCCACCATCTACGTGAAGCCCGCCGCCATCCGCCGCGTGGAGATCTCCCCGGTGGACTCCTCCGTCGTCGTGAAGGGCACCGTGCCGTTCAAGGCGAAGGCTTTCGATGCGTATGACAACGAAGTCACCTCGTTCACGGCCTCGTGGAGCGTCGTGAAGGGTGGAGGCAGCATCACCGCCGCGGGTGTCTTCACCGCGGGCACGGTGGCGGGGACGTACGCGGACACCATCCAGGTCACCGTGGCGGGAGTGACGAAGACGACCAGCGTCACCGTCACGCCGGGCGCCGTGAGCCGCATCACCCTCTCTCCGCAGGGACCGACGGTCGCCGCGGGGGGCTCGGTGGCGTTCAGCGCGAAGGCGTTCGATGCGTACGACAACGAGGTCACCTCGGCGCCGGCGAGCTGGAAGGTGGTGAATGGCGGAGGCTCCATCGATGGCGCGGGTGTGTTCACCGCGGGCATCATGGTGGGGGCCTTCTCTGGGACTGTGCAGGTCACCATGGGGGGAATGGCGGAGCAGACCTCCGTCTCCGTGGTGGCCGCCGCGCCGAGCCGGGTCGTCCTCTCGCCGCAGAACCCCACGCTTCCCGCGGGGGGCACGGTGACCTTCAGCGCGCAGGCGTTCGACATGTACGGCAACGAGGCGCCCGCCTTCCCGGCCACGTGGAAGGTGGTGAATGGTGGAGGCACTGTCGACGCCTCGGGCGTCTTCAGCGCGGGCACGGTGGGGGGCACCTTCTTGAACACCGTCCAGGTCACCGTGGGGAGCGCGACGGGGACGACCTCGGTGACGGTCACCTCCACGACGCCGAATCCCCAGCCCGAGCCCGGCGAGCCGAGCCGCGTCGTCCTCACGCCGCAGAACCCCACGCTTCCCGCGGGGGGCTCGGTGACCCTCCGCGTGCAGGCGTTCGACGTGCAAGGCAACGAGACGACCAAGTACCCGGCCACGTGGAAGGTGGTGAACGGTGGAGGCTCCATCGACGCCTCCGGTGTCTTCACCGCCGGTTCGGTGGCGGGCACCTTCTCGAACACCATCCAGGTCACCGTGGGGAGCGTGACGGGGACGACCTCGGTGACGGTCACCTCCACGACGCCGAATCCCCAGCCCGAGCCTGAGTGCCGACAGTCGTCGGACTGCGGCGAGGGTGGGACGTGCAACGCGGGTGTCTGCGTGGCGCCTCCCGCTTCGGGTGGGAACAATGAGGGTGGCGGATGCAGCAGCTCTGGGAGCGGGACGTCGGTGTTCGGGCTGCTGGTGCTGGTGATGCTGGCGGTCGAGTCGCGGAAGCGGCGCACCGCGCGGTGAGGAGTGAGGCGCCTCTCCACTTCATGTGGGGAGGCGTCAGTCCCGGGGGCGGTAGCCCCTGCTGGGCGTGGCCCGGTTCCGTGGCTCTCCCGCACTTCGTGTGGGCCGTAGGTTCAAACGGTGAGCAGCACGCGACGACGCAGCAGGTCGAAGCTGGCGCGGCCGTACATCTGACGTTTGAGGAGTTCGAGCTTCGTGATTTGCCCCTCGGCCTGGGCGTTACTCCAGGGAGAGGTCAGTGCGGCCCGGACGGCATCGCCGTCCTGTTCGAGTCCCTCCGCAAAGGTCTCCACTGCGCGCACACCGCACCCGCGAGCCTTGCCCAGCCACGCCTCGAAGGGTCTACAGGACCTCGTTGGCCTTGCGCTTCGTGAGACGCCCCGCGAGCGCACGAGTTCACAGAAGCGCCGAGTCAATGCGACGACACGCGAGGCTTCCTCGTCCTGCTCGATGCGCGCCAACGTCGCGGCCTCCGTGGAGGTCCGCTCGGCGGGTCTCTTCACGCACAGCCATGCCAATTGCTTCGGCGAGGCGAGCGCGTCGGGAGGCATGCCCTCCGACCACCAGTTGCCGCCGGGGTAGCTGCGCGCCCCTGAGCGAGGCGGAACGGTCCGTCGCATCTGGAGCCAACGGTGGACCTGCCACGAGGTGCCACGAAAACCTTGGGCGCGAATTTCGCGCCAGAGGCTACAGGCGTTCTCACAACCCGCAGCGTGTCGCCGCGTCAGGTATTTCAGATAAGGGTCGAGAATGCTCGGTCCGGGCACGCGTGCCGCGCGCTCGGGGAAGGCTTCCGCGGCGGCATATTTGCGCACCGTCCCTCGGGCCAGCCCCAGCGTGCGACTGATTCTCAGCAGGGGTTCCCCCGCCAGGTGACGCCGGACGGCCTCGTAGGCAGCGACACGCTGGGAGCGGCTCTCCTCTCGAGCGCGAGCTTCGGCGTGAGTTCGCGAGAAGCGGGTGTGACGGCGTGCTGGCGGAGCGTCCCCATTCGACACGGCAGGCAGCGCTCGAAGGCGGGGGTGAGCGCCGGTCATCCAGCGTTCCATCATCTGCCGTCCATTGAGCAGCAAGTGCCAGCGGTCAGCCACCTGCTGGGCCTCCGGAGCGCCCAGCACCGCCGCGCGTGCGTACTCTGTCGAGCGGTCTCTGGCGATGACTTCCACGCCAGGATGATGGCGCAGCCAGGCGCTCACCGTGGGAGTCGAGCGGTCTGGCAACACGTCTCGGACGCGGTGCGCGTCCAAGTCGACGAGGATGGAGCCGTAGGTGCGTCCCTTCCGCAACGCCCAGTCGTCGATGCCCAGGACGCGAGCAGGGCTGGGAGGAGGCAGCCGAGCGCTGCGAATCAGCCGCCGGAGGGTGTCGGGACTGGTGGGCATGGCCAGGGGCTTGAGCAGCCTGGCTTCAGTCTCTGCTCCCGCTGTGATTGCAACGGCGCGCTGCGCGGCGGCCAGCCTCCGTGTCCGCCGAGCCCGGTAGGACAGCAGCCACATCGGCCGCTCAGCGAACGTACGGCGAGAGCATTCCGGGTTTCGGCAGATGAAGCGCCGCACGCGGAGTTCGAGTTGCACGGCCTGCCCTGCGGCGGGCAGGTCCGCCGGGCGTCGGACATCGCTGCCATGCACCGAGGTACTTGGCGTCTGGCAGGAGGGACATCGCGCTCCCGTGCCCTCCATGCGCACCCCGAGCACGAGCGCCTCCGAGCTACCGGAGGGCACCCGGCCCACCCGACATCCAGGAAGTGGGTACAGCGTTTCCATTCCCAGGGTGTATTCGCCCAGCTGGCAGCTTGCCGTGCCTGCCTATTCCCCCGAGGGAAACCACACGAAGGGCGGGAGAGCCGGTTCCGTAGGCAGGTTGGTTACGCTGCCAGCCCAGACAAGGCACACGGGCGCCCACCACAGCCCCACGAGAACCGCGGCGCGAAGCCCCAGAAGAAAATCGCGTCGTGTCAGGGACGAGATTCAATCCCCGTAGATTTCCCGAAGAAAGGAGCGGCGGCGACCATGACGACGTTGACGATGCGGATGAACCCGATGAAGCGCAGCTATCGCAACAACCTCTGGCCCCACCTCGACGCCGCCTCCCGCTCCCTCGTGAGCATCGGTTCGAAGTCCATCGTGGGATTCGACCGGATTGGCGGTCATCCGCCCGTACCCTGCTGACGCTCGCGCTCCTTCACTGGCGCGCCAAGCCACGCGGAGGCCGGGCTCCCATCCAGGGGACCCGGCCTCTCGGCTTTCAGGGCTCCCACTCCTCAGGGGATGTAGAGCGCTAGGGAGGCGCGCGGGCCTGTAGAGCCCGAGCCCGACAGGCCCACTGGGTTCAACTCCCAGCGTCCCCATGAAGTCTCGCAATTCCTCTCATGCAGTCCACGGGGCATGGCTCAAAGGCAGAGTGCTCGCCTGATATGCGAGCGGTCCCGGTTCGAGTCCGGGTGCCCCGACTCGAGCAGCATCCAGTTCACTGACAACTGAATCGTCGTGGTGAATGTCTGTCGTCCGCCCATGCGTGGGGCGACGGGCGACAAGCCTCCGTAGCTCATTGGAAGAGCATCCGCCTCTTAAGCGGACGGCGAGGGTTCGAATCCCTCCGGAGGTACTCCATTCCCCGGTAGCTCAATGGCGGAGCAGGCGGCTGTTAACCGCAAGGATGAGGGTTCGAATCCCTCCTGGGGAGCTTCACGTAGCACTCATGGCCAGTTCCTCCCGGGGTGGCGGCGGTCTGCAAAACCGCTCGGGACGGGTTCGACTCCCGTACTGGCCTCATCGTCACATGCCAACCTGGCGTAGGTGGTCCGCGCGCCCGTCTGAAGAGCGGGAGGACTCGGTTCGATTCCGAGGGCTGGCAAGTCGCAGCACACGGTTCGTCTCATGGCTCATAGGCCGCGCTCTGGGAGCAGCTTGGACTCCAAATCCGGGCGGGCGGGGTTCGATTCCCTGGCGGCCTGCTCTCGCCCCTGTAGCTCAGCTGGCAGCAGCGCCGGTTTCGTAAACCGGAGGTCGTCGGTTCGAAGCCGACCGGGGGCACTCGTCGTCCGTCATGGGTCCGTAGCTCAATGGGAGAGCACTCGGTCTGCACCCGAGCGGTCCGGGTTCGAGTCCCGGCGGTTCCATCCGTCCTCGTAGCTCAGTCGGAATAGAGCGCACGGTTCCGAACCGTGAGGTCGCAGGTTCGAGCCCTGCCGGGGACACTTCGTTTCTCCATCGCTCCCGTAGCTCAGTGGAACCAGAGCAGGCGCGTCCTAAGCGCGAGGTCGCAGGTTCGAATCCTGCCGGGAGCAACCGACGTCTTCGCTGCGGTGTGGGGCCGGTGCCCCATCTGGCCTCATAAGCCGGAGCCCCAGGGTTCGACTCCCTGCTCCGCAATCCCTCTCATCACCTCCCTCGCACGCCGAGCCAGCTGGAGACGGCGACGGTCCCACACACCGTTCTCGCCGGGTTCGATCCCCGGGGCGTGCACTCGAAGTCCCCTGCTTCATGCCGGAGTAGCCCAATAGGTAGAGGCGCCAGGTCGAGAACCTGGAGGTCGCGGGTTCGACTCCCGCCTTCGGCACTCGTCGTCACGCAGTCGCAGTCCGTCGTAGCTCCCGCAGTCCATCCGCGTAGCCCAAACGGGAGAGGCCGCCGGCTCAAACCCGGCTCAGTGCGAGTTCGACTCTCGCCGCGGATACAGCCGAAAGGTGCCGTGTCATGGAGACGCTGGTCCTCAGTCAAGCCTACGAACCCGTCGCGCGGATTCCCTGGCAGCGCGCGGTGATGCTCATCTTCCAGGGCAAGGTGGAAGTGGTCGAGGAGTACGAGGACCGCTTCGTGCGCTCGGTGACGGTGGAGATCCGCATGCCGTCCGTCATCCGCTTCGTGCGCGGGCTGCGCAAGGGCCCCAAGGGCGTGAAGTTCAGCCGGGAGAACGTGTACCTGCGCGACAACTGCCGCTGTCAGTACTGCGGCCTGAAGGTGTCGCGCGCCGAGGCGACGTACGACCACGTCGTGCCCCGGGCCCAGGGTGGCCGGACGTGCTGGGAGAACATCGTCATCTCCTGCGTGCCCTGCAACCAGAAGAAGGGCAACCGCACGCCCCAGGTCGCGCGCATGGAGCTGCGCTCCACGCCGGTGAAGCCCAAGAAGCTCTCGAACACGCTGCGGCTGACGTTCATGTTCGAGAAGGGCATGCCCATGACGTGGGCCAAGTTCATGAACGACGTGGCGTACTGGCACGTCGAGTTGGAGGAGTGAGGCGCGAGGGCAAGGAGGGCCACCCGAGGTGGCCTTCCGCCCCACCCGCCCCGTGAAGACGGGACGCGGGCGGGGTGAGGAGGGCCGCCAGAGGCGACCCTCCGCCCACGAGGAGCCTCCCCGCGCGCCGGCAGGCGGGAACACTGCTGCCGGCAAATCCCTGTCTGGAAGGTCGACGCCGGAGGCCGGCGGCTCGTTTCGAAAACGATGCGGGCGACTTCGCGCGCTCGGGGTTCGAGTCCCCTGCCTTCCTCTTTGTCGTCCGTCGTACATGGAGCATGCGGGCCGGGTGGCCGGCCGCCTGGTTGGAAGCCAGGAGGTCCTTTCGGGGACCGTGGTTCGACTCCACCCTGCTCCGCTCCGCCGCCCAGGTGACGTCCTCCTGGAAGTTGGACTGGCGATGGCGCCAGGCCCCGCTGCTAACGGGTGCGAGCCGGCCTTCCGGCTCGAGGTTCGAGTCCTCCGACTTCCGCTCCCTTCCTCCGGGAAACCCCCGAGAGCCTGTCCACCCGATGACGCCGGGTGACCCCCTCACGCAGCATGGCCCCCCGCCCCGCCATTCCTAGCCTCCTCCCCAGCCGGGAAAACCCGGTGAAGGGAAAGGAAGCACACACACATGAAGCACATCCAGATGGGACTCCGGGTAGCGGCCGGGGTGGCGCTCATCTCCATCGCCGGTGGCATCGCGGCGGGTTGCGGCGACGACGCGAGTGACGCCCCCTCGGACCAGCAGACCCAGACGCCCGTGGGCACCGAGGACCAGGACCGCATCGACAAGGGCGTGGCCATGTCCCCCGTCCAGCTCAACCTGACCGGGTTGGATCGCAACCTCGTGGGGTTGGGCAGCTACATCGTCAACGCGCAGTCGGCGTGCAACGACTGCCATACCAACCCGCCCTTCTCGACCGGGAGCGACCCGTTCCAGGGGCAGTTCGGACAGATCAACTCCGCGAACTTCCTCGCGGGTGGAATGGCGCTCGCACCGGGCGTCGTCTCCACCAACCTCACGCCCGATGGGCAGGGGCGCCCCGGCGGAATGACCTTCGAGGTCTTCCTGGCGCGGATGCGCACCGGTCGGGCGGAGGACGGGCACATCCTGCAGTTCATGCCCTGGCCCATCTACGCGAAGATGCGGGACGACGACCTGAGGGCCATCTACGAGTACCTCCGGGCCATCCCGCATGCGGAGCCGGGAACGGCCCTGCCCCCCGCGCCTTGACGTCGGCCGCGTCGTCGCGCTGGCCCGAGGGGCCGCCCTGGAGCCAGGGCGGCGACGCGCAGGGATTGCGCGCTCACCACGGCGGTTCAGCGGTTAGAGTGCGCACTCCGGCGAGGGGGCGGCTGACGAGACATGGCGACGAGGAAGAGCGAGGACCAGGAGCGGCTCATCGACCGGGACCTGACCGCGCTGGCCCGGGAGGGCCGGCTGCCGGCGGCCCACGGCGTCGACGCGGCCGTGACGGAGGTATTGGGGCTGTTGACGCGTGGCGGCAAGCATCCCCTGCTGGCCGGCGACCCCGGCGTGGGCAAGAGCGCGCTGGTGCAGGAGGTGGCGCGGCGCATCGCCGAGGGCCGCGTGGACGCCGAGCTGGCCCATGCGCGGCTGGTGGAGGTGTCCGTCGCCAACATCCTGGCGCGCAGCACCCAGCGTCAGGCGGCGGAGAGCTTCGAGGAGCTGCTCGCGCACCTGGCGCGGCACGCCTGTCCCATCGTCTACATCCGCGACCTGCCCGCGGCCCTGGGGGGCCCGCTGGCCCCGGTGGCGGTGCGCGCGCTGCGCACCGGCGGCCTGCGCTTCATCTTCGAGACGGAGCCCAAGCGCGTGCAGGAGCTGCTGCGCTCCGACGAGGCGCTCGCCGAGCGGCTCCACCTGCTGCCCCTGCACGAGCCCCCGCTGGAGAAGGCGCGCTGGGTGCTGGGACGGGTGGCCGAGGAGCTGGAGCGCGAGCTGCGGCTGCCCATCGACCCGGCGGCGTGTGACCTGGCGCTGCGACTGTCCTCCAAGTTCCTGCTGGCGCAGCGCATGCCGCGCAAGGCCATCGAGCTGCTCAAGGAGACGGCGGCCGAGGCCGCGGGCGTGGCCAAGGACCACGTGGGGCCGGAGGACGTGCTCACCCGCTTCTGCGCCGCCACGCGCCTGCCGCGCTTCGTGGTGGACGACGCCATGCCGTTGGACCTGGACGAGACGGAGCGCTTCTTCGGAGAGCGGCTGCTCGGCCAGACGGACGCGGTGGGCGCGGTGCTGCGCTCGGTGGCGCTGCTGAAGGCGGGGCTCAACGACCCGCGCCGGCCGCTGGGCGTGTTCCTCTTCGCGGGCCCCACGGGCGTGGGCAAGACGCAGCTGGCGAAGCTCTTGGCCGAATACCTGTTCGGCTCCGCGGACAGGCTGGTGCGCCTGAACATGGCGGACTACCCCAACGACGGCGACGAGAGCGTGCCCTTCGGCGCGTCGTGGGCGCCCGCGCTGGAGACGCGCCGGGGCGAGCTGAGCGCGCTGCTGGATGGCAAGGTGTTCTCCGTGCTGCTGCTCGACGAGTTCGAGAAGGCGGCGCGCAGCGTGCACGACCGGTTCCTCCAGCTCTTCGACGAGGGCACCTTCGTCAACGGGGCGGGCGAGGTGGTGTCGTGCAACAACACGCTCATCGTCGCCACGTCCAACGTGGGCGCGGAGGTGTACCGCGAGTCCGGCATGGGCTTCGCGGGCGCGCGGCGCGCGGACGAGATGGTGTCGGAGGTGGACCGCCGCATCGCCGACTCCTTCCGTCCGGAGTTCCTCAACCGCTTCGACGCCATCTGCCACTTCCGCCCGCTCTCGAAGGTGGACATCCGAAAGATCGCCCAGCGCGAGGTGGGCCGCGTGCTGGAGCGCGAGGGCATCCGCGCGCGCGCGCTGGACGTGGAGGTGACGCCGGAGGTCGTGGACCTGCTGGTGGAGCGGGGGTACTCACCGCAGTTCGGCGCGCGCTACCTCCAGCGTGAAATCGAGAAGACGCTCACCGCGGCGCTCGCGGTGGAGATCGCCCGCCGGCCGCTGCCGCCGGGCACGCCCGTGCGCGTGGAGGGGCGGCCAGGGGGCCGGGTGGTGGCCGTGGCCGAGCCCGCCGCGCCGCCGCCCTCCCCCACCGCGCAGCTGCTGCTGCCGTCCGCGCGCGCGGCGCCGGTGAAGCGGCGGCTGGACCGCAAGTCGCTCCTGGTGGAGATGGACCGGCTGGTGGGCAGGGCGCGCGCGCTCGCGGCCTCCGCGGGCCGGCCGCAGCTGGAGGAGCGGCGCGCGGCGCTGCTGACGGAGACGCAGGCGCCCAACCTCTGGGACGACCCCACGCGCGCGGCGGAGGTCATCCGCGCCTTCCGCACGGTGGAGGCGCACATCAACGAGATGGAGCGGCTGGAGGCCGCGTGCATGTTCGCGCGCCGGCTGGTGCGCGAGGCGAAGAACGAGGTGCAGCTGGCGTCCGCCGCCAAGCAGGTGGAGGACGTCGCGCGCGAGGTGCAGATGGCGGAGGCCCTCCATGCCTCCGGCGCCACCACCCAGGACACGGAGGCGCTGGTGGACATCTGCGCGAGCGACTCCTCGGAGGCGCAGGAGGCCTGGGTGCAGGAGCTGGCCACCATGTACCTGGGTTGGGCACAGCGGCGCGGCTACGAGGCCATCGCCGTCGCGGAGGCGGACGAGCCCGCGCGCGTGGTGGTGCGCATCGCCGGTCCCGGCGCCTACGGCTTCCTGGCCGGAGAGGCCGGCCTGCACCGCCGGCTGGAGGACGAGAAGCGCCAGCGCGCATACGTCCGCGTCCACCGTTCGGGCTCGCTCTCCGAGGAGGAGCTGGAGCTGCTCGAGGTCCTGGGCCGCCCGGTGAAGAGCCACGAGGGCGCCTACCTCCAGCGCGTGCGCACCGAGGTGACGGTGAAGGACGAGTCCACCGGCCGCGTGCTGACGTTGACGGGCGCGGGCGAGCTGGACGAGCTGAAGGACATCGCCACGCGCGTGGTGGCCGGTCAGGGCGGCACGACGGACGAGGCGCGGCGCTACTACCTGGGCCGCAGCGCGCGCGTGGAGGACCCACGCACCGGCGCGGGCACCCCTCGCGTCAAGGACGTGCTGCGCGGCGAGTTGGACGTCTTCATCGCCGCGTGGATCGCCCGCCCCCCGCCCGAACCCACGGCGGGGAGCTGACCGCGTAGACAGAGGCGGAGTGGGCTCCCCAGTCGTGGTGCGAAACCCTCACCACGACTGGCGGCCCCCCCTCCGCTACCGAGGCGTCACACCCGCGAAGCGGATGGACGACGCGCCGGAGGCGGTCGATGCCACGGCCTTGCCGAGCGACGACGCGCTCTGCGGGAAGGCGCCGCGCGCCAGCTCGTGGCCCGACGGGTCGAGCACCTGCGCGAAGACGTCCTTGAAGCCCTTCTTCAGGCCGACCGCCTCGTGCGGCTCTCCCTTGGAGTCCGCGACCATGAAGAGCGACGTGTCGAGCTCAGCGGGAGGTGTCTCGCCATGGCGCTTGAACAGGTCGCGCATCAGGTCGAGCGACTCCTTGTGGCTCTTGCGAATCTCCCCCCGTGCCATGCCCTTGAAGAGGCCCGGTACGTCGCGCAGGTCCACGCGCACCACGACGATGGGCTTGCCCGCTCGCACGTCGTAGGCGAACTGGTAGGCATGCTCGCGCAGCTCGTCGCGCGTTCCCTTGTTCGCGTACAGCACGACCGTGGGCCTGCCCTTTCCAATGGGCACCTCCCTGCCGAACACGTCCTTGAGCTCGGCGGCATGCGCGGGAAGGACTCCCAGTAGGCCGACCAGACATGCGAGCGCGGCGAGTTTCTTCATGAAGCGTGTCCTCTCGAAGGGGGTGAAATCGTTTCGTTCAATGGTCCTGACGAACACCCTCCCCCCAACCCCCGAATCCCCAGTCACTTCCGATCTGGATTCGCGCCCCTCCTGCCCACCAGGCCACACGGCTCCTGCGCGCCCGCTCGATTGCCTTGCGAGGAAGCTGTCTGCTAACGCTCACATCCACGCCGCAACCCACCCCACGCGGCCGGGGGGCTGTCTTGAGAACGCCATTCCACGAATGGAAGCCACTGCTCATTCCACTGCTGCTGACACTCCACACCTCCGCCTGGGCTTCACAGCCATTCCAGGAGGGCCTGGTCACCATCACGCTCGACGACGGCTGGGCCACGCAGTTCACTCACGCGCGTCCGGCGCTCAATGCCCGTGGCATCAAGGCGACGTATGGCCTCATCACGCGGGCGCTCGAACAAGGCTGGGGCGGCTACATGACCACGGCCCAGGCACTGACGCTGGTGACGGAGGGCAATGGCATCGCGAGCCATACGCTCACGCATCCCGACCTGACCACGCTGTCACCCCAGGACCTGTCCTCCGAGTTGCAGGACTCCCAGGCGTGGCTGATGAGCACCCTGAACCTGCCCTCGGTGCCGGACCTCATCGTGCCGTACGGCCGCTATGACGCGACGGTGCTCGCCGCCGTGAAGCAGCACTACGCCAGCAGCCGCACGGTGAACGCCGGGCGCAACTTCCGAGACACGGTCGTCTACGAGCTGTACGGCAACGACGTGGCGCGCGGTGTCCCCGTGGGACTGGTGCGCGAGTGGATCGACCGCGCCATCGCGGAGAAGAGCTGGCTCGTCCTCGTGTTCCACGAGTTCGTGGACGGCACGCCGACGCGCGACACGGAATACCGGACGTCTGACTTCGCGGCCATCCTCGACCACATCCAGACGCGGGGCGTCCGCACCGTGACGCTCGCGCAGGGGCTGGCGCTGACGGACGGCCGCACGGAGCCGGACCCGAGCACGGGCACCACCGTCTACGAGGACGGGCTCACGAACGGCTTCGCGGACTGGAGCTGGGCGGACCACGCGCTGGACGAAGCGGGCACCGTCCATGCGGGGAGCTCCGCCATCCGCTTCGAGCCGGACGGTTGGTCGGGGTTGCTCTTCCACCACTCCGGCGTGGACCTGTCGCGGTACAGCGCCATCGAGCTGTGGGTGCACGGGGGGACGCAGGGGGGGCAGCAGATTCGCGTGGTCCTCCACGACGGCACGGACTACCTGGGGACGATGCGCGTGGACACGGCGCCGGGGGGGCCGATCATCGCGGGGGTCTGGCACAAGGTGACGCTCTCGCTCGACGAGATGGGCGCGACGTCGGGCACCCTGCGCGACCTCTACTTCCAGGACGACACGGGCGGCGACCAGCCCGTCATGTATCTGGATGACATCGTCCTCGTTCCCCGCTGAGCCAGGGTGAAGCGCGGCGCGCTGACGGCACCGCGTCATGCATGGACCGTGGCGAGCCTCTTCTCAGAGACCTGCCACGTGGGAGAACATCCCCTTCGTGTCCTGCTTCGATGAGAAGACGGCGCGAGCCCTGGCCAGGGGCTCGCTTCCGGCGGCGGAGGCCCAGCGGCTCCGCCGTCACGCCGAGGGGTGTCGCGACTGCGCGGCGCTGCTCGCGAAGGTGACGCCCCCCGGCGCCGCCGCTCGTCGCGCCACGAAGGCTCCGGACGCACTGGCCTCGCGGAGCGAGGGGAAGCTCGACGCCGCGAGCGACCATCCCACCGAGCCCATCCGCTCCGGACGCCGGGCGGAGCCAGAGGTGTCGACGGACCCGATGGGAATCCTCGTGGTCGAGGGGAAGGCGCTGGGCGACACGGCCTCCGCCTCCCCGACCGCGACGGACGTCCTCACGGGAGGCACGGGCCCAACGGACGTGACGACCGAGCCGGGAGCCCACGGGCCCTCGGGCGGTTCGACCGGCAAACCGGTCGGTGGCGTGGCGTCGGCGCGGCCTCCAGGGGAGCCAACAGCGGGACAAGGCGCCAGCGCCGCTCCGCTATCGACTCCAGGCAAGCAGCTCGGCGGCGTGGCGGCGGCGCGGCCTCCAGCGGAACCACCCACGGGACAAGGAGCCAGTGCCGCACCGCTGTCGACCCCAGGCAAACAGCTCAGCGGCGTGGCACCGGTGCGCGTCCCGGCGGAGCCTCCGGCCACCGAGGCGTCCCTGCCGTCATCAGGCAAGCCCGCGACACGTCGCGTGAGCCCCGAGCCCGGCAACGTCCAGGTCGCCTTGTCGAGCGCTGGCGTCGACGCGCCCATCATGGTGCCGTCCGCGCGCAGCCAGCGCCCCGGGGCACAAGCCCAGCCCGGCGGCGTGGCTTCGCAAGGCGTGCCCATCGCCGCGGTGCCGGTCTTCACGGAGGAGCTGCCTCGCCCGGCGGGTACGCTCGTCGTGCCGCCCCCCGCGCCCCCGCTTGGCGCGAGCCTGCGCGTCCCACCTCCCGCGCCCGCGAAGGCCGCGTCGCCAGAGCCCGGCCCCCGAAGCCTCGTCGGGCGCTACCACATCCTCGACAAGCTGGGCTCGGGAGGAATGGGCGTCGTCTACAGCGCCTATGACCCGGAGCTGCACCGGCGCGTGGCCATCAAGCTGCTGCACCCGGAAGCCAACACCGTCGCTCGCGCGGACGGCTCCTCGCGGCTGCTGCGCGAGGCGCAGGCCATGGCCCGGCTGTCCCATCCCCACGTCGTCTCCGTCTACGACGCGGGGACCTTCGCGGGGCGCGTCTTCATCACGATGGAGCTGGTCGAGGGGCTCTCGCTGCGCCACTGGCTGCGCGCGGAGCATCGCTCCTGGCGCGACATCCTGGACGTCTTCCGCCAGGCGGGACGCGGGCTCGCCGCCGCGCACGCCGCGGGGCTCGTGCACCGCGACTTCAAGCCCGCCAACGTGCTCGTCAGCCGTGAGGGACGCGCGCAGGTGACGGACTTCGGGCTGGCCCGCACCACGGCGGACCAGGACGCGGCCGAGGCGGGCCGACGCACCGTCCCCCCGGGCCGACACTTCGACGAGGACCTGCTCGAATCCGCCCTCACCGAGGCCGGCCTCGTCCTGGGAACGCCCGCGTACATGCCGCCCGAGCAGCACGAGGACGGCCGCACCGACGCGCGCGGCGACCAGTTCAGCTTCTGCGCGTCGCTCTACGAAGCCCTCTACGGACAGCTCCCCTTCGAGGGAAAGCACGCCTCCGCGTACCTCACCGAGTCGCTCGCCGGTCGCGTGCGCCAGCCGCCGCGCGGCAGCCGCGTCCCCACCTGGCTGCTGCGCGCCGTCACCCGGGGACTCGCGCCCGCACCCTCCGACCGCTACCCCTCCATGGAGGCCCTGCTGACCGAGCTCGGCAAGGACCCGTCCGTGGCCTGGCGGCGCCGAGGCATCATGGCCAGCGGCATCCTCGTCCTCTACGCCTCCATGGGCATCGCCTGGTGGATGGGCAACCGCCGGCAGGCCCCGTGTCTGGGCGCCGAGGCCCGCCTGGTGAACATCTGGGACGGCGCTCGCAAGGAGAAGGTGCGACAGGCCTTCGCCGCGACGCAGAAGCCCCAGGCCCTGGAGCTCTTCACCCGCGTGGAGAAGGTCCTGGATACCTTCTCCCAGGACTGGGCCGTCATGCACCGCGAGGCCTGCGAGGCCACGCGCGTCGACGGCCACCAGTCCGACGCGATGCTCTCCCTGCGCATGGCGTGTCTCGACCGGCGGCGCTCCGCGCTGGACGCCGTGGCGGGAGTGCTCGCGCAGACGGACGCCGAGTCCCTGTCCACCGCCCTCGACGCCGCGCAGCGGCTGCCCGCCATCCTCGATTGCGCGAACCCGGACGCCCTGCGCCGCGACCTGCCCGAGTCCGCCGAGCAGCGGCAGCACGTGGAGGCCCTGCGCGCCCAGGTCGACCGCGCCACGGCCCTGGTCGACGCCGGCCGCTACGACCGCGCCCGCGACGAGCTGAAGGTCACCCTGGAGAAGGCGCGCGCGCTGGGCTACCCGCCCGTGCTCGCCGAGGCGCTCGAGTTGGAGGGGCGGCTCGGGCTCGTGCTCGGCGACGAGGCCCGCGCCCAGGCCGCGCTGCGCGAGTCCATGCTCATCGCGCAGGCCACGCGCCTCGACGAACTGGCCGCGCGCGCCGCCGCGCGGCTGGTCACCACCGTCTCCCAGACGCCGGTCCTCGAGGAATGGACGCTCGCGCAGGCCCGGTCGAACATCGAGCGCGCCGGGGGGACTCCGGAGTTGGAGGCGCTGCTGCAGACGAGCCTGGCGCGCAACGCCTTCCTCCGAGGCCAGTACGCCGAGGCGGCGGAGGCCTTCGGTCGCTCCGCGAAGCTGCGCGAGCAGGCCCACGGCCCCGAGCACATGCTCACCCTCGAGTCCCTGCGCAACCAGGCCGCCGCGCTGTCGCGCACGCCCGAGGCCGAGCGCACCGCGGCCCTGCTCCAGTACGTGCTGGAGACGACCGAGCGGGTGATGGGGCCCGACCACCCCCAGACGGGCATGGCCGCCAACGCGGTGGGCTACCACCTGACGGTGGGCCGCCGCTTCGAGGAGGCCCTGCCCTTCCTGCGGCGAGCCATCGCGGTGGAGGAGCGCGTCATGGGCGAGGACAGCGCCACGCTGAGCTACCCGCTCAACAACCTCGCCTCGGCGCTCGAGGCGCTCGGAAGAGACCCGGAGGCCCGTCAGCTGCGCGAGCGCGCGCTCGCGCTGGACCTGAAAGCCTACGGGCCCTCGCATCCGGAGACAGCCGCCGACCTGGGCCTGCTGGCGGAGCTGGCCCTGCGCGAGGGCCGCGCGCGCGACGCCGTCGACCTGGCCCGCCGCAGCGTGGAGGCCTACGAATCCTTCCAGAAGGGTCATCCGGACCAGGCCGCGTCGCTCACCGTGCTCGGACAGGCGCAGTTCGCCCTGGGGCGCTCCCAGGAGGCCCGCGCCCTCCTGGAGCGCGCGCTCGCCCTGCGCACCACGCACCCCGGCCCCGGCGAGGCACTGGCCACCACGCGCTTCGCGCTCGCCCGCACCCTGGCCCGTTCGGACAAGGCCCGCGCGCGCACCCTGGCCCAGCAGGCCTTGAGCTTCTACGACGCCGAGCCCGCCGTCTGGTTCGCCGAGGCCCACCGCGTCCGCGCCTGGATAAGGGGACGCGCCCCCGGCGCCCCCTGAACGAAAGGGCCCGTCGGCGGTCACCTGGCCGACACCTCCCCGCCCTCCACGACGGGGCGCGTCGTCGGCGCGCCCAAGCACCTTCCACGCGCCCTCGTCCGATACTTCCCGTGTCGGGTACGCACACGGCCCGGCCTTTCCGGGGGAGTCCGCATGCGTATCGAGTCCGCGCCGAAGTCCGTGTCGTCCGGAGCCACCCCCACCGCCTCCGCCGCCCCGAAACCGGCCGTCCTCGCCGACCCGCCCGCGAACAAGTCCCGGGGGCCGGACCACTTCGAGCCGCCCCGTCCCTCGGGCGCGGGCATCCCCATCCGCATCACCGCGGGGGGGTTCGTGTTCCGCTCCCTCCCTCCCCGGCCGCTGGAGCCCTGGTGCGGCACCACGCTCAAGCCCTGGCTCCACCGCCCAGACCTCTTCCGACCGGGCCCGGGGGGCCCCTGCCGCCCCCAGGACGCGCAGAAGCCCTCCGAGCCGCAGGGGCACGGCATCCCCATCCGCCTCACCTGATGGGTTGGGGGCGGTGAAACTTTCAGCCGCGCGCGACGGGGGGAGTCCTTAGACTCCCTCCAAATGCTTCAAGTCATTCCCCTGGGGGGCCTCGGCGAAATCGGCCTCAACTCCCTGGTCATCGCCTGCCGTGGGGAGTTGCTCCTCATCGACGCCGGCCTGATGTTCCCCGCCGAAGGGATGCCCGGCGTCGACATCATCATCCCGGACTTCACCCACCTGAAGCAGAACGCCGCGCAGCTCAAGGGCGTGGTGCTCACCCATGGCCACGAGGACCACCTGGGCGCGCTCCCATATCTGCTGAGCGAAGTGCCGGGCGTGCCCATCTACGCCACGCGCTTCACCCTGGCCATGGCGCGCCACCGGTTGGAGGAGCTGGGCGTGGAGGCGGACCTGCGCGAAATCGAGCCGCGCGAGCCGTTCCCCGTGGGCACCGTCTTCCAGGTGGAGGCCAGCCGCGTGACGCACACCGTGCCGGACGCGGTGGGCTTCATCGTCCGCACGCCCGAGGGCACCCTCATCCACACCGGCGACTTCAAGCTGGACCCCGACCCCATCGACGGGCTGCGCACGGACCTGGAGCGCTGGGGCGAGGCGGGCGAGCAGGGCGTGCTGTGCCTGTTGTCGGACTCCACCAACTCCGAGCTGTCCGAGGAGACGGGCAGCGAGCGCGTGGTGGAGCAGACCTTCGAGCGCCTGTTCCGCGACGCCACCGGCCGCGTCGTGGTGGCGCTCTTCTCCTCCAACCTGCACCGCGTGCGGCACCTGCTGGCGCTCGCCGAGCGGCTGGGCCGCAAGGTCGCCCTCCAGGGCCGCAGCATGCAGCGCAACGTGGAGATGGCGCGGCAGCTGGGCTACCTCGACGTGCCCGACTCCCTCTTCGTCCACGTGGACACGGTGCCGCTGCTCCCCCCCCAGCGCGTCATGGTGCTCACCACGGGGGCCCAGGGCGAGCCACGCGCGGGCCTGTCTCAGCTGGCCGCGGGGGACGGGCCGGTGAGGCTGGGCCCCGGGGACCTGGTGGTGCTCAGCTCGCGCCCCATCCCCGGCAACGAGCGCGTGGTGGGGGCGCTCATCGACGAGTTGCACTGGCGCGGCGCGCGCGTCGCCTACGCGCAGGTGGAGCCCGGCGTCCATGTCTCCGGCCACGCCAGCCGCCCCCAGCAGAAGCGCGTGCTGGAGCTGGTGAAGCCGCGTCACTTCATCCCCGTCCACGGCGAGGGGCGGCACCTGCACCGACATCTGGCCACCGCCCGGGAGTCGGGGTTGGAGCCCGCCCAGTGCCTGCTCGCCCAGGACGGCGACGTGGTCAGCTTCCAGGACGGCCTGGGCCGCTTCACCGGGAGCGTGCCCTCCGGCCGCATCTTCAAGGACCGCTTCGGCAGTGGCGTGGTGACGGCGGACACACTCCAGGAGCGGGTGCGGCTGTCGGAGACGGGCCTGGTGGCGGCGGTGGTGGTGCTCCAGCGGGACACCCAGAAGCTGGTGGCGGGCCCGCAGCTGTCCGGCCAGGGGCTGTCCCTGGACGAACAGGTGCTCCTGCCCCGGGTGGCCCAGGACGCGCGGGGGCTCTTCGAGGAAATGTCCCCGCAGTTACGCGGGGATGACGCGCTGGTGAGAGAGGAGCTCACCCGGGTGGTGCGCCGTGCGTTCCGGCTGTACACCTCCAAGCGCCCCCTGGTGGTGCCCATGGTCGTCAGGGTGTAGGTATGGTAAGCGCCGCTGCTGCCCATGCCATCCTTCGACGTCGTCTCGAAAATCGACCTCGCGGAGCTCGACAACGCGGTCAACCAGACCAAGAAGGAGCTCAGCACCCGCTATGACTTCCAGGGCGCCCAGGCGGACGTCGTCGTCGCGCCGGACCAGACCGCCATCACGGTGAAGGCCAACAGCGAGGAGCGCGTCCAGGCGGCGAAGGAAGTGCTCCTGGCGAAGCTGGCCAAGCGCAACATCAGCCTGCGCGCGCTGGAGTACGGCGACATCGAGAAGACGGGCCTGCACAACGTGAAGCAGGTCATCAAGCTCCAGCAGGGGATTCCCGTGGAGAAGTCCAAGGAGCTGGTGAAGCTCCTGAAGGACTCCAAGATGAAGGTGCAGGGCTCCATCCAGGCGGACCAGCTCCGGGTCACCGGCAAGAACAAGGATGACCTCCAGGCCGCCATCGCCCTGTTCCGCAAGGAGCAGGACCGACTGAAGCTGGACATGCAGTTCACCAACTTCCGTGATTGAAGAACCCATGCGAGCTGCTGCCGCCCTGTCCCTCTGCCTGACGCTCTGCGCTCCGGCCCTCGCCTCCGCCCAGGACGCGCTGGAGCGTCCCTCGAAGCCCATCCCGACGATGTCCAAGCCCCCGCGCTTCCAGGGTGGGTTGAAGGGCTTCGCGTCGCCGCTGACGCTCAAGCCCGCGAACGTGCCGGAGGACGCCACCGCCAACTTCACGGCCAAGGTGGGCTTCCGCAAGGACACGCTCTACGTCGGCGTGGACGCGACGGACGACCAGCTGCTCGCCAATGATCGGCTGACGTTGTCCATCTACTTCCCGGGCTCCGGGCCGCTCACCACGGGCTACACGTGGAGCTTCGGCTTCGACGGCAAGCGCGCGTCCGCCACGGACAGCGGCACGCCGGAGTTCGCGCAGAAGAAGGTGAACGCGGCGGTGGAGCGCCGGGGCAACACGCTGTCGCTGGTGGCCTCGGTGCCCATGCGGGCGCTGCCGCGCTTCCCGGCGCGCGACCCCATGGTGATGGACCTGTGCATCACCTACGAGGACCAGGATGGCGCGGGCGTGAAGGCGCCTCCCGTCTCCAACTGCCAGAGCGGCACCATGGTGGGCGACGCGCTGCGCCTGCCGGACGAGCCGCGCAAGGCGCTCAAGCTCAAGCCGCCGGAGGTCGTCACGGCGCTGGAGCCGGCGGCCACCGGCTGGCTGGGCTGGGACCTGCTCGCCTACCCGGCCTGGGCCCAGGGTGACGAGGCGCTCGAGCCGGAGTCCCTGCGGGAGCTGGTGGTGACGAACCCGCTGGACGCGTCCGCGATGAACGTGAACGTGCCGGACTCACTGAGCCTGCCGGACGGACGGGCGGTCGTTACAGTGCTCACCGGGAAGAACCCCTATGCGGTCGAGGGTCAGTGTGACGCCGACGACGAGCTGCGGGCGGGGTTCTACGTGGTGACGGGGAAGACGGCGTCCCGGGTGCTCGAGTGGCCGGTCGCCACCTGCGCGCTGGGCCGGGCGTCGTCGGTCGTGCTGGACGAAGAGGGCACGTTGACCATCCGTTACTCGAACGGCGCGACACAGAACTTCGCCTGGAGTGGGGACCACTTCTCGCGAACCGAACTGGGAAAGCGGTAGAAGCGGTGGAACAGACCAAGAGCCTGTACATGATGACCCTCGGCTGCCCGAAGAACCGGGTGGACTCCGAGGTGATGCTGGGCACGTTGAAGCACCGCGGCTACACGCTGGTGCAGGAACCGTCCGAAGCCCAGGTCATCGTCGTCAACACGTGTGCCTTCATCGGCCCGGCCAAGCAGGAGTCGGTGGACTCCATCCTGGAGATGGCGGAGCTGAAGAAGTCGGGCAGCTGCAGCACCCTGGTGGTGACGGGGTGTCTGTCCCAGCGCTACGGCGACGAGCTGGCCAAGGAGATGCCGGAGGTGGACCACTTCCTGGGCACCAGCGCGTACGCCCAGATTGGCGACCTGCTGGCGGCCGAGGCGTCGCCGCGTCAGGTGATTCCGGACCCCGACTACATCCACGACGCCAACACGCCGCGCGTCAATTCGATGCCGAAGTACACGGCGTACCTCAAGGTGTCCGAGGGCTGCGACAACGCCTGCGCCTTCTGCATCATCCCCACGCTGCGCGGCGGGCAGCGCTCGCGCCCCATCGACGACATCGTCGAGGAAGCGCGGCGGCTGGCGGACAGCGGCGTGCAGGAGCTGAACCTGGTCGCGCAGGACCTCACCGCGTACGGGCATGACCTGCCGGGCAAGCCGAAGCTGCACGACCTGCTCAAGGCGCTGGTGAAGGTGGACGTGCGGTGGATCCGCCTGCACTACGCCTACCCGCGCGTGTTCCCGGACGAGCTCATCGAGGTGATGGCGTCCGAGCCGAAGATCGCCCGCTACCTGGACATGCCGGTGCAGCACGTCAGCGACAAGCTGCTGTTGTCGATGAAGCGCGGCCGCAACTCGGAGTTCCTCAAGGGCCTGCTGACGAAGCTGCGCGAGCGCGTGCCGGGGCTCGTCATGCGCACCTCGCTCATCGTCGGCCTGCCGGGTGAGACGGACGAGGACTTCGAGATGCTGAAGGAGTTCGTGAAGACGCAGCGCTTCGAGCGGCTGGGCGTCTTCCAGTACTCCGACGAGGAAGGCACGGCGGCGTACGACCTGCCGGACAAGGTGCCGCAGAAGGTCATCGAGCGCCGGTGGCGCGAGGTCATGGCCATCCAGAAGCGCATCAACCGCGAGCAGAACAAGAAGCTCGTCGGCAAGCGGCTGGAGGTGCTGGTGGAGGGCCCCGCGCCGGAGACGGAGCACCTGCTGGTGGGCCGCCACCAGGGCCAGGCGCCCGAAATCGACGGCATGGTCTACATCAACGACGGGCTGGCGTACCCGGGCGAGATGGTCACCGTGGAGGTGACCGAGGCGCACGACTACGACCTGGTGGCCCGCGTGGTGGAGCGCCCCGACCCGAAGCAGCGCGAGCACGTCGCGCGTGACGCACATCCCGCGCCGGTGCCCATGGTGCCGGCGCCGCGTCCGGTGACGCGGCTGGAGTAGCGCGAACGTCGGAGTTCCGGGCCCCCGGTCATGGCGGGCCCGGCGCCCGTCCTGGCGCGGTGTGCGGTGGCTCGCCCGGACGGTTCATTGGGTGCCGCCCTCCGGGGACGACCCGGCACCTGCCCTGGATGAAGCGCGGCGCCCTGCGCCTCTCGTTGGGCGCCGCCCGCCGGGCGGCGCCGCGCGCCTGGCCTGAACGGAGCGCGGTGCCCCGCACCTCTCGTTCTGTGCCGCCCCCTGACGGCGCCCTGGCACCGGCCTGAACGGAGCGCGGTGCCCTGGTCGGAGAGCCCGTCCTACTTCGGGTCCTCGGGCTCCAGTTCGCGCTCCTCGCGCGGCGGCTCACGCGAGGTGCCCTTACGTGACGGCATCAGGCCGCCCTCCCCCAAGGGCGTGGGCTGGCATTCGCACACGGTGCGCCGGGTGGCGTTCTCCGTGACGAAGGCACAGGCCGCGGGGCACTCCGGCTGCGAGCCCTCCTCGAACAGCGAGAGCTTGAAGCCGCGGGCCTGGGCGAGCGCCTCGTGACACGTGGGAAGGGTCCGCGCGAGCGCGGGCCAGGGCAGGCGGTGCTGGGTCGTCAGGCCCCGGCTGGTGATGGGGAAGCTCAACCCGACGCCACAGCCCGACTCGAGGCGCTGCCCGTCCAGGCCCACCGGCTCCAGGTGAAGCCGTCCTCCCTCGGGCAAGTCCCGATACACCGCCCCCACCACCGACACACCCCCGTCCGGCTCGCGCCGCACGTGCAGGCCGTAGCAGGCCTCCTCGCTGAAGGCCCCGTGCGCGTCGGTGCAGAGCTGCCGTCCGGAAGGTGGCTCGGCGTGGGCGGAGGGCTCGGCCGGAGCGGCGGCAGCCGGGCCGGGCGCCGCGACGGCAGACGCCGGCTCCGGGCTCGCGGGCGACTTCACTCGGGGCCGCCGCAGCACCAGCACTCCACCCTTCGCGTCCAGGGTGGCGGTGAAGCGGCCCCAGACATCCGGCCCCAGGCGGCCCAGGCTGCTCGGCGACTGCCACCGCCCCGCGGCCTCGACGACCAGCGGGCGCGCGCCCACGCCCTCGGTCAGGTCCACCGCGTCGACGGCGAAGGTGCGCGGCGGCAGGTTCGCCGCCGTCTCGAGAGGCTGGAGCCCCTGGGCCTCCGCCGGCGCCAGCGCCACCCGGGTGAAGGGCTCGCGCGTGGCGAGGACGAAGGGGCCGGTGAGCTCCGCGTCTCCCTGTCGCACGCGGGCCGGGAGCAGGGGCCAGTCGCCCACGGGCTCCCGGCTCAGCTCCACGACATGCGCCTCGCGGACGGACTCCGCGCTGGCCAGCTCCGCCGTGTACGCCTCCCGTGGGCGCGACGGGGTGAAGGTCACCTCGCGACGCAGCGGCTCCACCGTGAGCGCGTAGGGCTCCAGCACGTCCGCGCCGAGCGTCACCGCGCAAGGCTGTTCACCCGACAGCGCGGCGGCGCGCAGCGACACGGGCGTGGCACCGACCGTGAGCGGCGGCAACGGCACCATGGCCCAGGCGCGGAAGCCACCCGCGAGCTCGGGCGCGCGCACGGTGCCCTCGGGCGCGGGCGCATTGCCCTCGAAGCATCCGGAGGCCACGAGCGACAGGGGCCTCGCCACGTCGAGCACCACGGGGACGGCCCTGGCGCCGAGCCTGCCCGCGACGGTGAGCCGCAGCGCCGGCGAGGCCAACAGGGGCAACGTCTGCCCCGCGAGGGAGTGTGTCGTCTCGGGAGCGGGCCCCGGGGTCGTCTCCCGGTGACACCCGCTCCACATCAACCATCCCGCGAGAAGGAATGCGCCGCGCACGGCACGCAGGTTACTGCGCCTTCTGCTTCGTGAAGTCGTCCACGCGCGTGTCCTTGGGGACGTCCAGCTTGAAGTGGTCCGCGTCGATGCCCACGTTCGTCTTCAGGTCCAGGAAGGAGATGGTGTTCTCGCTGCCGTCCGGGTCCACCACCGTGCTCTTGAGCACCTGGGCCGTCTTCGGGTCGACCTCCAGGCGCACCTGACGGAAGCGCGGCTCCTGCTTCAGCGGGTCCAACACCAGCAGCGTCCCCTTGCAGTCCTTGCACTCGCCCTTGGAGATGGCGAACTCGTTCGCCAGCTTCCCCTGGCCGAAGAGGAACGTCACGGACGCGGAGAGCTGGCTGGTGTCGACCCCCGCCACCGTGAGCGTGTGGGCCGCCGGGTCGTAGGCGTAGATCTTGTTGCCGGCGAGCACGAAGGTGCGCGGCGAGGGCGTCTTGTACTCCCACCGCATCAGCCCGGGCTTCTTGTACGAGACGACGCCCTCCGAGGTCTGCGTCCGCCGGAAGGTCTTGTACTTGTAGTCCTGGCGGAAGCCCGACTTGAAGTCGCCCGTCTTCTCGTAGAACGCCTGCATGCGGTCCACGAGAGACTTCACCTCGGGCGTCATCGCGGGCGCGGGCTTCGAGGTCGCGGGCGGGGTGGGCGCATTCGTCGCCGGGGCCTTGGGAGCCTCGGGCGCGGGCTTCGTGGCGGGCGCCTGCGCGACCTGCGCCACGGGGGCCGCCTGTGCGACGGAGGACTGCGGCACGGCGGGCGCGGTCAGGAGCGTGGCGAGCAGGGTTTCCAGGAACATGACGTGCGTCTCCAGGAGGCCAGGTAGGCCGACAGCGTCCATCTACTCCATACCGACGGACGCTGGGGACACCACATTCATGGCTGCTTCTTGAAGAGCCGCTTCCTCTGTTTGATGGCCAGCACGTAGAAGCGCTCGCGCAGGGCCTGGGCCTCCTCGGTGGACAGGTCCCCCGAGCCCCCCGCCAGGTGCTCGTCCCGCCAGGCGATCGCCCGGCTGACGATGGCCGAGGCCGCCGCCGAGATGTTGAGGCTCTGGCTGAAGCCACGCATGGGAATCCAGAAGGTCCCATCCACGGCGTCGAGCACGTCGTCGCTCACCCCGAACCGCTCGTTGCCGAGCACGACGGCGACCTTGGTGTCGAAGCGCAGCGAGTAGAGGCTCGTCGCGCCCTCGCGGATGGCCGAGGCATAGAGCTGGAAGCCGCGCGACTTGAGGTGCTCACGACACTCGGCGAAGGACTTGTACAGCTTCACGTCCAGCCACTTGTCGCACCCCTGGGCCACCCTCGAGTTGGGGAGGAAGGGGGCCTCCGGGTTGATGACGACGTGGATCTCCTGCACGCCCATGGACTCGCAGGTGCGCAGCACCGCCGCCATGTTGAAGCTGTCCTCCAGGCGGTCGAGCACCACCGTGAAGTTGCGCGTGCGCTGGCTCACGACGCGGTCGATCTTCTCCTTGCGCACGTCGAGGAGGAACTGCTCGGGCTCGAGCTTCTCCTTCTCGTATCGCTCGTAACGGGGGCCGCCGCCAGACATCGCCTCAGCGCCTCCCGCCCGACTTGCGCGCCGCGCCCTTCTTCGCCGCCCCCTTCGGGGGAGCCGACTTCTTCGCCCCCGAGGACTTGCTCACCGCCCCCTTCGTGGTGGGCTTCTTCGCCGCGCCCTTCACGGGAGCCTTCTTCGTCGTGGCCTTCTTCGCCGCGCCCTTCGAGGTGGGCTTCTTCGCGGTGGCCTTCGAGGGTGCCTGCTTCGCCATGCCCCTCGTGGTGGCCTTCTTCGCCGCGCCCTTCGAGGGTGCCTGCTTCGATGCGGGCTTCTTCGCCACGCCCTTCGCGGGAGCCGACTTCGCCGCGCCCTTCACGGGAGCCTTCGCCTCGGCGGCCTTCTTCGCGGGCTTCGCCCGGGGAGGGACCTCCACGTGCAGCTTGTCGGTGCGGCCGGTGAAGAGCACCTCGGCCACCGAGTCCATCAGCGCCTGCATGCCCTCTCCGGTGGCACACGAGACGGGGTAGACGCGCACGCCGCGCTCGCGCAGGGCCTCGGTGAACGCGCCCAGCCGCGCCTGCGCGTCGGGCAGATCCAGCTTGTTCGCCGCCACCACCTGCGGGCGCTTCGCCAGGTCCTCGCTGTACTTCGCCAGCTCGCGGTTGAGCACGTCGAAGTCGTGCAGCGGCTCGCGGCCCTCGCCCTCCGCCCCCATGTCGATGAGGTGGATCAACACCTTGCACCGCTCCACGTGCCGCAGGAACTGGTGCCCCAGCCCCACGCCCTCGCTGGCGCCCTCGATGATGCCAGGGATGTCCGCCATGACGAAGGACAGGTCGTCCTTGTACTGGACCATGCCCAGGTTCGGCACCAGCGTGGTGAACGGATAGTCCGCCACCTTCGGCCGAGCCCTGCTCACCCTCGAGATGAACGTGCTCTTGCCGGCGTTGGGGAAGCCCAGCAGCCCCACGTCCGCCAGGAGCTTCAACTCCAGCCGCAGCGTGCGCTCCTCGCCCTTCGTCCCGTCCTGGGCGAAGCGCGGCGTCTGCCGCGTGGACGTGGCGAAGTTCATGTTGCCCAGGCCGCCCCGCCCGCCCTTCGCCGCCTCCCAGCGCTGGCCGGGCTCGCTCAGGTCCACCAACAACTCCTCGGTGGCGTGGTCCTTCACCAGCGTGCCCACCGGCACCTTCAGCACCATGTCCTCGGCCGCGCGACCGTTGCAGTCGCTGCCCATGCCGTGCTCGCCGTTCTTGGCGCGGTGGTGCTGCTGGTAGCGGTAGTCGAGCAGCGTGGTGAGCTGGGGGTCCGCGACGAAGATGACCGAACCCCCGTCACCCCCGTCACCCCCGTTGGGCCCACCGCGCTCGATGAACTTCTCCCGGCGGAAGGACACGGCGCCATTACCGCCATCGCCCGCCTTCACGAAGATGCGGACCTCATCGACGAACTTCATGGAGGGGTCTCCTGGAAAACACAAAGCGGGCCGCCTCGTGTCCGGTGCGCCACGAAGGGCGCGGGACGAAGAAGCGACCCGCTCGGAATGCCGCCTGGCGACCGGCCCCCTTCACGAGGGCCGGTACGACCATCAGGCGCTGGGCTGCTCGGCGGCCGGATAGACCGAGACCTTCTTGCGGTCGCGGCCCAGGCGCTCGTACTTCACCACGCCGTCCACCACCGAATAGAGGGTGTAGTCGCGGCCGAGCTTCACGTTCGCGCCCGGGTGGATGACGGTGCCCAGCTGCCGAACCAGGATGCTCCCGGCCGACACAGCCTCGCCACCGTACACCTTCACGCCGCGGTACTGCGGATTGGAATCGCGCCCGTTGCGCGAAGAACCCTGTCCCTTTTTATGGGCCATGACACCTTGCTCCTGAAGTTTTGAGGTGAAACCGTCCGGCCTGGACTAGCCGGAGATGGAGGTGACCTTCACCTCGGTGTAGGGCTGGCGGTGACCACGGCGGCGGGTCCAGCCTTCCTTCTCCTTGCGGAAGTGCAGGACGCGGCGGTGCTTGTCCTGAGCCAGGACCTTGCCCACCACGCGCGCGCCGGCGACCGTCGGCTGGCCCACCTTGGGGCTCTCCGTGCCACCCAGCAGGAGGACATCCGTGAAGGCCACCTCGGCTCCGATGTCGCCGGCAATCTTCTCGATCCGGACCACATCGCCCTCGGCGACGCGATACTGCTTTCCGCCCGTGCGAATCACTGCGTACATCGTCAAACCCCTGTCAGCTTCGGGTTGGGTCAACCCGTGGTATCGACCGCGCATTTCGGACGGTCGAACCGGCCGCTCGCGCAAAGGACGGCCGGATTTACGGGAGATGCCCTGGGGAGTCAAGGCGGATGCTGGATCATCTTGCCCCGGGGGTGGCCGGGTCCCGTTTACTCCCCTGGAAGGCCGTGCTGGCTGGAATCCGGGCCAGGGGGCGCTAGGATGCGCGGCGCCCAACCAACCTCATTCCCGAGGGGGAATCCATAATGAAGAAGCTCATGATCGGCCTGCTGGCCAGCTCCACCCTGCTGTTCGGCTGCGGCGGCGGCGATGTCTGTGACGACCTCGAGGACGGCTTCAACGCCCTCAACGACAAGTTCGACGCCTGTGGCGGCGGCGGTGGCGAGCCCGAGAAGTTCGACAAGGCCGGCTGCGAGGATGCACTGGACAATTGTTCCGACAGCGACAAGGACAAGCTGTCCGACGCGGCCAAGTGCCTCGAGGATCTGCCGACGCCGAACTGCAACAGCGAGGAGGACCTCGAGGCGTGGCTGGTCAAGCTGAGCGTGTGCTCCGAGAAGCTGGAGGACGTGAGCCCCGCGTGCGCCGCCGGAACGGGTGAGTAGTCCGTCGTCCCGGTTCGACGTCCCAGCAGGACCATGGGCCCGGCTCCCTCAGGGAGGCCGGGCCCTGTCGTTCATGCGCGCCATCGCGCCCCGGGCATCCAGCTGCCTGCGGACCACCCGGTAGCGGTGGTGGAGGATGGACTCGAGCGGGTCCAGGGCGAGCCCCCGCTCATACGTCTCCAGGGCCCGGGCGAGCTGACCGTCGCGCTCCAGGGCGGAGCCGGACAGGAAATGCACGCGGGCCATGCCCGCGGACTGGGGCCTTCGGGCCAGGAACTCGCGACGCAGGCCATCGAGCTGCTCCGAGGTGAGGCCCGCCTCCAGGCACCGGGCGATGCCCCGGTGGTTTCCCCGCCAGGCGTCATAGAGGGCCCGCTGGGTCACCGTGCCGAGCACCTCCCCCGCCTCGCGCAGCCGTCCCAGCACCGAATCCAGCAGCAGCTGCTGCCCGGGGGACAGGGGGCGCTGGCGCAGGGCGCCCAGCGACGCTCGCAGCTCCCGGGCCCGGCTCCTCACCAGGCCGATGTCCGCGTCCGCCGCCAGCTCCAGCACCGCGTAGTGGTCCCCGGCCAGCCGCGCCCGGTAGGCCTCCAGCACGCGCGCGGCCTCTGGATCATCCGCCACGGACGGCCGCGCCGCCCTCCCCTCTCGCAGCAGCTGATCCACCGCGGCCCTGAGCGAGGCGGTGGCCTCGACGAACTGGACCCCGAAGCCGGTGGGCATGCCCCAGACGCGGGCCTGATCCGCCGGGACGTGGCGCACCACCTCGCAGAGTACCGACTGGGGACCGGCCTCCAGCTCCAGGACCACGGGCAGCCGGCTGAACAGCGGGGGCAGGATGCTGTCACTGCGCAGGAACAACCCGCCGCGCGACAGGTCGGAGCCGGTGAGCCAGACCGGCGTCTCCCCCGCCTGGAGCACGACGCGCACCGGCAGCTCCACCGACCGGCCCCGTGGCGGGGGCGCCTCCCGGGAGCCTCCTTCGGGCCGGGGTGTACCGGGTCCGGCGCCAGGAACCGGGGCCCCCGCGCGGGGCGCCTCCGACGGCGTCCCCGGCGAGGCTCCGGCCCACCTGGGCACGGGGGGATGGGGTCCGGGAGCCCAGGGCGCCGCGGGCGCCACCGGTTCGCGCGAAGCGATGGGTGAGGACAACGCCCGGGCGGCGGGCGGGGGGGAGCCGGCGACGACGGGGGCGGGCACCCGCGTGCGCGCGCGCGACTGCTCCGTCATGGCGCCCTCCAGCGCGGCGCGCATCACGGCGGCGGAGGCGAAGCGCTCCTCCGGAGCCTTGACGAGCGCGTGGAGGATGACGCGCTCCAGGGCGGCGGGGACGCCGGCGTGGATGGACCGGAGGGGCGGCGGCTCGCGCATCTGGTGCGCCACGAGCTGGGCCGTCAGCCCCTCGTCCTCGAACGGCAGCCGGCCGGTGAGGAGCTGGTAGGCGATGATGCCCAGCGAGTACAGGTCCGCGCGCCCGTCCACGCGGCGGCTCAGCGACTGCTCCGGAGCCATGTACTCGGGGGTGCCCACGATGATGCCCGCGTGCGTCTGCGGCATGTTCGCGTCCACCAGCTTCGCGATGCCGAAGTCGAGCACCTTCACGAAGGGCGAGCCGCGTGCGCGCCGCACCAGGAAGACGTTGTCCGGCTTCAGGTCGCGGTGGACGATGCCGCTCAGGTGCGCGGCCTGGAGCGCGTCGCAGACCTGCGCGAGCACGGACACCACGGCGCGCGCCGGCAGCGGCGTCCCCACCCACGCCGACAGCGGCGCGCCATCCAGGTACTCCATGATGAGGTAGGGCCGCGGCGGCCCCGCGTTCAGGTCGAAGATGCTGACGATGTTCTCATGGCCGATGACGTTCACCGCGCGCGCCTCGGCGTGGAAGCGCTGGACCAGCTCCGGGTACATCGCCAGGTGCTCGTGCAGCACCTTCACCGCCACCCGGCTGCCGATGGAGACGTGCTCCCCCAGGTACACCGTCCCCATGCCGCCCCGGCCCAGCCTGCGCACCAGCCGGAAGCTCCCCAGCCGCGAGCCCACCAGCGCGTCCTGCTCCACGCCCGGAGCCGTGCATCGGGGCTTCGGCGGTGGCTCGCCCTCCGGGCGGACCAGCGTCGAGCACGACGCCGTCGCCCCATGGCGCTGGCCGCACGCACCGCACGCATCACCGCTGCTCACCTCGGCCATGCCACTCCCCCGGGCCTGCCCTGATAATCTGGACATCCCCGTCCATGCGCGACCACTGCCGGTGCGAGCCGGTGTCGGGTGGTGGGAGGCAAGTCGGGACCGGGGTGCGTGACGAGGGTTGGGGAGCCGACGCTGGCGGTGCCGACAATCCACCACCCTGGAATAGAGTGCGCGCCCCATGTCCGGCACCCCACGTCGCATCCCCCTCGTCGACCTGTCCCACTACCGCTCTGGCACTCCCACCGAGCGCGCCCGCTTCGTGCGAGTCTTCGGCGAGGGGCTGCGGGAGTTCGGCTTCGTCTCGGTGGTGGGCCACGGCATCGACGACGGCCTCATCCGCCGCACGTACGCGGACGTGGCGAGCCTCTTCGACCAGCCGGAAGCGGTGAAGGCGCGCTACGCGGTGCCGGAGCTCGCGGGTCAGCGTGGCTACACGGGCTATGGGCGGGAGCACGCCAAGGACCGCAAGGTGGGCGACCTGAAGGAGTTCTGGCACGTCGGCCGCGAGCTGCCGCCCGGCCACCCGTACCTGGGACACTACGGCGCCAACGTGTGGCCGGAGGAGGTGCCGTCGTTCCGGGAGCACACGCTGGCGCTCTTCCGCGAGCTGGACGGCGCGGCCAGCCTGATGCTCCAGTCGCTCGCGGAGTTCTTCGGCGTGCCGCGCACCACGTTCAGCGACATGGCCACCGACGGCAACTCCGTGCTGCGGCTCATCCACTACCCGCCCCTGAAGGAGCGCTTCATCCCGGGCGGCGTCCGCGCCGCGGAGCACGAGGACATCAACCTCATCACCCTGCTGTGCGAGGGCACCGCGTCCGGCCTGGAGCTGCTCACGCGCGACGGCGAGTGGCTGCCGGTGGACACGCTGCGCGGGCAGATCGTCGTCGACTCGGGCGACATGCTCAGCCGCGTGACGAACAACGTCATCCCCGCCACCACGCACCGCGTGGTGAACCCGCGCAGCCCCTCCGAGGACACGGTCCGCTACTCGCTCCCGTTCTTCTGCCATCCCCGGTCCGACTGCGTCCTCTCGCCCCTGTCCTGCACCGAGACGCCGGACAACCCGGCCCGCCACGCGCCCATCGCCGCCGGCGCGTTCCTCCAGCAGCGCCTCCGGGAGAACGGCCTGCTGAAGTAGGCCGTCGCGCCGCGCCGTGGACACCGCCTCGCGCGTCGAGCTGTATGCCCTCCAGCCCCGGGTGTCGTTGGAGGACTACGCGTCGCCGGCCGCCTTCGCCGCGAGGCACCGGGCCCTGGCCACGCGCGTGGAGGCGCTGCGCGCGCGGGACGCAGCGGGACGTCCGCGCCACCCCGCCCTCCTCGTGTGGCCCGAATGGGTGGGCACGGCGCTGGCCTTCCTGGGACATGTGCCTCGCGTGGGCTCCCGACGCACGCTGCACGCCGCGCTGAGGCGCATCGCTCTGGCCGAGGCCTGGCCCCTGTGGCGCACGTGGCGCGAGCTGCATCCGCCCAGCTGGCTCGCGGGCCTCCACGTGACGCTCGCGCCCCGCGTCCACCGGGTGATGTGGGAGACCTTCTCCGCCATCGCCCGGGACCTCGACGCGTGGGTGGTGGCGGGAAGCGCCCTGATGCCCGCGAACCGCCGCGGACAGGACACGCCGGACTTCGAGCCGTACGGCACGCGCACGTACAACACCAGCTACACGTTCTCCCCCCAGGGACGCTGCGTGGCCGTGACGCGCAAGGTGAACCTGGTGCCCACGCGCGAGGACGTGCTCCAGCTGAGCCCGGGGCGCCCCGAGGACCTCGCGCCCCTGTCCACGCCCTTCGGTCGCCTGGGGACGGTGCTCTGCTACGACGCGTTCCGCGCGCCCCATTCGACCCGGGAGCCGTGGTTCGTCCCCTGCGCGCAATACCTGGACTCGCTCGGCGCGGACCTCCTCGCGCAACCCTCGTCCAACGCGTGGCCCTGGGAAGCGCCCTCCCCCGTGGACGCGCGGAGCGACTCGCGTCCCAGGCGGGAGCAGTGGTTCGAGGAGGGACTGCCCTCCCAGCTCCCCGCGTTGCGGCACGTGCGCTACGTGGTGAACGCGCAGCTCGCCGGGGGCTACCTCGACCAGCGCTTCGACGCGCCGTCGCTCATCCTCGAGCGACTCCCCGGCGCGCGGGCGCGCGTGCTCGCCCGGTCCGAACAGTCAGGCGAGGAGGACGTCCTCCACGCCACCGTGCCCGTGGCCGGCTGAGCGCGGCGCCAGTCGTCAGTCGCCCAGCTTCTTCTTCAGCAGCTCGTTGACGAGCGTCGGGTTGCCCTTGCCCTTCATGGCGCGCATCACCTGGCCCACGAAGAAGCCGAACACCTGCTTCTTTCCCGCGCGGTACTTCTCCACCTCGCCCGCGTTCTTCGCGAGGATGTCGTCCACCACCGCCTCGATGGCGCCGGTGTCGCTCACCTGGGCGAGGCCCTTCTCCGCGATGATGTCCGCGGGCGCCTTGCCGGTGCGGAACATCTCCTCCAGCACGGCCTTGCCCGCGTTGTTGGAGAGCGTGCCACCGTCCACCGCCGCGAGCAGCTCCGCGAGCCGCTCGGGCGTGAAGCGCAGCGCGGACACCGGCATCGCTTCCTCCTTGAGCAGCCGCAGCAGCTCTCCGAGGAACCAGTTGGAGAGCTTCTTCGCGTCCGGGTACTTCGCCGCGCACGCCTCGAAGAAGTCCGCGAGCGGGCGCTCGGCGGTGAGGATGCGCGCGTCGTACACGGGCAGGCCGTACTGGCTCACGAAGCGCTGGAGCTTGGGTCGGGGCAGCTCCGGCATCCGGTGGCCCATCGCCTCGATGGTCGCCGTCGACACCTGCAGGGGCGGCAGGTCCGGCTCCGGGAAGTACCGGTAGTCGTGCGCCTCCTCCTTGCTGCGCATGGAGCGCGTGACGCCCTTGTTCGTGTCCCAGAGACGCGTCTCCTGGAGCACCTTCCCGCCGGACTCGATGACGTCCACCTGCCGGGCAATCTCGTACTCGATGGCCTGCTTCACGAAGCGGAACGAGTTGAGGTTCTTCAGCTCGCAGCGCTGGCCGAACGTCGTGGAGCCCTTGGGCATCACCGACACGTTGGCGTCGCAGCGGAAGCTGCCCTCCTCCAGGTTGCCGTCGTTGACGCCCAGGTAGACGAGCACGTCGCGCAGCGCCTTGAGGTACTCCACCGCCTCGTCCGCGTCGCGAAGGTCCGGGTCGCTGACGATCTCCAGCAGCGGCACGCCCGCGCGGTTGAGGTCCACCAGGCTCTGGCCCCCGCTCGCGTCGTGGACGTTCTTCCCCGCGTCCTCCTCCATGTGGATGCGGCGGACGCGGATGACCTTCTCGCCCCCCGGCGTGTCGATGATGAGCCGGCCGTGCTCGCAGATGGGCTGGTCGTACTGCGTGATTTGATAGCCCTTCGGCAGGTCGGGATAGAAGTAGTTCTTCCGGCTCCACACGCTCCTGGAGCGCACCTCGCACCCGAGCGCCAGGCCGGCGAGCACCGCGAACTCCACCACGCGCTGGTTGAGCACCGGCAGCACGCCGGGCATGCCCAGGCAGACCGGGCAGGTGTGGAGGTTGGGCTCGGCGCCGAACGCGGTGGAGCAGCCGCAGAAAATCTTGGACTGCGTGAGCAGCTGCGCGTGGACCTCGAGTCCGATGACGGGCTGGAAATCGCTCACGGGCATGGCGGGGTCACCGAATCATGCGCCCTGCGCCGGCAGCGGCGCGAAGCGGCGGAAGTGTTCGTGCTCGCGCTCGAAGGCGCGCGCGATGCGCAGCAGGAGGGCCTCCTCGAACGGCCGCCCCAAAAGCTGCAAGCCCACGGGCAGCCCCGCCTTCGTGAAGCCACAGGGCACGGACAGGCCCGGCACGCCGGCCAGGTTGCACGGCAGCGTGTAGACGTCCATGAGGTACATGGACAGCGGGTCGTCCACCTTCTCGCCCAGCTTGAACGCGGCCACCGGCGAGGCCGGCGTCAAGAGCGCGTCCACGTCGCGGAACACGCGCAGGAAGTCCTCGCGGATGAGCGTGCGGACCTTCTGCGCCCGCAGGTAGTAGGCGTCGTAGTAGCCGGCCGACAGCGCGTACGTGCCCAGCATGATGCGGCGCTTGACCTCGGGGCCGAAGCCGCGCTCGCGCGTCAGCGAGTACAGCTCCTTCAACCCGCGCGCGTCCTTCGCCCGCTGGCCGTAGCGGATGCCGTCGTAGCGGGCCAGGTTGCTGGACGCCTCGGCCGGGGCGATGAGGTAGTACGTCGCCAGCGCGTACTGGGTGTGGGGCAGCGACACGTCCACCAGCGTCGCGCCCATCCGCTCGTACTCGCGCAGCGCGGCGCGGATGGAGGCCTCCACCTCCTCGTCCATGCCCTGCGCGAAGTACTCGCGCGGCACGCCCAGGCGCAGGCCCTTCACGCCCTCCTCCAGCGCCGCCGAATAGTCCGGCGTCTCCACCGAGGCGGACGTCGAGTCCAGCGGGTCGTGCCGGGCGAGCACCTGGAGCAGCGCCGCCGCGTCCGCCACCGTGCGCGTCATGGGGCCGGGCTGGTCCAGCGACGACGCGTAGGCGATGACGCCGTAGCGCGACACGCGTCCGTACGTCGGCTTGAGGCCCACCGTGTTGGTGAAGGCCGCGGGCTGGCGGATGGAGCCGCCCGTGTCCGTCCCCAGCGCGCCGAACACCTCGCGCGCCGCCACCGCCGCCGCCGAGCCTCCCGAGGAGCCGCCCGGCGTGCGCGTCAGGTCCCAGGGATTGCGCGTGGGGAAGTACGCGCTCGATTCGTTGGACGAGCCCATGGCGAACTCGTCCAGGTTCAGCTTGCCGACGAGCGGCAGGCCCGCCTCCTTCAGCAGCCGCACCACCGTGGCGTCGAAGGGCGGGACGAAGCCCTCCAGCACGCGGGAGCCGGCCGTGGTCTCCACGCCCTCCGTGAGGAAGAGGTCCTTGAGGCCCACTGGCACGCCATCCAGGGCGCTGGCCGGGGCTCCGGCCTTGCGGCGCTGGTCGCTGGCCTCGGCGGCGGCTAGGGCCCCTTCCGCGTCCACGCGCAGGAAGGCGCGCACCTGGGGGTCGACCTGGGCGATGCGCTCGAGGCTCGCGCGGGTGGCCTCCACCGAGGACACCTCGCCCGAGGCCAGCTTCCGCGCCAGCTCCAGCATCGTGAGGTCCGTGAGCTGCATGACGGGCGTCTCCGGGGGCGGCTGCTATTCGATGATCTTCGGCACCGCGAAGCTCGTCCCGACCTTCGCCGGGGCGTTGGCCAGGGACTTCTCCGGCGGCAGCGACGGCCGCGCCACGTCCTGCCGCAACAGCGAGGCGGCGAGCGTGGCGTGAGAGGTGGGCTCCACCGTCTCCACGTCGAGCGACTGCAGCTGCGCCACCGCGTCCAGCACGGCGGACAGCTGCGTGGCGAAGCGCTGCTCCTCCTCGGGAGTCAGCGCCAGCCGCGCCAGCGAGGCCACGTGACGCACCTGCTCGAGCGTGAGGGCCATGACGGGGAGCCTCCTCGGATGGGGTCTACTTGCGCTTGAACAGGTTGAGGATGGCGCCCATCACCTTGCCACTGCCCTCGTGCCCGTGCTGCTTCATGAGCTGGTCCAGCTCGCCGGAGTCCAGGAAGACGCCGCCACAGTTGAAGCACGTCTCCAGTTCGACGTTGCCCTGCTTGAGCGTCTGCAGGTCCATGCCGCACTTGGGGCACTTCATCCAGTGCAGCTTCTTGAGTTCCTCGCGCTGCTTCTCCGCGGTCTCCGCAGCCTGCTGGAGGGCCAGCTTGCGCTTCTTCTCGATCTCCTCCCGGGCGAAATACTCCTCCTCGGTCGAAGTCGGCTTGTCCGTTCGGTTGTCGGCCATGAGTGGGTTCCTCCAAGGAAATCGTGGCGGCAACATACCCGCTTCGGTGGAGCGCGCAGCCGAAATGTAGGCACACCACCCCGTACACTCCGCCCCGGCTGGAAGGACTGCCGGAAAATTGACCACTCCCCCCTCCTCCCTACACTCGTCGCGGGCATTGCTACAGCCCGCTACGCGGCTGGGACGCGCAGAGGGAAGAGGTCATGACGGCGAAGAAGGGTCGGGCGGAAAAGGCGGTGCTGTCGCGGCAGGAGATCGCGACGCGTCGCAGGGCGCTCGCCGAGAAGAAGCGGAAGGTGGGCGGAGGTGGCGGCTCGGGTCGGGCCATCGCGGGCGTGTTCCTGCTCGCCGCGTCCCTGATTTCGCTGCTGGCGGTCGCCACGTTCGACGCCCACGACCGGGTCGGGCCGGGCTTCCGCAACGCGGTGGGACCCATGGGACACCTCATCGCGGAGACGCTGCGCGGCCTGCTGGGCGTGTGCGCCTACCTCGTCCCCGTGGCGGGCGTCTACACCGCCATGGTGCTCTTCGTGGGCAGCCGGGACCGCAAGCGGGCGCCGCAGATCATCAGCCTCGCGCTCTTGACCGCGAGCGTCGCCGTGCTGGCGCAGCTCATGTTCGCCGGGGACAAGGGCTGGGCCCATCCCCCCGGTGGCGCGCTGGGCGCCAGCCTGGGCGGCGTGCTGGAGGGGCTGTTCTCCACCGTCGGCACCGTCATCCTCGTCACCGCCATCAGCGCCGCGGCGCTCATCGTCGGCACCCAGTACACGTTCTTCAAGCTGTGCTCGCTGGTCTGGGCGGGCCTGTGCGTCGTGGGCCGCCGCCTCTCCGAGTCCGGCCACGCCTTCTGGGAGGCGCAGAAGGTCGCCTACAAGGCGCGCCAGGAGCGCGCCGCGCAGGAGAAGCTCGAGGAGGCCGCCTTCCTCGCCCAGCTGGAGGCGGACGAGGAGGAGCTCGCGGAGGCCGAGCGCGCCGCCGAGGAGGCGGAGGCCGCGGAGGCCGAGGCCATGGCCGAGGAGGCCGTGCGGCTCGCCCGCCAGGCGGAGAAGGAGCAGGCCGCCGCCGCGAAGCAGGCCCTCAAGGAGGCCCGCGAGCGCGAGAAGCTCGAGAAGAAGAAGGCCCCCCTCGCCGCCGAGGAGTCGGATTCGCTCCCTCCCACGCCCGCCATCTCCGTGGCCGGGGAGAAGCTGGCCCGCGCGGAGAAGCGCCCGGCCCCCGGCGCGGATCCCGCCTGGGCCGCGTCCTTCCTCGCGCCCGCGCCCCACTCCACGCCCATCGTGCCCGAGGGCGTCGAACCGCCGCGTGGTCGCCGCAAGACGCCGAACATCGTCACCGGTCCGTCCGCGCCGGCCGCCGCCGCGCCGCCCGAGGACGCCGAGCCGGTGGTCGCGCCGCCCGTCGCCGCCGTCGCCGCGCCCCAGGCTCCGGCCGCCGCCCCCGCCGCCATCGTCCCGGCGCCGCCGTCCGCGCTGGCGCGCATGCCGCTCATCGTGGAGCCCAAGGCGCCGCCCAAGCCCACGGCGAAGAAGAGCCAGGAGCAGTTCGAGTTCGTGGGCGACCGCAAGAGCTTCTCGCTGCCGCCGCTCGACGTGCTCGAGTACGACAAGAAGGAGCGCTCGGAGCTGGACAAGGACGCGTTCCTGTCCACGGCGGAGAAGCTGCGCGCCAAGCTGGCGGACTTCGGCATCGTGGGCGAGGTGGTGGAGATCCGCCCCGGCCCCGTCGTCACGATGTACGAGTTCCTCCCGGGCCCTGGCATCAAGGTGAGCAAGATCGCCGCGCTCGCGGACGACCTGGCCATGGCGATGGAGGCCATGCGCGTGCGCATCGTCGCCCCCATCCCCGGCAAGGGCGTGGTGGGCATCGAGGTCCCGAACAAGGACCGCGAGACGGTCTACCTGAAGGAGATCGCCGAGCAGGACGCGTTCCTCAAGGGCCCCAGCAAGCTGACCATGTGCGTGGGCAAGGACATCGAGGGCATGCCGTACGTCCTCGACCTGGCCAAGGCCCCCCACCTGCTCATCGCCGGCACCACCGGCTCCGGCAAGTCGGTGGCCGTCAACTCCATGATCATGAGCATCCTCCTGAAGTCCACGCCGGAGGAGGTGCGCTTCATCATGGTGGACCCGAAGATGCTCGAGCTGTCCGTCTACGAGGGCATCCCCCACCTGCTGCTGCCGGTGGTGACGGACCCGAAGAAGGCGGCGCTCGCGCTGCGCTGGGCCGTGGAGGAGATGGAGCGGCGCTACCAGATGCTGTCCGAGGCCGGCGTGCGCAACATCGCCGGCTACAACAAGCTGGTGGAGAGCTCCGCCTCCGAGGGCAAGGAAGCGCTCGCCGCGGAGCCCGCGCCGAAGAAGTCCAAGCCCAAGAAGGTCCTCGTGGTGGACGTGGAGCCCGGAGAGAAGCCGGCCGCCGCGTCCGGTGGGGACGGGCTGGGCGTGGCCGCGCCCCGCGACGACATGGAGGACATGCGCGAGGCGCTGGTCTCCGACACCGCCGGGGAAGCCATCCCCGAGGTCGAGGCCGAGCCGGAGGGCGACGAGGCCGACGCTCCGCTGGAGGCCGCGGAGGCGTCCAAGCCGGAGAAGAAGGAGCTCAAGAAGCTGCCCTACATCGTGGTCATCATCGACGAGCTCGCGGACCTGATGATGGTCGCCAGCCGCGAGGTGGAGACGTACGTGGCGCGCCTGGCGCAGATGGCCCGCGCGGCCGGCATCCACCTGATGGTCGCCACCCAGCGTCCGTCCACGGACGTCGTCACCGGCGTCATCAAGGCCAACTTCCCCACCCGCATCAGCTTCATGCTGCGCAGCAAGCCCGACTCCATGACGATTCTGGGCACGGTGGGCGCGGAGGCCCTGCTCGGCATGGGCGACATGCTCATCATGCCGCCCACCAGCGCGCACCTGCAGCGCGTTCACGGCGCCTTCGTGTCGGAGAACGAAATCAAGAAGGCGGTGGACCACCTCAAGGCCCAGGGCAAGCCCGTCTTCGACGAGTCCATCCTCAAGCCGCGCGACGAGGACGTGGAGTCCGGCGGCGAGGAGGACGAGCTCTCGGACGAACTGTACGACCAGGCGCTCGCGGTGGTCAGCGAGATGCGCGCCGTCTCCATCTCCATGCTCCAGCGCAAGATGCGCATCGGCTACAACCGCGCCGCGCGCATGATTGAACGCATGGAGCGCGACGGCGTGGTGGGCGCGGCGGATGGCGCCAAGCCCCGCGAGGTGCTCATCCGGGGCGTGGGCGAGATGCCCGGCGCCGGGGCGATGTAGCGGCGCGCCACGGCTGTCGTCCCCACGGGGGTGTCCGGAGCGGTCCGGGCGCCCCCGTCTTTCGTTCCGGGCCCGAGGCACCTCGGGCCCCTCCCCCGCACACGGGCGGTCGCCCCCCCGCCCGCGAAGAGGACCGCCCGATGATTGTCGCCATCTCCCGCTTCCGCGCCGCGCCCCAGGAGGCCGAGCGCCTGGTCGCCCGCTTCCAGGAGCGCTCCCGCCAGGTGGACACGCACGAGGGCTTCCTGGGGCTGGAGGTGCTGCGCTCGTTCGAGCCGGCCCCGGAGCTGCTGCTGGTGACGCGCTGGCGGGACAAGGAGGCCATGCGGGCCTACTTCCAGTCAGAGGACTTCCGCCGCGCGAAGGCGGCCAGCGCCAACCAGGAGGGGGCCACCTTCGCCTTCTACGAGGTGGTGGGCACCTGATGCGTCTTGCCGGTTCCCAAGCGGGCCCGTGTCGTCTATGGGCGGAGTCCCATGGCTGAACGCATCGCCCTCTTCGCCACCACCGCCCGAGGTACCGAGGACCTGCTCGCCGACGAGCTGAAGGAGCTCGGCGCGCGCCGCATCCGCCAGGACCGCGGGGGCGTCCGCTTCATGGCCACGCTCGACGAGGCCCTGATGGTGTGCCTCTGGTCCCGCATCGCCATGCGCGTGCTCTACCCGCTGGGCGCCTTCGAGGCCCATGGCGCGGACGGGCTCTACGAGGCCGCCGCCAGCGTCCCCTGGGAGGAGCACCTGACGCCCTCCACCACCTTCGCGGTGGACGCCACGCTGAAGGACAGCGAGCACAGCCACTCGGGCTTCGTGGCGCTCAAGGTGAAGGACGCCATCGTCGACCGCATGCGCGAGGTCGTGGGCACCCGTCCGGACGTGAACACGAAGAACCCCGACGTCAGCGTGGTGGCGCACCTGTCGCGCGACACGCTGTCGCTCTCGCTCGACCTGTGCGGCGAGCCGCTGCACCGCCGGGGCTACCGGGTGCGCCCCACGGCCGCGCCCCTCAAGGAGACGCTCGCCGCCGCCATCCTCCGCGCCGCGCACTACACCGGCGAGGAGGCCCTGGTGGACCCCATGTGCGGCTCCGGCACCCTGCTCATCGAGGGCGGGATGATTGCGCGGCGCAGGGCCCCGGGCCTCAACCGGGACTTCGCCGTGGAGCGCTGGCCGGAGATGGGCGCCCGCGCGAAGGAGCTGCTCACGGACATGCGCGCGGACGCCCGGCGCAACGAGCGCAAGGTGCAGGTCCCCCTATGGGGCTTCGACAAGGACGCGGAGGCGCTCGAGGCCGCCTCGCGCAACGTGCGCGCCGCGAAGCTGTCGGAGGAAATCACCCTGGCCGAGGGCGACGCCACGAAGCTGCCGCCCCTGCCCGGCACGGGCGGCCTGATTCTCACCAACCCGCCCTACGGAGACCGGCTGGGGACGGGCGGCCAGAAGGGCATGAAGAGCTTCTATTACAAGCTGGGCGAGTCGCTGCGCGTGCCCGGCTGGCGCGCCTGGGTGCTCATCGGCAACCCCGCCTTCGAGAGCGCCTTCCACGCGCGCCCCTCCGCGCGGCGCGAGTTGTGGAACGGCCCCATCGCCTGCTCGCTGCTCGGCTACCGCGCCCCGGACGCGCGCGGCGGCGACTCAGAAGCGCCGCTCGGTGCGCCGCGCCAGCCGGACGATGTTGCCCCGGTGCGTCCACAGCATGAGGACGAAGAGCAGGGCTGACAGCGCCGCGTACGCCAGCGCGGGCGCGGCATACGCGGACACGCCCACCGCCGTCGCGCCCGCCGCGAGCGAGCCCAGCGAGCTGACGCGCGACACCGCGAGGATGGCGACGTAGACGCCGCCCGCCGCGAGCGCGGCCAGGGGCACCAGCACCAGCAGCACGCCCAGCGCCGTGGCCACGCCCTTGCCCCCCTTCAGCTTCAGCCACACGGGGTAGACGTGGCCCAGGACCGCGGCCATCCCCACCGCCACGTGCACCAGCGGCTGCTCCGGCATCAGCCGCAGCGCGAGCGCCACCGGCAGGGCGCCCTTCAGCGCGTCCAGCACGAGCACCACCGCGCCCAGCTTCTTGCCGGCGACGCGCGTGACGTTGGTCGCGCCGATGTTGCCACTGCCGCCCTGGCGCACGTCCACGCCCCGCAGCCACCGCGTCAGCAGCACACCGAACGGAATGGAGCCGGCGAGATAGCCCAGCAGGACGAGCGCGGAGGTCACGCCCCCAGGCTACAGCAGCCAGTGGGGAAAACGCGTCTTCACCACCACGTAGGCGTAATTGACCAGGATGATGACAGGCATCGCCGCCTGGAATACCTGCCACTCCCGGGGTGTGAGCTGGACCTCCGGGATGGGGATGGCGAAGACGAGGTGCAGCACCATGGCCAGCGCGGCGAAGGCGAACAGGATGGCCGCCACGGTGCCCAGGGGGTTGGCCTCCCACGCGCCCACGAAGTTGAAGTGGGCCACCCGGTCCGCCACCCGCGTCAGCCCACACCCGAGGCAGGGCCAGCCCGTCCTCTCGCGCAGCACACAGCCCCAGAACGGGATGATGCGGGCCACCGGGATGTAGCGGGCGATCAGCAGCCCCACCAGGCCGATGAGGCCCAGGTAGTCCACCGTGCCGAGTCGACGATTCCTGGGAGGGACGAGGACCTTCATGCGCGCCTCACCGAGGTGTGCGGGAGTGAGAGCTTAGTACGGGGGCCGCCTTGCCGGAGCAATGACTTTTGACTAAGCGGACAGGCCATGAACCCGCTCCGCACGTCCCTGATGCTGCTGGTCGCAGTTCCCCTGCTCGCTCTCGCGGCGGACAAGACGCCCGCCAAGGACAAGGCCGCGAAGGCCGATAAGGCCGCGGCGAGCGACTGTCACCATCCGGCCGACGCCAAGACGGCCGCCCCCGCGCCGGCGCCCGGCGCCCAGGACGGCTGGAAGCTCACCCGCGGCGAGCCCCTCAAGGGCGCGGCGGCGGTGAAGCTGGCGGACCTCATCGCGAAGCCCCAGGCCCATGACGGAAAGACGGTGCTGCTCGAGGGCCGCGTGCGCAAGGCGTGCGAGCGCAAGGGCTGCTGGATGGAGCTGGCGGCGGACGACCAGGCCAAGAGCCCCGGCGTGCGCGTCACGTTCAAGGACTACGGCTTCTTCGTCCCGCTGGACTCGGCCGGCGCCCAGGCCCGCGTCGAGGGCGTGGTGAAGGTGGCCGAGCTGAGCGAGGGCCACGCGTCGCACTACGAATCCGAGGGCGCCGTCGTCCCGCGCGGCACGGATGGCAAGCCGCGCGAGGTGCAGCTGGTCGCGACGGGCGTCGAGCTGCGCCGGTAGTCCATGGCACGCAGCTTCAGCATGAGGGGCGTGCAGAGCGCGGCGGACCGCGCCGTGCAACACGCCCGCGCGTGGTTGTTGGAGACGGAGCCGGGCTCTCGGGTGCACGACGTGCAGTTGGACCCGCGCTTCCAGCACCGGGGCGTGGACCTGCTCTGGGAGCTCCCGTCGGGAGAGGTGCGCGGCATCGAGGTGAAGGGCGACCGCAACGCCACCCGCCGCCGCTACTTCTTCGAGCTCGTCTCCAATCTGGAGAAGGACACGCCCGGCTGCTTCCTCTACAGCGGCGCGGACCTGCTCGTGTACGTCTTCCTCTCGCAGGGGGAGATGCACGTGCTGCCGTTGAAGGCCGTGCGCGACTGGTTCCTTCCGCGCGCGAAGGACTACGCGCTCAAGCACGCGTTCACCCAGACGGGCGCCATCCGCTACACGACGGTGGGCGCCGTGGTGCCGGTGCGCGACGTGGGCGAGGGCGTCGCCAACGTCCTGCGAATCCCCCTCAAGCGCTCGACCCCGCTCCCGGATGCGTCCGCCCCCAGCGAGGGCGATGCCCCTCCGCCCGCCGACGTGTCCCCCGGAGAGCGGGGAGGACCGAGCGCGGCGGACTGAGGTCCCATCACGGGTCGTTCGCGCTCGACCGTCGGGTCAGGACAGCGCGACCTCGCGGCTCCGACCTGGCATCGGGAAACCAGCCCGCGAGACGAGCCCCCCGTTCCCGTCCGGACAAGGTCGCGCCACCGGACGACCCGCGACGAGGCGATGGGCGCGCGACACGATGCACGCGGCAGGCGGGCGCCTCGCCAGGGATGGAGGAAGGAGCCCTCGGTCGGGAGCCATGACCGTGCCCTGCCCGCCCGAGGGGCGACGCCACGGAGCCGGGCCGGCGCCAGGCCCCTGGAACGCGACGCGCCCGCGGAAGGCCGGGCCAGGGATCCTGGCTCGACCGTGCGGGCGCGCTCGGGGTGTTGCGCTGGGGTGAGGCTCAGTGCCGGTGGGCGTGGCGGTGGCGACGGTGACCGGGGTGGACGCGGTCGTGCTCCGCCTCCAGCCGCTCGGCGGTGCGCACCAGCTCGAGCAGCGCCAGCTGGTCGTTCTGCGCCTTGTAGACGTGCTCCAGGCGGGGCACGAGGTCCAGCGCCAGGTGCAGGTCCTTGTTCGACTCCGCCCACTCGAGCAGCTGGCGGCCCGCGGCGGCGGCCTGCCCGTTGGCCTGGAGGTGGATGAGGCCGTCCACCGCGAGGATGCGGGAGATGGGCGAGCGCGACGCATCGCTGGTGAGCTTCACCAGGTCGTCGATGGCGGGGTCCTTCTCGCCGCGCGCCGCGCGCACCATGGACTTGGAGATGCCCTTGCGGTCCGGGATGAAGAACTCCTCGATATCCGCGAACGCCTCCGCGTGGTCCGGGTGGCCGGAGCGGGCCAGCGTCTCCGCGAGGCTGTCGAACACCTCGGCGTCCTTCTCCGTGAAGGGCGCCAGCGCCTCCTGCATGAAGCGCTCCTGGGGCGCGCCCTTGTCATCCACGGGGATGCGGGGACGCAGGGTGCCCATGCGCTCGAAGGCCGCGGCCACGGGCGCGTCGGCGACGCCGTTGAGCAGGCGCAGCAGCGCGTTCATCAGCCCCGCGAGCGTGTCCGTCAGCTCGTACGGCGCCACGCGGTCCGGCAGCCAGCGCCGCCACAGCTCCACGGCCACCGCCACCACGAAGTCCTTGAAGGGGCCGGTGCCCTTCCACTGCGGCTTCCACTGCTGGGCGATGCCCAGGGGATAGGTGCCCTCGGAGAGCTTCCGGAAGTCCTCCTCGTTGATGGGAAGGCCGTAGTGGCCGAGCGTCCCGAGCAGGGCCTCCGTCGAGTACTCCTTGAGGCCCTTCTGCTGCCACGCCTTGTCCACGCGCTGCGTGCTCACCTGGTTCTCCGCTGCCCTAGGCGCCGGGCATCGGCGCCAGCGCGACTTCTAGCGGAACCGGGGCCCGCATTGCACCGCTCGTTCAATCCGCGCGTCACACGGCGGACGGCGCGGGAGCCACCTTCGGGACACTGGGCCAGATGGTGGGGTTGCGGCGACCGTCCTCCACCCGCCGGGCCAGGTAGGGCTCGCACCCGCGCGCCTCGAAGGCCTTCTTCCACGCGGAGAAGCCCGCCCCCGCGCGCCAGGCGTCCATGGCCGCCAGCCCACCCTCGGGGCCGCACTGGGCCAGCATGTACTCCACCCACGCCCACCGCGCGGACGTGGGGCGCACCTCGGCGCGGCCCCGCAGGCCCTTGCGCAGCCGCTCCAGCCGGGACTCCACCTCGCGGATGCCCGCGAAGGGCGCGCCGTCCAGCGGGGTGTTGCGCTTGGCCACGAACGGCGCCACCCCCAACGCCACCGGGAGGATGCGCGACAGCTCCGTGGTGAAGCGGATGAGCTCGTCGATGTCCGTCTCGTCCTCGAAGGGCAGCCCCACCACGTTGTACACCTTGAGCTGCTTCATCCCGGCCGCGCGAGCGAAGCCCGCCGCGCGGACGATCTGCTCCTCGGAGTGTTTGCGGTCGACCATGTCCCGCATCCGCTGCGAGGCCCCGTCCGCCGCCACCGTCAGGTTCGTGGCGCCGCCCCGGCGCAGCTGGTCCACCAGCTCCTGCGTCAGCCGGTCCGCCCGCAGGGACGACACCCCCACCTCGCGCCCGGCGTCCACCAACGTGCGCAGCAGCTCCACGATGCGGGGATGGTCCGTCACCGCCGCGCCCACCAGTCCCACCCGCCGGGCATGTTCCGGGATGAGCGAGAGGATGCGCTCCGGGGGCACCGTCCGCATGCCCCCATTCGTCGTCCGGCGCATGACGCAGTAATGGCAACCGCGCGAACAGCCCCGCTCCGGCTCGATGAGGAACATCGAGCGCAGCTCCGTGTGCGGCGTGATGATTTGGGACCGGGCCGGCAGGCGGGCGTCCTGCGCCTTGGCCACGTGGTAGCGCTGCCCGCCCCGTCCCGGCACCCGGAAGCCGGGGATGCGCGCCAGGTGGTCCAGCAGCGCCTCGCGCTCCATGGACGCCGCGGCCTCGATGAGGACGTGGATGAGGTCCTCGGACTCGCCCTGGACGAGCACGTCCACGAACGGCTCCAGCGGGTCCGGGTTGGAGAACGTCAGCGGCCCTCCCGCCACCACCAGCGGATGTCGGCCGTCCCGTCGCTGCTCTGCCAGGAGCGGCAACCCCGCCAGCTCCAGCAGCGTGAAGAAGCCCGTCAGCTCCAGCTCGTACGCCACGGAGAACGCGAGCATGGAGAAGCTGGAGACGGGAGCCTGCGACTCCCAGGTGAACAACGGCGTCCGGGTCCGCTGGAACGCCTCCACGTCATCCGGCAGGAAGACGCGCTCCGCGGTCGCGCCGGGGTGCTCATGGACTTCCCGGTAGATGGCCTGGAAGCCCAGCGAGCTCATCCCCACGTGATAGGGGCTCGGGTAGCAGAGGGCCACCCGGTAGGGGGCGTCCTTGTAGAGGGTCCCCTCCTCGTCCGCCAGCAGCGAACGGACATGCCCGATGAGTGAGTAACGGCCCTCCATGTGCCTCCAGGGTGCTCCCGCGCCTTAAAACACCGCGGCCCCGTCAGTCCACTCCCTGAGGAGGGCTGCCGGGGCCGCGTTGCGCCACTCGGTGGTGGCTCAGCTCAGCGAGCGCTGGCTGGTGTTACTTGAGCGACGGGACGTCGTTCGCCACCACGCAGTAGTGCGCGGTCGGGTGGCACACGACGGCGAAGTCCGGGTTCACGAGGCTGCCCTTGCCGCAGTTATCCGCGCTGCCAACCTCGGCGTCGGGATCGCATTCCTGCGCAGGCCACATGCCGCGGGCGATGTACGTCGCGGTGCAACCGTCACGGGTGTACTTCAGCTCGGCAGTGAACTGCGTACCAGGAGCGCTCGGCGCCGAGTAAACCCGGACGTTCGAGTACTGGTACGAGATCGTCGTCGCCTCGGCCGTCGGGGTCGCGATGGCGTCGACCTTCGCCTCGGACATCGTGTCCGCGTGGCACAGCGACTTCTCGTCCGGCTCCACCGCGAAGTTACCGATCGCCGTCTGCTCCGACGAGGGGCCGGGGTCGCGGCTAGCACGGCTCGCCAGACCCGCGGGACGGATCGTCAGCTGCGCCTGCGAGGGGTTGTCCGGGTTCGCGAACTTGTAGATACCCAGGAACTCGAACGCCGGCGCCTTGGTATCGCACGCGTTGCCGTTCGCGTCCGTGCCCGACTCACTCACCATCTCGTACCGCGTCGCCCAGTTGCCGCTGTCCTGGACGAAGCAGGCGGCCTCGGCCTGCTCGTTGCTGCAGCCCGTCATCAGCGAGGCAGCGCCGGCGACGACCATCGCAGTCTTCAGAATGTTCTTGGTCATGTGACTTGAATTCCGATTCGTGAATGGGCCGAGAACTAGAACGTGTACCGGATGCCGAAGCGCATCTGGCGCGGCGGCTGGTAACGGGTCGGGTTCTTGAAGTTCTTGTTGATGTCGCCGTCACGCGCGCCGAACGGGATGGGGTTGCCATCGTCGTCCGTCGGCTCGTTGCCGGGGATGTACTGCACGTTGCCAGGCAGGTCGCTCGGCTTGCCACCCTCGATGGGGAGCACGTCGCGCGTGGTGTAGGACTGGTCGACCGCGTCGACACCCTGGAAGTTGAACAGGTTGAACACGTCGAGGGTGAAGGAGATCGTGCTGTCCTTGCTGACGCGGTAGTTCACGCCCACGTTGGAGTCGATGATGTTGATCCACGGGGTGCGGCCGCCGGCGCCACGGGGGAGGACGAAGGACTCATCCTGGCCGTAGTCCGGGTGGTGACCGTAGTAGTTGATCGGCGTACCGGAGTTGCCGCGGTAGGACAGACCGATGCTGGCCGACAGCTCGTTCGTGAAGTTGAACTCCTTCGCGCCGAACACCTTGATGGAGTGCGTGCGGTCGAAGGGCAGCAGACCGGTGCGGTTGGCCAGCAGCTCGACGAGGTCGAAGTCCGACAGGATGTTCGGGTCCAGCTGGGCCGTCTCGGGACGGAACAGACCGGGGTAGTTACCGTACAGGCGCGACCAGGTGTAGCTGGCCTGGGCGAGCCACCCGTCCGCGAAGTTGCGGTTCAGGTAGACGGTGACGTTGTCGTAGTTGCGCTTCGGCGTCGGGAACTCCTTCGCGAAGCCATAGCCCGGGTTGCCGAGGAAGTAGGTCGCGCCAGAGTCGCGGGACATGTCCTCGATGACCTTGTTCATGTCGCGGTGGGTGTAGCTGGCGCCCACGCGGGTGTTGGCGATGAGCTCGTACTCGGCGCCGACCACCACTTCGTCGGAGGACTGCGGGGAGAGGTCCGGATCGACCGGGGTCTTCTCCACCTTGCCGCCCGTGTAGAGGCGGTTCGGGTTGCGCGAGCTCTCCGGCTGGGCCAGGACGTTCTCGGGATCCTTGCAAGCGGTCTGCTGGCTCTCGCGGTTGGAAGGATCGCAGTAGCCCGTCTCCTCGGGATCACCCGGCTCGGCCATCGCGCGGCGAGCGGTGTAGCGGCGCTCGGGCGGGAAGGAGCGGTCCAGGATGTTGAGCGGAACCTGCTCGTAGTACCGGGCGAAGTTCACGAAGAACTTCGTGCGGCCGTTGGCGAACGGGTCGACGATGGCGCCGATACGGGGCGACCACTGGTTGCCCAGGCGGAGCGCCAGCTCGTCGTCACCGCCGTACATCGACTGGATGTCGTAGCGCACGCCGACGTTCAGCGTGACGCGGTTGGCGATGGACCAGGAGTCCTGCAGGAAGCCACCGATCGTGGTGCTGGTGGTCTTCGACTGCTGGGTCAGCTGGGTGACCGGGGTGTCCGGACCGGTCTGGAAGCCGTAGCGACGGGAGTCGCTCAGCGCCGCACCGTTGTACGGGTTGCCGCTCGTGCCGAGCGTGGCGCCCGAGTACGGACCGCTCTCCTCGAAGTACACGCCGCCGCCGTACGCCTTGGTCTGGTCGTACACCAGGAACTCGGTGTCGACGCCGGCCTTCAGCACGTGGGTGCCGAGCGCGTTGAGCAGGTAGGTGGCCTTCGCGTTGATCTGGTAGCGATCCAGCTTCGCGTCGCTCATGAAGCCCGGGCCGCCCAGCGTGTAGCCGGTGACGGGGCAGGGCTGCACCACGGAGCCGTCAGCCAGGGTGACGGGCTCGCACATGGACTCCGTGCCGGGGGGCAGGGCCTCGAACGTGGTGAGCGGGCGCTCGTTCACGTACGCCATGCGGGAGTAGCCGGCCAGACCGTCGGACGAACCCAGCTTGCTGCCGTCGGCGGGCAGCGTGGAGGCCGTCTGGTGGAACCAGCCCGCCGTCGCGTCGACGAGGACCTTCTTGTCCATGAACGCGCCGGCGTACTTCAGCGAGAGCGCCGTCGTGTTCGCGTTGGTCTCCGTGAAGGCGAAGTCACCCGGACGCGAGGTGATCGCGCCAGGCAGCAGGCCCGTCTTCGGATCCACCGTCAGCTTGCCCATGCCACCCGTCGAGGACGGGGTGCCGTTCAAGGAGAACGAGACGTTGTGGTCCTGGTTGATGAGGTAGGTCAGCTTGCCCATGTACTGGATGCTGCGCGCATCCGCGAAGTACTTGCGCTGCGAACCGGGGATGAGCGACGTCTGGGTGAAGCCCTGGGCGTCGCGGACCGGGTTGCCCTGGTCGTCCAGCTGGATCGCGTTGAGCGAGCGGGTGTGCTGGTAGCGCGCGAACGACGGCGCGAAACCGGCGAAGAACCACAGCTTGTCCTTCAGGATGGGACCACCGAGGGTCGCACCGAAGTCGCCGAGGTTCGACAGCTCGTTGAGGCCGGTGATGACCGTGCCCTCTTCACGAACCTGCTTGCGGTCACCCTCGAGGCTGCCCGGGGTCCAGTTCGCGAACACGGAGCCGTGGAACTCGTTGGAGCCCGACCGGGTCACCGCGTTGATGACACCGCCCGTGGAGCGACCGAACTCCGGCAGGTAACCGCCGGTGATGACGTTCACGTCCTGCACGAACTCGATGCTCATCGGGCTGGCGTTCACGCCGTAGGCCGGGTCGTTCGTGGACAGACCGTCCACCACGTAGCCGTTCTCGGGCGAGGTCGCGCCGTTGATGGAGACACCGTACGTGTCGTTCTGGGCACCCGGGGCCAGTTCGGCCAGGGACTCGAACGAGCGGGCCGCGCCACCCTTGCCGCCCGGACGGGCGACGGCGATGCGACGGATGAACTCCTGATCCACGCTGACGCCCGTGGTCGTGGAGCCCACGTCGATCGTCGGCGGGGCGCCGATGATCTCCACCACCTCACCGAGGGACTCGGGAAGCAGCTCGACGTTGACGCGGATGGTGCGGTTCAGACGCAGCTGCACGTCGGAACGAGCGTAGGGCTTGTACTGCTCCTTCTCGAACCGCAGGGTATAGACGCCCGGCGGAAGCTGGGGAATACGGTAGTTGCCCTGCGCGTCGGTCACCACCGTCTGCTCGCCCTGAAGGTTGGGCGAGGTGGCGGTCACGACGACGTCAGCGACAGGCTGCCGGCTCTGAGAATCGATGACCGTACCGATCATCGTACTCGACTGCGCGAAAGCCGCCGATCCGTACAGCAGACCTGCGGCCAGGACAACTCCGGTTTCCCGGAGCACTCGGTTCACGTGCATACCAGACCCCTCCAAGGTGGGCTGCAACCGAAAATGACTGGGGAAAATATCCGAGGTCGGCCAGTTGTCAATAGACCGTTGCTTTTTGGTAACCAGTGGGGCAATTGCGCGATCACGTCAGTTACCCTTGACCGTGCTTGCTTGAACCCGGAACGCGTTTCTGTATGGTAGCGCGCCCTTTCTTCCGGGCGGGGCGTGGTGGGTGTCCACTGGTGAAGAGGAGTCTAGTACATGTTTGATTCAGTCCTTGACCGCGGCCAGGCGCCCAAAGCGAAGTTCGGCGTCGGGACCACCATCTCGGTGATCCTGCACGTGGCGCTGTTCGCTGTGGCCTACTTCCTTTCTACCAGGGAGCCCGTCGAGGAGGAGAAGGAGATCGAGGTGACGCTGAAGGCCACCATGGCCCCGCCGCCTCCGCCCCCGCCCCCGCCTCCCCCGCCCGCGGCGAGCACGAAGCCGAAGACGACTCCGAAGAAGCCGAAGAAGCCCGACGCCATCGTCCAGCCGAAGGAGATCCCCAAGGAGGCCCCGAAGGAAGCGGAGCCCACCGAGGAGCCGCCCTCCGAGCCGGAGGAGGCCAGCGAGGAGCAGGTCGAGGGTGGTGTCGAGGGTGGTGTCGCCGGTGGCGTGGTGGGTGGCGTCGTGGGCGGTGTGATTGGTGGTGTGGTGGGCGGTCAGCTGGGCGGGACGGGGACGGAGGTGCTGCCGTTCGGTGCGGGCATGACCCGGCCGGAGAAGGTTTCGGGTCCCAACCCCGAGTACACGCGAGAGGCGCTCGAGTCCCGCGTCCAGGGCACGATGATCGTGAAGTGCGTCATCACCGTGGAAGGCCGAGTGGAGCGCTGCCGAATCATCAAGCCCCTGCCCCACATGGAACAGGCGGTCCTGGACGCTCTGACGTCGTCACGCTACAAGCCCGTCACGTTCCAGGGACGCCCGGTCCAGGTGGACTACACCTTCACCCTGAACCTGAAGCTGCCGCGCTGATCCGGGCGCGCCGTAGAGAAGCATCGACGGACCACCCGCGCTCGTGAGGAGGAGCGCTTAACCAAGCCATGCAATTCACTCTCATCGATATCTGGCACCACACGGGCCTCTTCGCCCGCTGCATCATCTTCACCCTGGCCATCATGTCGGTGGCGTCGCTGGTCGTGATGGCGGAGCGGATGATTGTCTTCCGGAAGACCCGGGCGGACAGCCGCAACTTCGCCGCGAAGATGGGTGCGATCCTGGCCAAGGGCGACCTGAGCACGGCGGCCAACACCAACCTGGGCAAGGACGTGGGTCACCTGGGTCGGGTGATCAACTCCGGCCTGACCGCCTACCGCATCAGCCCCAACAACAAGGAAGTGGCGGTGGAGTCGGTGGCGCGCGCCCTGGAGCGTCAGGCGCAGCGTGAGGTGCAGAGCATGAAGCGCGGCCTGGGCCTGCTGGCCACGGTCGGTTCGACGGCGCCGTTCGTCGGTCTGCTCGGCACGACGATGGGTATCGTCAACGCCTTCCAGCTCATGGCGGCCGCGGGCTCCGGTGGTCTGGGCACCATCTCCGCCGGTATCGCCGAGGCGCTCATCACCACCGCGTTCGGCCTCCTGGTCGCCATCCCCGCCGTGATGGCCTACAACTTCCTGCAGGGCTGGGTGGATGCTCGCGCGGTGGACATCTCCGAGTCCTCCAACGAGTTCCTCGACGTGGTCGCCCGCCACCTGAGCGGCGGCGCGCAGTCCTCGCACGCGGCCTGAGCAGTCACCGGCGAGAGCCCGGGGACGACCCGAGGCCCGCCTCCTTCATGAACGCGGCCCCTGTTTTCGAGGGGCCTGCGACGCCACGGAGGAGGACGGGCCCCCATCACCAGGAAGCAGGTTACACGCATGGGAATGTCAGCAGGCCCCAAGGGGGGCATGAAAAGCGAGATCAACGTCACGCCGCTGGTGGACGTGGTGTTGGTGCTCCTCATCATCTTCATGGTCGTCACCCCCATGCTCCAGCGCGGCAAGTCCGTGGAGCTGCCGAAGGCCACCGAGATCGAAAAGGAGAAGGGAAAGGACTCGGATCCTCTCTACGTCTCCATCACCCCGGACAAGAAGGTGTTCGTGGAGAACGACCAGGTGGACGAGCAGGCGCTGCAGGACCGCATCGCGCAGGAGCTGTCCAAGGACCCGGGCAAGAAGATCCTGCTCAAGGGTGACAACACCGTGAACGTGGGCGACGTGCGCAGGGTGCTGGACGTGGCCCGCAAGGCCAAGGCCAAGCAGATCGCGCTCGGCGTCGAGGAGAAGAAGTAATGGCCGGCCACAAGCAGCGCCAGTGGGTCAAGCCGCAGTCCGCGCCGAACTCGGAGATCAACGTCACGCCGCTGGTGGACGTGGTGCTGGTGCTCCTCATCATCTTCATGGTCGTCACGCCGCTCCTGGAGAAGGACATCCTGGTGCGAGTGCCGGACACGGAGGTGGAGAACGAGACCCCTCCGGACCCGGACAACCAGCAGTTGGTGGTGCTGCTGGACAAGGACGGCGGCTACTCCATCAACACGGAGAAGGTCACCGAGTCCGACTACATCAACCGTCTCAAGCGCATGCTGGCGGCGAAGAAGGCGGACGAGAAGGTCGTCTTCTTCATGGCGGACGACGCCACCAACTACGGCCGGCTCATCGCGGCCCTGGACGGCGCCAAGGCGGCCGGTGCGAAGGTCCTCGGCATGGCCACCGAGCTGCCGGAGAACGCCGTCATCCAGGGTACCCAGCAGGTGGACACCGGCACGCCGCCGCCCGCTCCCGCGCCCTGAAGTCAATCCTCCCCCGGGGCGGTCCTACGCTCCGGGTTGGAGTCGCGGTTCACATCCAGAAGCTCGTCGGCTAGAGTCCACTCCTCATGGCCGACGAGCTTCTCGTCTTTGAACAGACCATCGAAGCCCTCTTCCTGCGCGCGCTGCACGGGCGGCTGACGCCTGGGTGCAAGGAGCGCCTGCGCAAGGAGGGCCTGGACGTGGACCAGAAGCTCCGTCCCGCATACGCCTTCGCGTCCTGGATGGCCTACCTGCGCATCGCCTCAGAGGAGCTCTTCCCCCAGGACTCGCTGGGTCAGGGCACCTTCAAGCTGGGCGAGGCCTATATCGAGGGCTTCCGCGAGACGATGCTGGGGCGGGCGGTGCTGTCGCTGCTGCGCGTGCTGGGCCCCCGGCGCACGCTCATGCGGGCCACCCAGAACTTCCGGGCGGGCAACAACTACACCGAATCCAAGCTCACGGAGCTGGGTCCCACCCAGTTCGAGCTGTGGATGAACGAGGTGGGGGACTATCCAGCCTTCACCGCGGGCATCATCCACGCGGGGCTGCGGGTGGCCGGCGCGCAGAACGTCACCATCGAGACGTCCGGCTACGACGGCCACGGCTGCACCTACCGCATCAACTGGAACGAGGCCTCCGTCTCCTCCGGCGTGGCAGGCAGCGGCGACTCCAAGGCCGCCAGGAGGTCCGGGTCCATCAGCTCCCTGTAGATGAACTCGGCGATGAGCCCCGTCACCATCCAGATGGGGAGGATGTAGAGCGACGTCATCTGCCAGAGGATGGCGCCCGCGTCCGCGTAGTACCAGATGCGGTAGCCGGTGAGCCGCTCCAGCAACACGCCGCTGAAGGCCTCGAAGAGCAGGATGCCGAAGCCGTAGACGACGGCGCGCAGGCTGGCATGCTGATAGAGCATCCAGCGATAGACGGGCTCCACGAAGAAGAAGCACGCCACGCCGTAGATGAGGAACATCCACAGCGAGCACTGGCCGTAGGCCGTGACGACCGGGGTGTCCCAGATGGCGTTGAGCCCCAGGCGGTCATCCACCTGCCATTGGAACTGGAACAGCGTCCCCAGCAGCGGCACGTCCCGGGCGATCCGCACCAGGTTGTAGAAGAACACCTCCGAGCTGATGCCCACCATGCCGTAGAGGCAGAAGCGGAACACCGCGAACGCGACCTTCATCCGCTGCCCGCGCTTCATGTCCGCACGACGAATGCGCACCGGCCTGCGGCTTCGAACGACTTGTGACTCCATGTGAGTCATCTCCCCCTGCGGTCCCCAGACGCGTCTCAAGCTACCCAAGTCCCGCCCGCCCTGGCTAGGGGCCGATTCACTTATCCAATAAGCCTGGAATCCCCGACCCCTGGTCTGGATGGGCATCCATCCCTGGGGATTGGGTGGAGGGAACGCACGTCTCGGGTCGGTGCCGGTACGGAGGTTGCTCTTGCCCGCCGCGAGTGGCGTGGGGAGGGCGGGACATGCTGGCGAGGGTGCGGTCGGGGGCGTTGATGGGCATCGACGCGGTGGTGGTGGAGTGCGAGGTCGACATGGCGCTCGGCCTCCCCTACTTCAACGTGGTGGGGTTGCCAGAAGGCGCGGTGCGCGAATCGAAGGTGCGCGTCGTGTCCGCGCTGAAGAACACGGGCTTCGAGCTGCCGCAGAAGCGCATCACCGTGAACCTCGCCCCCGCCGATTTGCGCAAGGACGGCGTGGCGTTCGAGCTGCCCATCGCGCTGGGAGTGCTCGCGGCGGCGAGGCTGCTCGAGGATGGGCCCCTGGCCCGCTATCTCTTCGGCGGGGAGCTGTCGCTGGACGGCACGCTCAAGCCCATCAAGGGCGTGCTGCCGCTGGCCGTGGCGGCGAGGGACAAGGGCTTCGAGGGGGTCATGGTGCCCGCGGCCAACGCGGCCGAGGCCTCGCTCGTGGAGGGGCTGCGCGTGCACCCGGTGGGCAGCCTGCGGGACGCGGTGGACCACCTGACGGGCACGCGCCCCATCCCGCCCTTCGCCCGGGACACGGGCACCGCGTCCGCGCGGCAGCCAACCGGCGCCACCCCGGACATGGCGGACGTGAGGGGACAGCCGGAGTTGAAGCTCGCGCTGGAGCTGGCGGCGGCGGGGGGCCACAACGTGCTGATGTGCGGCCCTCCAGGGTCGGGCAAGACGATGCTGGCGCGGAGGCTGCCCGGCATCCTCCCGGAGATGACCTTCGCCGAGGCGTTGGAGGTGACGAAGGTCTATTCGGTGCTGGGGCTGCTGGGCGACGGGCATGCGTTGGTCCGCGAGCGCCCGTTCCGCGCGCCCCACCACACCCTCTCCGACGCGGGGCTCGTGGGCGGAGGCCCCACCGCGCGCCCCGGGGAGCTGTCGCTCGCCCACCATGGCGTGCTGTTCCTGGACGAGTTGCCGGAGTTCCGCAGGAACGTGCTGGAGGTCCTGCGGCAGCCGCTGGAAGAAGGGGTCATCCACCTGGCCCGGGCCACGCAGAACATCACCTATCCCTGCCAGGTGATGCTGGTGGCGGCCATGAACCCCTGCCCCTGCGGCTACTTCAACGTGCCCGGACACACCTGCCGATGCCCCGAGCACCGGGTGTTCGACTACCACGCGCGCGTCAGCGGCCCCCTACTGGACCGGGTCGACATCACGCTGCAGACGCGGCCGGTGGAGTACCACCACCTGGCGAGCCCCGAAGCGCGGGAGCCCTCGAGCCGTCACTACCGTGAGCGCGTGGAGGCGGCGCGGCGGCGCCAGCGTGAGCGCTTCCGCGACGAGCCCGGCGTGCACTGCAACGCACAGCTCCCGTCCCACCTGCTGCGCCGACACTGCGTGTTGAGTCCTCGCGCGGAACGGATGCTCGAGCTGGCGGTGCGCCACCACGGGCTGTCCGCGCGCGCCCACGACCGGCTGCTCAAGCTCGCGCTCACCCGCGCGGACCTGGAGGGCCACGGGCGCATCGAGGACGTGGACATGCAGCTCGCCATCGACTGCCGCGTCCTGGACCGCCGGGGCTGGCTCCACGCGAACACCGAAGGCGCCCCACCCTCTCGTGGCGCCAGCCCGCCATGGCGCGCGCCCTCGGACGCCGGCCCCCACCGGGAGGGGGCGTGAAGCGGACAGGTGACGACCGTCAATGCGGCACGGACGTCGGCAGCTCCGTGCGGGACAGGGCCGGCCTGGGCTCCCGCGTCTCGCCGGTGGGGAGCGAGGAGGCGCCGCCCGTTCCCAGCGTGGGTCGGGCGAGCTGGTCCAGCCTCGGCGCGACCCCCGTGATGATGCGCGCCGACTTGCCGAACGTCAGATACGAGTATGCCCAGTCGAGGAGCACCGCCAGCTTGCTGCGGAACCCGATGAGGAAGGTGAGGTGGATGAACAACCAGGCCAGCCAAGCGGGGAGACCGGACTGCTTGAACCGACGGAACGCGATGCCCACCGCGTGGCCGCGCCCGATGACCGCGTAGGAGCCCCGGTCCCAATACTTGAAAGGCGTCATGGGCTCGCCGCGGAGCTGGTGGAAGATGTTCTTCGCTGCGTGCTTCCCCTCCTGCATGGCGGCGGGCGCGAGCCCCGGAACGGGCGTCCCATCCTCCTGCTTGAGCGACGCCAGGTCGCCCACGACGAAGATGTCGTCATGGCCCGGCACCGTCAGCTCGGGCGTCACCGTGACGCGGCCCGCGCGGTCCAGCGGCACGCCGAGCGAGCGCGCCAGCGGGGACGCGGCCACCCCCGCGGCCCACAACACCGTGCGCGACTCCAGGTGCTCGGTGCCGATGTAGACCCCCGTCGAGTCGATGTTCGTCACCCGCGCGCCCGTACGGACCTCCACGCCCAGCTTCTCCAGCGTGCGCCGGGCCGTGTCCGTGAGGTCGTCCGGGTAGACGGGGAGCACCTTGCCCAAGCCCTCGACGAGGATGATGCGCGCCTGGCGCGGGTCGATGTTCTTGAAGTCGCCCGGCAACGACTTGCGGCTGATCTCCGCCAGGGCCCCCGCCAGCTCCACGCCCGTGGGCCCCCCGCCGATGATGACGAAGTTGAGCAGCGCACGACGGACGCGCGGGTCCGTCTCGCGCTCCGCCAGCTCGAAGGCCAGCAGGACGCGACGGCGAATCTCCACCGCGTCCTCGATGGACTTCAGGCCCGGCGCCACCTGCTCCCACTGGTCGTTGCCGAAGTACGAGTGCGTCGCGCCCGTGGCGATGACGAGGTAGTCGTACCCAAGCTCTCCGTCCGACAGCAGCACGCGCTTGCGCTCCGGGTCGATGCCCGTCGCGTCCGCCAGGAGCACCGACACGCCGCTCGGGCCGACGATGGCCCGCAGCGGCGCGGCGATTTCGCTGGGGCTCAGCGTCGCGGTGGCCACCTGGTACAGCAGCGGCTGGAAGAGGTGGTGGTTGTGGCGGTCGACCAGGGTGACCCGCACCGGCCCCCTGGCCAGCCGGCGGGCGGCCTGGAGCCCGGCGAACCCTCCGCCGAGGATGACCACATGGGGCGTGTCTTCGCGTGGAGTCTTCACGCCCGAAAGGTCATGCCGCCCCTTCCGAACTTCAACGCGAAGCGCCATCGACCGACCGGCGCGCCGAGCGCTCCCTTCCCAGGTGGAAATCGCATGACAACGCGCCGCGTCAAGTGAAAGACTCGGGGTCCCCTCCGACTCCGTGCCATGAAGCTCCTCCATCTCCTGCTCACCGTGTTCCAGGCCCTCTTCCTGATGCTCTGGGGTGCGTTCTGGATAAGCCTGGCGGGAGTGGCGATGGTGCTCACTCGCAACGGGGACGTGGCGCTGATGATGGCGCGGCGGTTCTGGGCGCCGATGCACTGGCGCATCAACGGTTCGCGGATGGAGGTGGAGCCGCTGCCGGACATCGACTGGAGCCGGCCCCACATCTTCCTGATGAACCACCAGTCGGCGCTGGACATCCCCTGTGCCTTCGCCGCGCTGCCGGTCAATCTGCGCTTCGTCGCCAAGCACGTGCTTCGCTACGTGCCGTTCCTCGGCCAGTACATGTCGATGACGGGGATGATCTTCGTCGACCGCTCGCGCCACACGCAGGCCCTGGCCAGCCTGAAAAAGGCGGGTGAGCGCATCCGCGAGGGGGCGAGCATCCTGGCCTTCCCGGAGGGCACGCGGTCGGAGGATGGGCGCCTGCTGCCCTTCAAGAAGGGGCCCTTCATGCTCGCGCTGGAGGCCCAGGTGCCCATCGTCCCGGTGGCCATCGAGGGCTCGGGGCGGATGTTCCCCGTGGGCTCGTTCCTCTTCCACCGCGGCGTCATCCGCGTGAAGGTGGGCCAGCCCATCGAGACGAAGGGCCTGAAGACGGAGGGTCGCGACGCGCTCATGGCACGCGTCCACGACGCGATGTCGCGGCTGCATCGAGACATCGGCGGCGCCAGCGAGGTCCCCGCTCCGGCCCCGCAGTCCGCCACCGACTCCGAGGCCACGCTGGCCTCCCTCGAGACGCAGCCGGGCTGACCGCCCCGACGCACGCCTCCTCCGCGCGCTCCCGAGGTCAGGCGCCGGGGCGCCACTGCCTCCGCGATTCGGGACCCCTCGCTCCAGGTCCGGACGCTCCTCGTGCCCCACCCGCGACTGGGCGCGCGTGGGCATGGCCGTTGCTCTGCCTCCCCGTCGATGCGCGCTGGCGCGCCCCACGGGCCGCGCAGGCGCACAGCACATCCACGAGCAAGGGCGGCGAGGGAGACGATGAGCAAGCTGACGGAGAAGCTGAAGGCGGTGGCGGCGGCGGTGGCGTCCATCGAGAAGCAGTTCGGACGTGGCGCGGTGATGACGCTGGGAGGCGACGCGCAGGAGCAGAAGGTCTCGGTCATCTCCTCGGGTTCGGTGGGCCTGGACCGGGCGCTGGGCGTGGGCGGCTATCCGCGGGGCCGCGTGGTGGAGGTGTTCGGCAACGAGTCGTCCGGCAAGACGACGCTCACGCTGCACGCCATCGCCCAGGTGCAGGCCGCCGGCGGCGTGGCGGCGTTCATCGACGCGGAGCACGCGCTCGACATCTCCTACGCGCGCAAGCTGGGCGTGCGCGTGGAGGAGCTGCTGGTGGCGCAGCCGGACACGGGGGAGCAGGCGCTGGAAATCACGGAGCAGCTCGTGCGCTCGGGGGCGGTGGACCTCATCGTGGTGGACTCGGTGGCGGCGCTGGTGCCCCGGGCTGAAATCGAGGGGGAGATGGGGGACGCGCACATGGGCGTCCAGGCGCGGCTGATGAGCCAGGCGTTGCGCAAGCTCACCGGCGCGGTGAGCCGCTCGGGTGCGTGCATCGTCTTCATCAATCAGATCCGCATGAAGCTCGGGGTGATGTTCGGCAACCCGGAGACCACCACGGGTGGCAACGCGCTGAAGTTCTACGCGTCGGTCCGGATGGAGATTCGCCGCACGGGCAACCTCAAGGACGGGGACGCGGTGGTGGGCTCGCGCGCGAGGGTGAAGGTGGTGAAGAACAAGCTGGCGCCGCCCTTCCAGGAGGCGGAGTTCGACCTGCTGTACGGCAGCGGCATCCACCGCGCGGGCGAGGTGCTGGACCTGGGCGTGGCCACGGGCCTCATCGAGAAGTCCGGCAGCCACTTCAGCCTGCGGGGCGAGCGCATCGGTCAGGGACGGGAGCGCGCGACGGAGTGGCTGCGCGAACACCCCGAGGCGATGGAGGCCCTGGGCCGTGAGCTCGCGGGAATCCCGCCGCTCCCCTACCCCACGGCTCCGGCGGAAGCCGCGGCGGCCTAGACGGACGCGGCGAGCGCGTCGAGGGAGAGGGCCACGGGGAGCCGCCGCTCGCCAGCGCACAGCAGGAGGCCGCCGTCGGGTCCCTGCTCCAGCAGCTGGCCGAGCTGGTACTGCGCATCGCGGGAGAAGCGCGCCTTGGCCCTCCCCTGCTTCACGCGACAGGCGAGCACGCCGTCGGACTCCACCAGCAGGGAGGTGGGGTCCAGCGCCTCGGCGGTGCGGTCACTCAAGCGGATGGAGACGCGCTCGTCCGGGGTGACATCGACCGTGCGGACCTCGTAGGCCGCGTCCGCCACCTGCACGAAGCACCAGTCATTCCCGATGCGCAGCTGGTAGCGGCCCGCGTCGTCGAGGACGAGCGAGGCATTGAAGAGCTCGATGATTTTCGGATGGAGGATGGGCTCGTCGTCATGCCACCAGCGCAGGGAGGCATCGAGGCGGATGCCGCTGTCCTCGCGGGTGTGCCAACGCTTGCCCGGAGGGGGCTGTCCGGTGGGAGGTTGCATGGCGACGTTCTATCTGCGCGTGGGACGCGCGGGATTCAAGCCCTCGCGACAGGAGGGCCTACCAGTTCCGGACGAACTCCGTGTAGCCGCGGAACGCCACGGCTCCCCAGAAGTTCACCAGCACGCCCACCGCCACGGCCACCATCACCGCGCGGTTGCGCAACGACCAGCCGCCGACGGCGAAGAGCAGGAGCAGGTAGGGCGTGTAGTCCAGGCTGAAGCGGAAGCCGAACTGCATGTACCCCGTGTTCTGGTAGAAGAGCCCCGGCAGCGCGCAGATGGCCACCGTCAGCCACAAGGGCCAGTGCAGGCGCGGACGCAGCTTCGGCACCACGAGGAAGACGAGCAGCGGCAGCGTCAGCAGCAGCGTGAGTCCGTGCGGGTCGTAGCCGAGCTTCAGCGGCGACGTGGACAGGCTCGGCAACTTGAGGAAGGCGGCCTCCAGGTTGCGTCCCAGGTATTCCCAGTGGAAGAGCCCCCAGCGGTCGATGTCGACGTTGACGCGGTTGTTGAAGAGGAACGCGTGGCCGAACTCCCCCGGGCGGCCGAAGCGGTAGACATTGTAGGCGGCGGCCAGCAGGGCCAGGGGCCCGGCGCCCAGGACGAAGAGCCCCAGCTTGCGCGCGGCGGGCTTCCAATCCCGTGTCAGCGCCTTGAGCTGGGACAGCCGACCGTCCGGTCCGGGGCACAGCGCCTCCAGCACGAAGAAGAGGCCCGCGAAGAGCAGCGGCGTGCGGGTGAGCGTCGCCATCGAGTAGAACACACCCGCGAGCACCGGCCGACGCGCCCCCACGGCGTTGCGTACGTACAGGCACGTCAACGCCACGCCCATGACCTCCGCGCTGAACCAGACCTCGCCGCGGATGGCGCAGTAGAAGAACAGCGTGCCGAAGGCCAGCACCAGCGCGAGCACGACGTTCTCGTCGCGCCGCCTCGCCGTCTCCCCCTCCTTCGCCAGGAAGCGCAGCAGCGAATAGAAGAGCGCCACGGCCAGCGCGCCGACGATGACGCCGAACGACGTGTCGTTGAACTGGTAGCCGTGCAGCGCGACGAAGGGCAGCATCACGACGGCCGGGAACGACGGGAAGCTCACGTACCAGCGGTCCGTGGGCAGGGGGCGGCCCTCGCAGCGGACCTTCGCGCCAGCCACCTCGCGAACACAGGCCCAGTCCTCCAGGTTGGGCAACACCTGGGGGTCCACGTCCAGCCGCCCCTCCACCCACGCCTGGGCCTGGTAGATGAAGTGAGGCGCCGCGCTCTGGCGCAGGAAGCGCTGCGAGCTGAAGCTGGCGAGCACCACGAAGGCCACCACGAAGAGCAGCACCTCCGCCCGGTACTCCGACAGCCACAGCCGCAACGCCACGCCGCTCGCGCTGGCGCGGGGAGTCGGAGACTCCGGCGCGGCGACCTCCGCCACGGGCGGCGCGTCCGCGACGACGGGAGGAGCCGCGGCCTCGGTGGAGGCGCTGGTGACGGCGTCCGCGGCGGGGCTCGTGGACGGGGAAGACGCCGGAGCGGCGGGAGTGGGATGGGGTCGCTTGGACTTGGAGCGGCTCATGAGCGGGCGGCGACGGTCAGCAGGTGCTGCCGCAGCATCTCCAGCGAATGGGAAGCAGCGAAGAGGCGCACGCGGCCCCTGTCCCCTGAAAGCGACAGGCGGTCCACCCGGGTGGGCAGCCCCGGCGCGGCGAGGCCACAGTACACGGTGCCCACGGGGTCCTCGGGCGTGCCTCCACCCGGCCCCGCGTATCCCGTGACGGACAGGCCATACGTGGCGCCACACGCGGCCCGGACTCCCTCGGCCATCGCGAGCGCCGTCTGCGCGGAGACGGCGGAATGACGCGCGAGGACCTCCGGCGGGACGCCGACCCAGGCGGACTTCATCTTCTCCGCGTACACCACCGCCCCGCCGACGAAGACGTCGCTGGCCCCCGCTATCTCCGTGATGCGCTGGGCGATGAGCCCTCCCGTGCAGCTCTCCGCCGTGGCCAGCGTGGCGCCCGCGCGACGAAGCAGCCCGAGCAGAACCGGGACGTACTCCTCCGAGTCCGCGCCGAAGACCCGCGCGCCGAGCACCCGACGACTGTCGGCCTCGGCGCCGGCCAGCGCGGCGTCGGCCTCCCCCTGGGAGAGGGCCTCCGCCATCAACTTGAGGTGGTTCTCCGGCGCATGCGTCCGGAAGCCGAACACCACGCGCGGATGGAGTGGAGCCAGGGGCGCCACGGCCAGGTCCAGCTCGGACTCCGGGATGCCCACCGTGCGCAACAAGCGGAAGGAGCGGAAGACACGCCCCGGCCGCGACGCCAGCTCCGCCTGGATGCGCGGCAGCACGACGCCGTCCGACAGCGCGCGAAACTCCCGTGGGACCCCTGGCAGGAAGAACAGCCGACAACGGCCGAGCGTGAGCGCGACCAGAGGGGCCGAGCCCTCTGGATTGCGCACCGGCTCGGCGCCCCGGGGGATGCGCGCCATGCGCAGGGCGCTCGGGTTGATGGGGGCCCCTCGCGCGGCATACCGCTCGCGCAGCCAGCCGAGCACCCGCGCGTCCTCCTCCAGCGGGACTCCGGCCGCCGCGGCCGCGCACTCGAGGGTGAAGTCGTCCGAGGTGGGCCCCAGCCCGCCGGACACCACGACCACGTCCGCGCGGGAGGCGGCCTCCAGCAGCGCCTGGGTGATGTCGGGCCGCACGTCGCCCACGAGCGTCACGCGCTCGACCTTCACGCCCAGGTCGAACAGGCGCGCTTCCAGCCAGGCACTGTTCGTATCCGTGATGAGGCCGGTGACCAGTTCGTCACCCGTACACAGCAGCTCGACGCGCATGGGCCGCGCATCCTAGCGACAGTGGGGGGCCGCGGCACGGACCATGCGCCGTCCCACCCTCCCCCGCCTCGCTCCCAGGCCCGCCGCCCGACCGGCCGGCGGGACGCGGCGCCACGTGGACGCCAGGAGGCCCCGGACTCAGAGGAACGCGGGGCCGCTGCCGCCCGCCGCGGGGCCACCTTCGGCGGCGTCCTCGTCGTCATCCTCGTCGTCGATGACGGCGGCGGCGACCACCGAGGAGCCCGCCAGCTTGCGCGCGGCCAGGTGGCTGCGGACCTGGAACGCGGACTCCACCAGTCCCAGCGCGAGGTACGCGCCACAGCACGCCACCAGCACCCAGGCCGGGTGGTACTGCGTGGCGATGGCCACGCCTCCGAGCACCAGCAGCATGAACACCGCCGCGCTCTTCCGGTTGGGGCGCGCGTCCTTGAAGGTGCGGTAGCGCACGGTGGAGACCATCAGCAGCGACAGCCCCGCGACGGCCACCGCCACCGGCACGGAGGCCGCCGCGTGGAGGGGCTCGCCGTGCGAGGCCGCGTGGTGGGAGATGATGACCGACACCAGCATGCCCGCGGCGATGGGGATGGGCAGGCCCACGAAGAAGCGGCCACCGCCACCGTGCGGGTTGCGCGCCGCCAGGACGTTGAAGCGCGCCAGGCGCAGCGCGCCGCAGGCGGCGAAGGAGAAGGCGATGAACAGGCCCACGAAGCCCAGGGGCTCCAACGCCCACTTGTAGACGAGCAACGACGGCGCCGCCCCGAACGAGACGACGTCCGCGAGGCTGTCGAGCTGCACGCCGAAGTCGCTCTGCGTCTTCGTCAGGCGCGCGACACGGCCGTCGAAGCCGTCGAAGAACATCGCGAAGAAGATGGCCAGCGCGGCCTGATACAGCTGGACGGGCCCCGCCTCCCCCGCGCAGAGGGTCAGGGCATAGAAGCCACAGAAGATGGACGTGACGGTGAAGAGGTTCGGCAGCACGAACATCAGTTTCCGCAACTTCATCGTTCCCTCGACTTCCTCTGATGCCCGTGAGTACCTGGCAACAGGACGGCCGGTGAACGGACCTTAGCAGGGTTTTATTTAGAGCACCGTCAGACCGAGGGGTCGGCGAGGAGGCGACATGGGAGACTGGGGCTGGGTCGTGTGGGTGCTGGTCGCTGGACTCGTCCTGGCGCTCGGGAATGTGCTGTGGGTCGTGCTGGTTCGGCGCTGGTATCGGCTGCGCACGCCCCTGCCCCAGGCGCTCAAGGCCCGGTGCGCGGACGGCTGGGAGCTGACGGTCCACGTGCGACGGGCCCCGAAGCGGCGCTTCGAGGAGCCGGTGTTGTTGTGCCATGGGCTCGCGGCCAACCGCTTCACCTTCGACTTCGAGCCGCCGTACTCCGTGGCGCACTACCTGGCCGAGGCGGGCTTCGACTGCTTCAGCGTGGAGTGGCGAGGCACGGGGCATTCGCGCCTGCCGCCCCCGGGTCGCAGGTACACGGACTTCACCATCGACGACCACGTCCACCAGGACGGGCCGGCGCTCATCGAACTGGCGCTGCGGGAGACCGGGGCGAAGCGGGCGTTCTGGCTCGGCCACTCCCTGGGGGGATTGGTGGGCTACGCGGTCGCGCAGGGCCCCGAGGGAGCGAAGCTCGCGGGGCTGCTCACGCTCGGCGCGCCGGTGCACTTCAAGTCGGAGCCCTTCCTGCGCACGCTCATCTCCCTGGGCGTGCGCGCGGCGTGGCCCGGGCGGCTGAGGCAGGAGTGGATGAGCGCCAGCCTCGCGCCCTTCCTCGGCTACGTGACGCTGCCGCTGTCGGACCTCGTGGTGAACCCGCTGCACATCCCCCCGCGCATCCAGCGGCAGGTCTACGCGAACATGATGTCGTCGATGAGCCGCAAGGTGCTCCTCCAGTTCCAGGACTGGATCGAACACGACGCGTTCCGCTCCTTCGACCGCGCCACGGACTGGCGCGCCGGCATCTCCCGGCTCCAGCTCCCCTTGCTCGTCATGGGCGGGAGCGCGGACCGGCTGGCCACCGCGGAGAACGTGGAGAGCCAGTACGCGCTGGTCACCTCCCAGGACCGGACCCTGCACGTCTTCGGCAGGGACCATGGCGACAAGATGGACTACGGCCACGGCGACCTCATCTTCGGCAGCGGCGCCCCGCAGGAGGTCTACCCTCTCATCCGGGACTGGCTGGTGCGCCATGCGACCGACGTGTCGGCGTCCGAGCAGAAGGCCCCGGAGGCCCCCGCGTCGTCGGGCTGACCTGGACCTCAGCGCCCGCGCGCTCCTGGCTCCCGTTCCACGCAGCGCGCCTCCGCGCCACGCACGTCCTCGGCCCGTACCCGCGTCAGCCGCGCCCGCGTGGCCCCGGAACAGTCGGCCTGGACGAGGCCCTCGCGCGTGCCTCGCGCGCTGAGGCCATCCACGCTCAACACGCCGTCCTCCGTGGCGCTCAACGCGCTCCCGCCCGCCCCCCGCAGCTCGACGTCCGTGGCCCGCAGGCTCGCGCGGGTGTCCACCGCCAGCCCCGACCGGCCGCACCGCTCCAGCTCCACGTCCCGCAGCGTCACCTTCGCGCCCTGCGCCGCGAGGACACACGCCCCCGCGGTGTCACGCGCCACCACGCCCTCCACGTCCGCCGTCGCCTGCCGCAGGTGCAGCGCCTCGCCCGCGATGCCGTCTCGCGAGCGCACCCCCACGAAGGTGCCGTCCCGGACGCGCACGCGTCCCCCCACCGCCAGCAGCCCATACTCCGCCGCGTCCTCCACGTGCAGGCGCCGCGCGTCCACGTCCGAGCCCGTGAGCTGCACCGCCCCATGGCTGCCGCTGCCCCGCACCACCACGTCCTCCAGCACGACCCCCTTCGACGCGGCCACGGCCACCCCGGCGCGCGTCGCCCCCGAGGACCTCACGCCTCGCGCCTCCAGGGCCTCGACGCGCGACGCGGACACCGCCACCTCGAAGCCCAGGACGCTCACATCCTCCAGCGTCAGGCGCCCCTCCACCGTGGAGAAGGCCGCGCCGCTTCCCCGCTCCGCCGTCGCGCGGCGCACCCGGGCGCGCCCACCGTCCATCCCAAGCGCGGTCACCACCCCCTCGAAGGAGGCCTCCTCCAGCTCCGCGCTCGAGCCCAGGCCCCGCACCCGCACCGCCCGCCGGAAGGGCCCCACGAACTGGACGTCGCGCAGCCGCGCGTCGCCGGACGACGTCCCGACCGCCTCCACCAGGACGCCCACCGTCTCCTTCACCGTGGCCTCGAAGCGCGAGGCCACCGCGTCCAGCCGGCCCGCCCCCAGCCACACCGCCCCCCGCCGCTGGCCGCTGAAGCCCACCCGCTCCAACGTCACCCGCCCGCCCGTGACTTCGAGCCCCCAGGCCCCGCCCCGCACCTCGAGCCCCACCAGGGTGGCGTCCCCCGAGGCCCGCAGCACCGTCCCCTCCCCCTCCCCGAGCCGCAGGAGGGTGCCCTCCCCCTCCCCCTCCAGCCGGACCCCGGCCGGGAGCGCGTGGGCCCCCTCGTGGATGCCCGGCCCCAGGTGCACCGTCAGCGCCCCCGGATGCCCGAGCGCCTCCGCCAGCGAGCGCAAGGGCCGCGCCCGGCTGCCGTCGCCCCCTGGCTCCCCCGCCACGTCCACCCAGAGCTCGACCCGGGTCCCCGCCTCCCGGACGGGGGCCGGCGCACCCGCCCCCGGGCCCTTGCAGGCCGCGAGCAGGAGGATCAGCAGCGGAGGAAGCGTCCGGTAGCACACGTCGTCGGGAATCCTAGCCCGGCGCGAACCCGCCGCGGGCGCCGCGCGATCAGACACACGCGCCAAGGGATCGAAATCCCAATGACTTTCTCATTCCAGCGATCATCCCAGACACATTTCCAACACACGCGGTCCAGGGTGTCGCGGCGTGTCTCGGGAGGTGCTTCCACCCTCTGTCTACGCCCGGTGTTTCACCGAGCCAACTTTTCGTCTGGAGGCCGATTTTCCGGCCTCGGAGCGCGGTCAGCATTGACAGGGAAAAGAGCGATTTGTTACCACCGTTCGGCTTACGCACATTCAAGGCCAGACAACGCAGGACGGAGGGGCGTAATGACCAAGGCAGAGCTCGTCGAGGTGGTGGCGGCGCAGACACGTCTCACCAAGAAGTCCGCGGCGCAGATCCTCGACATCGTCTTCACCAACATCGGCAAGGCGGTGAAGAAGGACGCGCGCTTCAGCTATCCCGGCTTCGGCACCTGGTCGGTGCGTTCCCGCAAGGCGCGGAAGATTCGCAACCCGCAGACCAACGAGATGATGAAGCTGAAGGCGTCGAAGACCATCGGCTTCCGGCCGGCCAAGGAGCTGAAGAACTCGCTGTAGCGTCACACCGACCCGGTCCGCGTCGCGGCGTCCCCGGGACTCGTGGCGGACGGGACTCAGCGTTCAGGGGCGCTGCCTCACGGGCGGCGCCCCTGATTCGTTGCGGGGTTCAGGACTCCCCGCCGCTCCGGGCGACGGGCGCCGCCGCCGGGCGTGGAGCCTCCTCGTCGCCGAGCGCGTCCAGGGGGTCGAGGACCTCGCCGTCGCGCCACAGCTCGAAGTGCACGTGGACGCCGGTGGCCAGGCCCGTCTCACCGGCCAGCCCCACGGCGTGGCCCCGGTCCAGGACCTCTCCTGGCTCCACGAGCAGGCGGGACAGGTGGCTGTAGCGCGTCAGCCAGCGACCGTCGTGCTGGACCTCCACCTGGAGGCCATGGTCGCCATTCCAGCCCGCACGCAGCACGACGCCCCTGGCGGCGGTGTAGACGAGCTGCCCCTGCTTCGCGGCGAGGTCCACGCCCAGGTGCCGGCGCTGCTCCCCGCGGATGGGGTGCCAGCGCTGACCGAAGACGCTGGTGATGGTCACCGGATCCACCGGCCAGGACAGCCAGGGCAGTCCGTCCGCGCCCTCCGGGTGCTCCAGCCGGCGCAGCTCCGACATGCGGACCGCGAGCCGCCCCACGCGCAGGACGACGGCCTCGGCCAGCGCCCCGGGCATGTCGCCGTAGGTGCGGCCGTCCTGCTCCAGCTCCGTCTCCAGGACGCCCCGGGCCCGCGTCACGTCGCGGGCGTCGGTGCGCTCCACGGCGCGCGCGAGGAAGGCGTCGAGCAGGGTGTTCATCTGCTCCCAGTTCTCCGCCTGCCCCGCGGGCATCGTGCCGCCCCGGGCCACCTTGCGGCGGAACCCCTTGGAGCGCTCCGCGAAGGTGGCGAGCGCGGCCTGGAGTTCGGCGGAGGGCTCGGGCGCGGCCTTGCGGACACCTCGACCCGCGCCAGAAGGGGCCGCCGAGGGCTCCGGCGGAGGCGCGCGGTACGTGGAGGGCTCCGGCTCGCTGTAGAGCTCCTCGAAGCTCATCTTCTGCTCGGCCCGGGGGCCGGAGCAGGCACAGACGCTGACGAAGGCGAACAGGGGGAGTCGACGCACGGCTCGCGCAGCCTACCACGCTCCCGTCCGGCCTCCGCGTGGAGCGCCCGCCTGCCCGCCCTCGGCAGACAGGTCAGCGAAGGCGCCGCGGGGCAGCCCGCGGTCGACCCGTCTCCGAGCTCCGTGTCGCGCGCCCTCAAGCAACAGCGCGGCGGATGCGCCGCAGGGCCTCCTCGATGTCCTCGGCCGACACATCCAGGTGGGTCACCAGCCGCAGCGCGTGCGGGCCGCCCGCCGTGTTCACCAACACCCCGTGGCGGGCGAGCAGCGCCACCGTCTCCGTCGCCGGGCGCGGGAACTGGGCGACGAGGATGTTGGTCTCCACGTGGGCCACGTCGACCTTCACGCCCGGGAGCTCCGCCAGCCCCGTGGCCAGCCGCTTCGCGTTGGCGTGGTCCTCCGCGAGCCGGTCCACGTGGTGCTCCAGCGCGTACAGCGCCGCCGCCGCCAGGACGCCCGCCTGCCGCATGGCGCCTCCGAGCCGCTTGCGCAGCCGGCGCGCCTCGCGGATGAGGTCCGCGCGGCCCACCAGCGCCGACCCCACCGGCGCGCCCAGCCCCTTGGAGAAGCACACCGCCGTGGTGTCCGTCAGCTTCGCCCACGACGACGCCGGCACCCCCGTGGCGACCTGCGCGTTGAACAGGCGCGCGCCATCCAGGTGGACCGCGAGCCCCGCCGCTCGCGCCGCCTCCACCACCGCGCGGAAACGCTCCAGCGGCCACACCGTCCCGCCGCCCCTGTTGTGCGTGTTCTCCAGCGACAGCAGGCGCGTGCGAGGGTTGTGGATGTTCTCCTCGCGCACCGCCGCCGCGACGACGTCGGGCGTCAGCAGGCCGCGCGCGCCCGGCAGCGGCGCGGGCTGCACGCCCCACAGCGCGGGCACGGCGCCGCCCTCGTAGTGGAGGATGTGGCTGCCCGACTCCGTCAACACCTCGTCCCCCGGGCGGCAGTGCGTCCCGATGGCGAGCTGGTTGGCCTGCGTCCCGGAGGGCACGAAGAGGGCCGCCTCCAGGCCCAGCCGCTCGGCGATGCGCGCCTCCAGGCGCGACACCGTGGGGTCCTCGCCATAGACGTCGTCCCCCACCTCCGCGTCCGCGATGGCGCGGCGCATGGCGGGCGTTGGACGGGTGACGGTGTCGGAGCGGAAATCGATGGGCTGCATGACTCTCCGGAAGGTGGGCGCCAGTGAGGGCTTGGGAGCGCGGCGAGGGTTGTCATACAACGGCCACGTGCCTGGACGTGAGACTGCCGCGGAGAAGCGCGCGCGCGCCGTGAAGGTGATGGACCGGCTGGCGACCGCGATGCCGGATGCCCGAATCGAGTTGGACTACCAGACGCCCCTCGAGCTGCTGGTGGCGGTGATGCTGTCCGCGCAGTGCACGGACAAGCGGGTCAACATGGTGACCCCCGCGCTATTCCAGCGCTTCCGCTCCGCCCGCGCGTACGCGGAGGTCCAGCCCGAGGACGTGGAGCCCTTCATCCGCACCTGCGGCCTGTACCGCGCGAAGGCGAAGAACATCGTCGCCGCGGCGAAGCTGCTGGTCGAGCAGCATGGAGGCGAGGTGCCCCTGGAGCGCGACGCGCTGGCGGAGCTGCCCGGGGTGGGCCGCAAGACGGCGGGCGTGGTGTGCATCCACCTGGGAGGCTCCGGCGCCTTCCCCGTCGACACGCACGTGAAGCGGCTGGCCTACCGGCTCGGCTTCACCACCGAGGAGGACCCGGACAAGGTCGAGCTCGACATGCAGGCGGTGCTCCCCCCGGAGCGGTGGACGCTCGGGCACCAGCTGCTGGTGTGGCATGGGCGGCGCACCTGCTTCGCGCGCTCACCGGACTGCGCCCGTTGCGTCGTGGCGGACCTGTGTCCGAAGAAGGGCGTCACGTCGACGTCACGCGCCGCGCGCTCGGGGGCCCTGGAGACGCCGGCGACGCCGGGACCCGCGAAGGCCCCGGCGGCGAAGCGAGCGGCTAACGCGAAGCCGAAGCGCGCGCCCCGTCCTCGCGCGAGGACTTGAGGCGCTTCATCCGCTTGCGGATGATTTCACGCTTGAGCGTGGAGACGTGGTCCACGAAGACGGTGCCGTTCAGGTGGTCCGTCTCGTGCTGCACGGCGATGGCGAGCAGCTCGTCGCAGCGCAGCGTCTGCTCGTTGCCGTCCACGTCCAGGTACTTCACGGTGACGAAGGCCGCGCGGTCCACGTCCTCGGACTCACCGGGGATGGAGAGGCACCCCTCCGTGTAGGTCGTCTCGCCCTCCATGGCGATGATCTCCGGGTTGATCATCGCCAGCGGCTTGGACTCGGGCTGCCGGGGAGTCGTGTCCAGGACGATGATGCGCTGGAGCACGCCCACCTGGGGTGCGGCCAGGCCCACGCCGTCCGCGGCGTACATCGTCTCGAACATGTCCTTCACCAGGGCGCGGACGGAGTCGTCCACCTTGGCCACCGGCTTGGCCTTCTGCTTCAGGATGGGGTCGGGCCAGATCAGGATCTCACGAACCATGAAGGCCGTCTTAACTCCCCTGGCACAGGGGGGCAACCCCGCGAGCGCCCCTCGCGGAGAGGGGCGTCCACGGGGTGTCAGTCGAGCAGGCTGCGTGCGTACTCGGCACGCAGCCGGTCGTCCCCGAGGGCCTGGGCCGCCTCCGAGAGCACGCTGCGAATCTGTTGGGCCCGGTGCTGGAGCGCCGGGTCCGGGTGACCGGCGAAGCGCAGGGGGTGGAACTCGGCGGCGAGCAGTTCGTACGCCCGCTTGACCTCCTCGCCCCCCGCCGTGCGCGCCAGGCCCAGCACGGTGAAGTAGTCCGCGTCCTGTATCTCCTCGAACTTCGCCTCGAGGCGTCGGACGTCCAGTTCGGGAGGCAGGTCTCCGGTGTCCTCCACGTCCGCGGGCGCGAGGGTGATGAGCCCCAGGGTCCGAGCCACCGCGAGCGACTTGAGCGCCGTCTCCTGTGGCACGCCGGCGCCCAGCAGCAGGGCCTCCAGCGTGTGCTCGCCGTCCACCTGGGACAGCAGCTGGAGGTCCCTCTGCGACAGGCCGAAGTCGTCCGGAGACAGCGGCAGGTCTCCCCGGCGCACGCGCGCGCGCAGGCTGCCCGCGGCCTCCAGGAGGGAGTCCCCGGTGAGCGTGTTGCGCAGCGCCTCGGCGAGCAGGTGCAGCGGAGGACGCGTGGCGGCGGCGAGCGCCACCTCGTGCGGCGCCGGCTCCTTCACCAGGCGGTACAGGGTGGAGGGCTCGGCCAGCGCGTCGAGGAAGACCTGCTCGGTGTAGCGCTGCACCAGGGGCACGGCCTCGGACTCGCGCAGGTAGCCACGCCCTCGCAAGGCGTCGAGCAACGCGCCGGTGGAGGCGCTGCGCACCAGGCGCAGCTCCCCCTCCTGCCGCGCGTCGATGAGGCCATCCGCCCGAGCGCGGTCGACGAGCGACTCACCCGGCGAGGAGGAGACGGCGCCCACCAGCGCGCCATCCCGCAGCCAGAGCACGCGCAGCGCGTTCATCACCTTCAGCTCCAGGCGCACCTCCATGCGCGCCTCGCACAGACGGAGCACCAGCCGCGTCAGGCCCTCCTGGGTGACGCTGCCGCTGCGGGACACCGCCAGCTCCGGCCTGCCGGGAGGGGCCTCGAGGGGCAGCAGCGCGGCGCGAGCCTGGGCCGCGGCCTCCTCGGCTTCGCGGCGCCCGCGCTCCTCGAGCTCCACGCGCTCTCGCTCGGCGCGCTCCCGCTCGCGGACGGACTCCGCTTCCAGGCGGGCCTTCTCCGCGCCCAGCGCGTCCAGCGCCTTCGCCACGCCCTCGCGGGCCTCCTGCTCACGCGCCAACGCCTCGCCCATCTGCTGCAACCGCGACTCGAGCGCGGCGAGCTGCTCGGCGAAGCGCGCGGACTCCGCGTGGAGTCGGGACTCGGCGGCGGCGCGGGCGGCGGACTCCTCCTCGAGGCGAGCCTCGACCGTGGCTCGCTGACGGGCCTCCGACTCCAGGCGCACCTCCAGCGCGGTGCGGTGGCGGCCCTCGGCGGTGGCGCGGGCGTCCGCGTCCGACTCGGCCCGCGCGGCCTTCTCGACACGCGCCTCCGCGTCCCGCCGGGCCTTCTCCTCCGCGGCGGCGCGGCGCTCCGCCTCCTCGCGCGCCTTCGCCTCGGCGGCCGCGCGGCGCTCCGCCTCCTCGTGGGACTTCACCTCGGCGCGCAGGCGCTGCTCCATCTCGAGCCAGGTCGACTCCTCGGCGGCGACCTTCGCCTCCAGGGCCGCGCGCTGGCGGGCCTCCTCCGCGGCCCTCGACTCCGCCTCCTCCCGGGCGCGAGCCTCGGTGGCGGCGAGCAGCTCCGCCTCTTCTCGAGACTCCGCTTCGTTGCTCGCGCGGGACTCCGCCTCCGCGCGGGCGCGGGCCTCCGCCTCCGCGCGGGACTCGGCCTCCTCGCGCGCCTTCGCCGCGGCGGCGGCGCGGGCCTCCGCCTCCTCTCGCGCCTTGGCCTCGCGGGCGGCGCGGGATTCCGCCTCCGCCTTCGACTGGGCCTCGGCCTCCGCCCGAGCCCTTGCCTCGGACGACGCGCGGGACTCCAGCTCCGAGAGCGCCTGGACCTCCGCGCGGGCGCGTGCCTCCACCTCCGAGCGGGCCCTCGACTCCGCTTCCGCCTTCGCCTCGGCCTCCTCGCGAGCGCGGGACTCCGCTTCCGCCTTCGCCTCGGCCTCCACCCTGGCGGTGGACTCCAGCTCCGCTCGCGCCTCGGCCTCCGCGCGAGCACGGGACTCCAGCTCCGCCTGGGCCTCCGCCTCGGCGCGGGCGCGAGCGGCCTCCTTCACGCGTGCCTCGGCCGCGGCACGGGCCTCGGAGGCTGCCTCCGCGCGAGCCTCCGCCTCCGCACGGGCCAGCGCCTCCGCGCCAGCGCGGACCTCCGCCTCGATGGTGGCGACCTCCGCCGCGCGCAGGCGCGTCTCCAAGGACTGCCGGGCCCGCGTCTCGGCCTCGGCGCGAGTCTCGGACTCCACCCGTCCCGCGGCTTCCTGTTCGAGGCGGGCTTCGATCTCCTTCACCGCTTGCAGCGCCGCGGCTCCGTGGGTCTCCGCCGCGATGCGCTCCGCTTCCAGCGAGCGCAACCTCGCCTCGAGCTCCACGATGCGCGTCTCCAGGTCCGAACGGGCCAGCCCCTCCTGGTCGGAGCGGGTCTGGGCATCGTCCCGCTCGATGGAGACGTCGCGCAGGCGGCGCTCCAGCTCCGCGCGGGACTCCGCTTCCCGAGCGGACCGCGCCTCCGCATCCTCGGCGCGAGCGAGCGCCTCCGCGAGCAGGCGCGCCAGGTTCTCGCGCTCCTCCCGACCGGCCTCGAGCTGCTCGCGCAGTCCGGTGACATCGTTCGCCTGGGCCTCGATGCGGCCAAGGGTCGCCTTCGCCTCGGCATCCGCCGTGGCGCGAGCCCGCGTCTCGGCCTGCACGCGGGACTCCGCGACGGACAACTTCGACTGGAGTGAGGCCAGCTCCGAGCGGAGCCGCTCCAGGTCGGCCTCGCGCTGGCGCGACAGCTCCACTCCGGCCTCGACCTCCGCGCGAAGTCGCTCCTCCTGGTCGCGAGCGGCGTCAAGTCGCTGCTCCGCCTCCGCGCGGAGTGTCGCCTCGCGGGAGTGCTCCTCTTCCAGCACCGCGAAGCGCTCCTGGAGCGCGTGGAGCTGCCTCGCGTCCTCCGAGACTTCGGGCGACTGACTCTCGGCCAGCCGTCGCGCGGCCTCCTGCTCCCTGGCGGTCTCCACCTCGACCCGCAGCGCCACTTCGCGGTCCAGGACGCCCCGGAGGGATTCGTTCAGCTCGCGCAGCTGCTCGATTTCCCCCCGCAACGCGGATTGCTCCTCCAGCTGCGCCTTCAGCGCGTGGACGCGCTCATGCGCCTCCGCGAGCTGCTGCTCCGTCTCCTCTTGACGGGCACGCCACTCCGCCATGATCTCCGGGGAGATGGACATGCCTCCGGACGCCGCGGGCTCGCTCGCGGAGGCATCCGATTCACGGGGCTCCGACGCTTCATCGGAGTGAGTGGAAGCAACGGCGTCCGTCGCTGGAGCCGAATCGAACCAACCCGCATCGGGCGCGACGCTGGAGGAGGTGGATTCGGGGGCGTCCGAGGTCGAGTCGAACCAACCCTCGCTCGGGTCCGCCGAGGCTTCGCCATCCACCGCCTCCGACTGGGTGGGCGGCCCACTCGACGAGTCGCTCCAGTCCGCGCCCGGCTCGACTCGTTGCTCCGCGTCCTCGGACGTCGAAGCGGCCCAGCCCTCGTCCTGCGCTACGGAGGGAGGAGCCCCGGGCTCGCCAGAGTCCGTCGAGGCGTCGAACCAGCCCGTGCTCGGGTCCTCGTCTCGCCGCTGTGGCGCTTCGTTGGCGCCCGCCGTCGAGTCGAACAATTCCACGCTGGCGCCAGAGTCCGACCGCGGCGCAGCTGTCTCCACGGAGGAATCGAACCACCCCGCGCTCGGGTCTCCCGATGCATGAGTTGCGACCGCTTCGGGCTCCGTCCCCCCCGACCAGTTCGTGCTCGGGTCCACGTCCGGTTGCGATGCAGCCTCGGTGGACTGCGTCGTCGCATCGAACCAACCCGCGCTCGGCTCAGCAGACGTTCCAGGAGAAGCCGCGTCGGACGCCATCACATCCGACCAGTTCGTGCCCGGATCCACCGCCGGTTGCGACGCCGCCTCGGCGGACTCCGTCGTCGCATCGAACCAACCCGCGCTCGGGTCCGTCGGCGGCGAGTTCGCTTCGGAAGAATCCGCGGAGGCGTCGAACCAGCCCGCGCCCGGCGCAGCTTCCGACCGCGCTTCTCCACCGGCCGCGTCGGTCATCGGCTCGGACAAGCCCGCGCTCGGGTCCGTCGACACTGGAGCCGCGACCTCGGCGGACTCCGTCGTCGCATCGAACCAACCCGCGCTCGACACCACCGGAGCCGCCGTTCCCGCTCCAGCATCCGTCGTCCCTACAGCCCCCGGGGCTTCGACAGCGGTCGAATCCTCCAGCCCCGCGTCGACGGCAGGCGCCACACCGGCATCATCCCCCTCGGCATCCCGGACCTTCGCCTGAAGCTCCGCCTCGAGGAAATCCCAGTTCGAGGGTGGAAGGGACTCCTCTTCTTCCCCCGTCTCCCCCTGCCCGTCGCCACCCGAAGACTCTTCTGCCTTCTCCGTCGCGGCGAGCCAGCCCTCCTCGGCCAACTCAGGGTCTGGCGGCAACTCGGTCCAGGGCGAGGTGTCCGACAACGGAGCCGCGCTGGCCGCCGGCTCCCGCATCGCCGCCAGCTCCGCCTCCGCCGCGGACAGCGCATCCACCGGCGCGTCGACCTCGAAGAACCCGGCATCCCCCAACTGGGGCGCGGGCCGCGCGAGTCCCCCGGGATGCGCCACGGGCTCCTCGGTCCAGGCGAGCTTGCCCACAGGCAAGGGCTCCTCGGCCGCGAAGTCTCCAACGGGTGCCTCCACCTGCTCGGCATGCCGCTGGCTCGCGGCCCACTCCAGGGCGCTCTCCAGCCCCGGAGGACGAACCCCATAGAGCACCGTCGGAGGCCCGCCCGGCGGCCCTTCCACGCCACCGCCAGCGTCCGCCCCGCTCCCCAATCCCGGAAGCCCACCCCAATCCTGTCCAGTGCCTCCCGCCTGGGCATCCCCATCGCCCGTGCCGTACGCGGCGTCGATGGCCGCGTCGTCGTCATGCGCCCCCGGGAAATCGTCGTACCGCCGCGCCTCTTCCGGCGACGACATGGGCGCCGCGCCCCACTCCTCGGACGACCGCGAGGACTCCGACTCCGCGGACAGCCCGTACTGCACGGCGGCGTCGGCCGGATACCCCGAGGGGTCGACCGGCGTCAGCCCGCTCTCGGCCGCCAGGTCCTGCCCTTCCAGGCCATACGCCCCAGCACCGTCGCCTCCCGCCGGGGCTTCCACGTCGTCAGCCGCCGCGCCCGGGGCCTCGCTTCCGTCGTCACCGGATGACGCCTCGGGCCGCGCACCATCCACGGCCGCGCCCCAGTCCTCGCCGCCGCGCACCCGCGCCAGGTCGAGGGAGGCCCTCGCCGCCGCGTCGATCTCCTGGTCCGCCTGCTCGAGGGCGGCGCTCACGTCGAGCCCGGAGCGACGCTCCTGCTCCTCCACCCGCGCGGTGCGCTCCTCGCGCGTCATCGCCGCCAGCTCCCAGTCGGCCTGGTGCAGGGGCGTCAAATCTCCGAACAACGCGTTGGCCAGCGCGGGGTCCCCGCCCACCGCCGCGGGCGACGTGGCGTGCCACGCCTCCGTGTCCTCCCTTCCGGAAGCGCTCGCGCCCTCCGCCAGGGTCCGGTTCTCCACCACCCGCCACGCATCCGCCGCGTCCGCCGGCGCGCGGATGATGGAGTCCACCTGCGCCATGAAGCTCGTCCCATCCAGGGGCAACGGAGCCACCGGCGCGCTGAAGCCCGGCACGGACTCACCCAGCAGCAACACCCGCGCGTGCCGGCCCTCCGGATGCTGGAGCAGTTCCTCCAGGACCACCCGGCCCCGGCCACTCTCCACCCCCGGCGCGAGGACGAGGAGCGCCGGCAGGTGGTGCCCGAAGGCAATGAGCGCATCCGCGGCCGAGGTGACGAGGATGACCTCGTGCCCGTCGCGGGAGAGCAGGCGCCGCACAGCGGCGATGGTGGCGATGTCGTCGTGGACGAGGAGGACCGGTGCGCCCATGGGGGGGCACCGAGTCTACAGCATGGCCCCCGGATCCACGTCGATCACGACCTTCACGGCCGACGGAACATCTTCCAGGGCCTTCTCCACCCTGGCGAGCAGCGGGGCGAGCGCCGCATGTGTCGGCCCCTTCACCAGCAGCTGCCAGCGCGTCTTCCCGCGGATTCTGGAGATGGGCGCCAGGGCGGGCCCCAGCAGGCGCACCCCCGCCGAGGCCGGAGGCATGTTGCGGGAGATGACGGTGCCCAGCGCGCGGGCCACACTGGCCGTCTGCTCGGGGTGCTCCCCCTCCAGGCGGATGGAGGCCATGCGCGCGAAGGGAGGGTAGGCCAGGGCCTTGCGCCACTCCAGTTCCTGCTGGGCGAAGCCGTCGAAGTCATGGGCCAGCACCCGCTTCACCGGCTCCGAGTCCGGGTTGTAGGTCTGGACCAACACCCGCCCCGGGTCCTTTCCGCGCCCCGCCCTGCCGGCCACCTGGGTCAACAGGTGGAAGGTGCGCTCGGCGGCGCGGAAGTCGGGGATGGACAGCGAGGTGTCCGCCATGACGACGCACACCAGCGTCACGCCCGGGAAGTCATGGCCCTTGGCCACCATCTGCGTGCCCACCAGCACGTCCAGCTCGCGCCGGGCGAACGAGGCCAGCAGCTCCGTCAGCCGCTCCGCGCTGGTGGCCGAGTCCCTGTCCAACCGCGCCACCCGCGCCGAGGGGATGCGCTCGAGGACCTCCGCCTCCACGCGCTCGGTGCCGATGCCCAGCTTCAGCATGGGGCCGGTGCACTCCAGGCAGCGGTCCGGCACCGGCATCGCCAGCCCGCAGTAGTGGCACACCACCCGGTTCTGCGAGCGGTGGTGCGTCAGGCACACGTCGCACGCGGTGCACTTGAGCGACAGCCCGCACACCTCGCACAACATCACCGTGCTGTGTCCGCGCCGGTTGAGGAAGAGGATGACCTGCTGGCCGCGCGCCAGCGTCTCCTCCATCGCCGCCAGCAGCGGCGGGCTGAGGATGGGGGCCTCCTCCGTGACAGGGCCCTCGCGGGGGCGCTCCTGGCGCAGGTCCACCAGCTCGATGGTGGGCATGGGCCGGTCGTCCACGCGGCGCTTGAGCTCCAGGAGCCGGTAGCGCCCACGCTTGACGTTCTCCAGCGTCTCCAGCGCCGGCGTGGCCGACCCGAGCACCACCACCGCGCCGGCCTGCTTGCCGCGCACCACCGCGAGGTCGCGCGCCTGGTAGCGCAGGCTGTCGTCCTGCTTGAAGGACGGGTCGTGCTCCTCGTCCACGACGATGAGGCCCAGGTCGTCCACCGGGGCGAACACCGCCGAGCGCACGCCGACGGCGATCTTCACCTCGCCCTTGCGCAGGGCCTGCCAGTGGTAGAGCCGCTCGCGGTCCTTGAGCGCCGAGTGCAGCACGGCGACCTCCGAGCCGAAGCGGCTGCGGAAGCGGCCGACGAGCTGCGGCGTCAGCGCGATTTCGGGCACGAGGATGAGGCTGCTCTTGCCCAGTGACAGCGCGTGCTCGGCGGCGCGCAGGTACACCTCCGTCTTGCCGCTGCCGGTGACGCCGTGCAGGAGGAAGGGCTGGAAGACGCCGGTGTCGAGCGCGGCGCGCAGTTCGGCGCTGGCCGCGTCCTGCTCCGGGGTGAGCCGGTCGGGGCGCCCCTGGATGAGGCCCTCCTTCACGCCGGCTTCCAGCTTCTTCTCCTCGATGCGGACCAGCTTGCGCGTGGCCAGGCTCTTGAGGTGGACGCGCGCGCCGGGAATCGCGTGGCCCACCTCCTCGACGGGCGCGCTGCCGCCCACCGCGAGCAGGTACGCGAGCACGGCGGACTGCGCGTGAGCGCGGGCCAGGATGGGCGGCACCTCGTTGACGAGCGCGACGGCGAACTGCTGCACGTCGGGCTTGGCCTCCTTCTCGTCGACGGGCTTCGACAGGCCCGGGGGCAGCGCGCCGCGGATGACCTCGCCCAGCGGATAGCGGTAGTGCTCCGCCGCGAAGCGCAGCAGGGCGATGAGGTCCTTGGGGAGCGAGGGCGACTCCTCCAGCACCCGCTGGATGGGCTTGAGCCGGACCTTCTCACCCGGGGGCTTCGCGGCGGGCCCCAGGTAGAAGCCGAGCGCGGTGCCTCGACCGAAGGGCACCAGCACCCGCTGCCCTGGGGCCAGGGTGCCCGCGAGGGCCTCCGGCACGGTGTAGGTGAACTCACCCCGGACGGGGCGACCAACGGCGATGGACGCCAGGATGGGTGGGGTCGCGCTCACGACGGGCGGCACTGTAGCGGCCTGTTCCGGCTGGGACAGTTCCCGGCGACTCCTCGCACCTGAGGTGCGCACCGCCATGGAACCCCTGGTGGAGGCTCCTCTCGGCGCGGTTCCGGTCGGCTCGGCCCACAAGGGTTGCTGCTCCATGACGCTCCTCCAACCACCCGCCCCTTCCCCATCCGTCCTGCTCCCGGGGTCCACAGTGGCAGCCGCGTCTGACATGGCCCGGCACGTCGGGGGACTCGAAGCCCGCTCGCTCGCCCCCGGGCCGCCCCGGCGAGGGCCCGCCCATGCGCGACGGGGCCCGTGCTTCGCGCTGCGAATCCGAAGGCCTCAAGATATATCTTCGATATGCGAGATAAATTTGGAGCACATCGGGGCGGCGGGCGGGGATTCGGTGGAGGCGGGCGGCCTCACGGCCGGCCTGGCCGAGGGGACAGGGACCTGGGCGAGGAAGGAGGCAGGGGGCGGCGGGGGCGCATGTTCGAGCCCGGGGAGCTGCGCGCGGTCATCCTGCATCTGCTCGAGCAGAAGCCACGACACGGGTACGAGGTCATCCGCGAGTTGGAGACGCTCACGCGCGGCACGTACGCGCCGAGCCCCGGGGTCATCTATCCCCTGCTGACGATGTTGGAGGACCTGGGTCAGGTCGAGGCGACCAGCACGGAAGGCGCGCGCAAGGTCTTCTCGTTGACCCCGGAGGGCCGCGAGGCGGCGGGTGAGTCCAAGCGGGAGGCGGAGTCCTCGCTGAAGCGGCTACAGCGGCTCGGGGACGAGAACGCGTGGAACGAGACCGGGCCGGTGTGGCGGGCGATGCACAACTTGAAGGCCGTGCTGCGCCAGTCGCTCTCCACCCGCCGCGACAAGGACGCGCAGTTGCAGGTCGCCGACATCATCGACGAGGCCGCGAAGAAGATCGAGAGGCTGTGACATGAAGCGACACGAGTTCCAGCGGATGAGGCATGAGGCGCGGCGACGCACGCTGACCGTCACGCGGGTGCAATCGCTCTCACCGCGCATGACGCGCGTGGAGTTCGAGGGCGAGGACTTGAAGGGCTTCGTGAGCCCCGCGTTCGACGACCACATCAAGCTGTTCTTCGGGGACGCGATGCGCGACTTCACGCCGCGCCGGTTCGACGCGGCGCGGGGGACGTTGACCATCGACTTCGCGCTGCACGCGGACGGCCCCGCGATGCGCTGGGTGCGGAGCGCGGGGCCGGGGACGCGGCTCGAGATTGGCGGGCCGCGTGGGTCCATCGTCGTCCCGGATGACTTCGACTGGAACCTGCTGGTGTGCGACGAAGCCGGGCTCCCCGCGCTGGGGCGCAAGCTCGAGGAGCTGCGCGCGGGCGTGCCGGTGACGGGCCTCATCAGCGTGGCCTCGGCGGCCGAGCAGTTGGAGTTCGAGACACGCGCGGCGTGGAGTCCTCGCTGGCTTCCTCGGGATGTCGAGGGCGAGGACGTGGCCGCGACGCTGCGGCGCGCGCTGCGCGAGTTCACGTGGCCCCGGGGCGATGGCTTCGTCTGGGTCGCCGCGGAGAGCAGCGTGGCGCGGGCGGTGCGCGACGAGGTCGTCGGCGTGCACAAGCACCCGCCGGAGTGGGTGAAGGCCGCGTCGTACTGGAAGCGCGGCGAGGCGGACTCCCACGAACGGCTCGACTGAGGCACGCGCGCCCAACGAAACCGAGACGCCATTCGAGGTGTCTCATCCCAGACGACCCGCGCCGTGACTCGGGCGGGTGATATCGACCAGACTCGGTCCCTCCGAGAGGAGCCCAGGGGTGAACCTCATCGAACCCATCATCCTCGGCGGCGCCGCCGTGGGCAGCATCACCGGCGCGGTCTGGGGCTTCGTCTCCTCGGGCGTGCTCTGGGGACTCGGAGGCTTCGTGCTGGGGGCCGTGGCGGGAGGACTCCTCGGCCCCATCGCCTTCATCCTCCTGGGCTTTCTCGTCATCACGCTCTTGGAGGGCCCGCGTCACGCCTGGGCGCTCTTTCGCAACAACGGCAGGCCCCCTCCCGGCGAGAAGCCCCCCTGACCCGCCCTCGTCCGCGGACTACAGTCGCGCCCCATGAGCGTCAGCGTCCAGCAGCTCGCCCCGGAGCTGCTCCCCCAGGTGGGCCCGCTGTGTGCCCGCGCCTTCGATGACTACCCCTTCCTCGCCGAGCTCTTCCCCGGCCCGTCCGACACACGCGCCCAGGTGTCCTCGCGCTTCTACAGCGCCACCACCATCGACTGCCTCGCGCACGGCGTGGTGCACGTCACCGCCGAGGAGGGACGACTCACCGGCGTGGCCGCATGGCTGCGCCCCGGCGCGTTCCCCCAATCCCTGGGACGACAGGCGGGCTTCCTCCCCACCGTCTGGGCTGGCCTGCGCTACTTCCCCCGTCGCGCCCGGCTGGCACTCCAAGCCCTCGCGCGGCTCGAGCGCTACCACCCGCACACGCCCCCGCACTGGTACCTGGCCCTCATCGCCGTGGACCCCGCGCATCAAGGCCGGGGCCTGGGCGTGAAGCTGATGCGCGCCGGGCTCGCGCTCGCCGCCGAGCGCGACGAGCCCTGCTTCCTCGAGACCGCGAAGGCCTCCAACCGCGACTGGTACCAGGGCTTCGGCTTCGACATCCAACGCACCGAGCCCTGCTTCGACGGAGGCCCGCCCCAGTGGTTCATGTGGAGGCCCCCGGAGACGACCCTCGCTACTCCTCGAACGACCCGGACGGGTTGAGCGTCACCGTCACCGCGTTGTCCGGCCCCGGCACCAACAGGTTCAACGTCGCCGTCGCGAAGCCACAATTGGCGAAGTCCGGCAGGAAGTAGGAGCCCGTCAACGTCGACGGCCCGTCGAGCGCCAATGTCCCGGAGACCTCGACGTCCACCGGACGACTCGTCAGGCACTGGCTGCCCACCGACACCGGGATGAAGCCAATCCAGACATCGCTGAGCCGGATGTTCGTCCGCTGGACCAGGGAGGCCCGCATCGACGCATCCACCTCGCCGCTCACCCCGCCCACCAGCACCAGCGTGACGGTCGCCGTCACCGGAGGGAAGCCGGCGAGGTTGAACGTCGTCCGCACCGAGCCCCCCACCGTCAGCACCCCGGTGAAGCGCCCCTGGCTCACGTCCAACGTGCCCGTCAACGCGCCGCTCGGGAAGGCGACGCGCGCGTTCGGCTTCGAGACGACCGTCGCCACCCTGGCGGCCTGGCTGAAGTTGGGTTCCAGCGACTCGTCGGCCCCCGCCGTCCGAGCGGTGACGAGGCTCGCCGTCACCACCGCCGCCAGAACCGACCTGCTTCCCAAACGTAGACACATGACTGCCCCCCGGCTCGACCTGCGTCGCGCAGCCACCGGGAA